>NZ_JBQFRP010000010.1:0-218749 GCF_056537465.1 Ruegeria sp. CE8
AGTTTGGCCATCTGCTCAGCAGTCAGCCAGAAAAGGTCGCTCATATCACCGCTCCGGTTTTCGAGCCGTGAATCACGCAGCGCTTTGAAAATCAATGCATCCTGACCCTAAGCATATCAGCAACAGTGCATTCATACTTGTTACTATTTTTAACGGCGCAGTTAGTGAAAATCGTACAAATGATAGGTGTTAAAAAAACGTGATGTAATTGGTCACGAAGATCTCCGAAGGTGTATTTGCCTATGCCGTGCTACTCTTTCGGTTGCGTTTGGCCACTAGGCGCGCCGCGCCAATTAACCTAAACCGGCGTGGCATCCTGTCTAATTCGACGCAGCACGCCACAACAACTTCACAAAAATCCATCTGCAAACAACGCGCAACTGCCTCCCGCGCTACATCAAGAAAGTACTTATTTTTAATATATTACGCGGTTTTTTCCATTTACTAAAAATTTAGTTTGACAGGTGCGCAAGAAATCGCTGATGCTGAGCGCCATCCGGTTACACCCGGTTATGCTAAAATTTTGGGAGGAAAGAGATGCGGAGACATCTACTTTCCGCAGTGGCGGCGGCTGCCGTCATTGCGGGGCACGGCTCTGCTTGGGCCGACGAAGCCGCAGCACAACGTTGGATCGACGACGAATTCCAGCCATCGACCCTGTCGAAAGACGAACAGATGGCCGAGATGCAGTGGTTCATCGAAGCTGCGCAACCTTACGCGGGAATGGAAATCAATGTTCTGTCCGAAGGTATTCCGACCCACTCTTACGAATCTGAGGTTCTGACCAAAGCATTCGAGGAAATCACCGGCATAAAGGTCAACCACCAGATACTTGGTGAAGGGGAAGTGGTTCAGGCTGTTCAGACACAGCTACAAACCGGTCGAAACCTGTATGACGGCTATGTCAATGACAGCGACCTAATCGGCACCCACTCGCGTTTGCAACTGGCTTATCCGTTGACCGACATGATGGGCGGCGACTGGGCGGCGACAACCTCGCCGACGTTGGATCTGGATGACTTCATGGGCATTCAGTTCACCACTGGTCCGGATGGCAAGCTGTATCAGCTGCCTGACCAGCAGTTCGCCAACCTCTACTGGTTTCGCAAGGACTGGTTCGATGACGAAGCCAACAAGGCGGCGTTCAAAGAGAAATACGGCTATGATCTGGGTGTTCCGGTCAACTGGTCCGCTTACGAAGACATCGCCGAGTTCTTTACGAATGACGTCAAGGAAGTCGATGGTGTGACAATCTATGGTCACATGGATTACGGCAAGCGTGCGCCTGACTTGGGTTGGCGTATGACCGACGCCTGGCTGTCGATGGCGGGTGCTGGTGACGTGGGTGAGCCGAATGGTGTACCCGTTGATGAATGGGGCATCCGCATGGAAGCGGGCACCTGTAACCCTGTCGGGGCCTCCGTCTCGCGCGGTGGCGCGGCCAACGGTCCGGCTGCGGTCTATGCGATCCGCAAGTGGGATGAATGGCTGCGGGCCTATGCGCCTCCGGGTGCGGCGTCATATGACTTCTACCAGTCGCTGCCGGCACTTAGCCAAGGCAACGTGGCCCAGCAAATCTTCTGGTACACCGCCTTTACCGCAGACATGGTGAAGCCGAAATCCGAAGGCAATAACACTGTCGACGACGAAGGCACGCCACTTTGGCGCATGGCGCCCAGCCCGCATGGCCCCTATTGGGAAGAAGGTCAGAAGGTTGGCTATCAGGACGTGGGGTCCTGGACCTTCCTGAAATCGACCCCCGAGGATCGTGCTCAGGCGGCCTGGCTCTATGCTCAATTCGTGACCTCCAAGACTGTTGATGTGAAGAAATCCCATGTGGGTCTGACCTTCATCCGCGACAGTTCGGTCAATCACGAGTCGTTCACAGAACGCGCACCCAAGCTGGGTGGTCTGGTCGAGTTCTACCGCTCACCTGACCGCGTGGCATGGTCGCCGACCGGCATCAACGTGCCGGATTATCCGAAGCTGGCCCAGATCTGGTGGCAGCAGATCGGTGACGTGAACTCGGGCGCCTTCACCCCGCAAGAGGCGATGGACCGTCTGGCAGAAGAGATGGATATCACCATGGCCCGCATGCAGGCCGCGGATGAAAGCGCCGGTGTCTACGGTGGCTGCGGCCCCCGTCTGAACGAACCGCAGGATCCCGCCTTCTGGCTGGAAAAAGCGGGTTCGCCCAAGGCCAAGCTTGAGAACGAAAAGCCGCAGGGCCAGACCGTCAACTATGACGAACTGGTTCAGCGCTGGCAGTCTCAGTAAGGCAATGAAACCAGGGGACGCCGTTTCAGGCGCCCCCAACCTCAAGACCAGTGCGGCGCACTGAAGGACCGGAATCCACGGACATGATCGAATTACAGGACGCGACCAAACGGGTCGGTAACGTCATCCACATTAAGCCCACGAACCTGACATTGCAGACCGGCCATTTCAACGTGTTGCTGGGGGCGACGGGATCGGGCAAAACCTCTCTGATCAAGATGATGGCCGGATTGGACCCAATTGCGTCCGGTAAGGTCGTGATGGATGGGCAGGACGTCACACGGCTGAACACGCAAAAGCGGCAGATCAGCCTGGTGCACCAGTTCTTTGTGAACTACCCGCATATGACCGTGTTCGACAACGTCGCCTCGCCGCTGCGCGTGGCGGGCATGGCGAAATCTGAGATCGAAGGCCGCGTGGAAGAGGCCGCCGACCTGTTGCAACTGCGCCCGATGCTACACCGCCGCCCGCATGAGTTGTCGGGCGGGCAGCAGCAACGCACCGCCTTGGCGCGTGCGATTGCCAAGGAAAGCCGCGCGGTGTTTCTAGACGAACCGCTGGCTAACCTGGACTACAAGCTGCGTGAGGAACTGCGTGAGCAACTTCCGGACCTGTTCGCAGGTCGCGGAGCGGTCGTCGTCTACGCGACTTCGGAACCGGAAGAAGCCCTGCTGTTGGGCGGCTACACCGCCTTGATGGAAGACGGTCGCGTCACACAGTTCGGGCCGACCGCCGACATCTACCGTAACCCGGAAAACATCGCTGCCGCGCGGGTCTTCTCGGACCCGCCGATCAATGTAGCGCGCATCACCGTATCTGGCGCTCAGGCGCAACTGGCTGGCGGAGGCGGCTGGGCTGTCACCGATGTGGCCGACGGAGATTACATGGTCGCCGTACGACCCCATCGGGTAACGCCGTTCCGCTCTTCCGATGATGATGTGGAACTCACCGGCCGCGTGATTGTGACCGAACTGTCCGGCTCGGATTCCAGCGCGCATTTCCAACATGGCGATGACGCGTGGGTGTCGCTCGCCACAGGTGTGCATCCGTATCAGGTTGGCGAAGATCACAGCTTCTACATGAACCCGGCCCACTGCCGGTATTTCGGCCAAGACGGCAAAAGGGTGGCCTGACATGGCACAGATCAAGCTTTCAAACCTGCGACACAGCTACATGCCGACGCCAAAAGGCCCGGAAGACTATGCACTGAAGGAAATCGACGTGACGTGGCGCGATGGTGGCGCTTATGCGCTGCTGGGGCCATCGGGTTGCGGTAAATCCACGTTGTTGAACATCATTTCGGGCCTGCTGACTCCGTCAGAGGGGCAGATTCTGTTTGACGGCAAAGACGTCACCGCCCTGCCCCCCGATCAGCGCAACATCGCGCAGGTGTTCCAGTTCCCGGTGATCTACGACACGATGACCGTGGGTGAGAACCTGGCTTTCCCTTTGAAGAACCGAGGCGTCGATGCCGCGACCATAAACCGCCGGGTCTCGGAAATTGCCGAGATGCTGGACGTCACCGACATGCTGAACACCCGCGCCAGCGGCCTCAGCCCGGACAATAAACAAAAGATTTCGATGGGTCGCGGTCTTGTGCGTGATGACGTGAACGCAGTGATGTTCGATGAACCGCTGACCGTGATTGACCCGCATCTGAAATGGAAGCTGCGGTCCAAACTGAAAGAGCTGCATCAGCGCGTCAAAGCGACGATGATCTATGTGACTCACGACCAAACCGAGGCGCTGACTTTCGCCGATGAGGTGGTAGTGATGCAGGAAGGCGAAGTGGTGCAGATCGGCACCCCTGTCGAATTGTTCGAACGCCCTCAGCACACCTTTGTTGGCCATTTCATCGGCTCTCCGGGCATGAACGTTCTGCCGTGCGAGGCCAAAGGCGACCGCGCCGTGTTCGAAGGGCACGAGGTAGTGCTGGAAGGCCCGACCCACGGTGAGGGAGGCCGCACCGATCTGGGCATCCGCCCCGAATATGTAGGCTTTGGCGACACCGGTATCCCGGCGCATGTGACCAAGGTCTCGGACATTGGCCGTCATTTTGTGGTCAGCGCGATGGTCGGCAACACGGCTCTCAAAGCCGTGACCGAACACAGCGTGCCCGAACCCGGATCACAGGTCTTCCTGCAATTCAAACCAGAACAATCCCGCGTCTATCGCGACGGCTGGATCGCTACCGAGGAGCGGGCGCAATGAGAACAGAAAACCAAAAGGCGTGGTTCTTTGTACTGCCCGTGTTGGCGCTGGTCGCGTTCAACGCACTTGTGCCGATGATGACGGTGGTCAATTACTCGGTGCAGGAAACCTTCGGCAACAACCAGTTCTTCTGGGAAGGTCTGGGTTGGTTCGAACAGATCCTGCGCTCTGACCGGTTTCAGGCCGCACTGGGGCGCCAGTTCCTGTTCACCTTCCTGATCCTGATCATTGAGGTGCCACTTGGCATCATCGTGGCCCTGTCAATGCCGCGCAAAGGTTTCTGGGTGCCTGTCTGTCTGGTCCTGATGGCCCTGCCGATGCTTATCCCATGGAACGTGGTCGGCTCGATGTGGAACATCTTCACCCTGCCCAAGATCGGCCTGCTGGGGTATTTCCTGAATGACGTATTGGGCATCAATTATGACATGACACAACAGCCGCTTTCGGCCTGGATCACCGTCATTGTCATGGATGTCTGGCACTGGACCTCGCTGGTCGTGCTACTCTGCTACGCGGGCCTCGTGTCGATCCCAGATGCCTACTATCAGGCGGCGAAGATCGACGGTGCCAGCCCATGGTCCGTGTTCCGCTACATCCAGTTGCCCAAGATGAAAACCGTTCTGACGATCGCCGTTCTGCTGCGCTTCATGGACAGTTTCAACATTTACACCGAACCTTTCGTTCTGACTGGCGGCGGCCCCGGCAACTCAACCACCCTGTTGTCGATCGACCTTGTGAAGATCGCGCTGGGACAGTTCGACCTCGGCCCTGCGGCGGCGATGAGCCTGATCTACTTCGCCATCACGCTACTGGTTAGCTGGGTCTTCTACACTCTGATGACAAAGGATGACGCGCAATGAAGAAGCGGTCCCTCATCCCGATCCTCTATATCGCGTTCCTGATGCTGCCGATCTATTGGCTGGTGGCGATGTCCTTCAAGACCACGAACGAGATCCTGTCGGGTTTTTCCCTGTTTCCCCAGACGTTTACGCTGGAAAACTATATCACCATCTTCACAGACCCGACATGGTATTGGGGCTACATCAATTCGATCGCCTACGTCACGATCAACACGGTTTTGTCCGTCTGTGTTGCCCTGCCTGCGGCATATGCGTTCTCGCGCTATCGGTTCCTGGGGGACAAACAGCTGTTCTTCTGGTTGCTGACCAACCGGATGGCCCCGGCGGCGGTGTTCGCGCTGCCGTTCTTCCAGCTCTATTCGTCGATACACCTGTTCGACACCTATCTGGCCGTGGCGCTGGCGCACACGCTTTTCAACGTGCCGCTGGCGGTCTGGATTTTGGAAGGCTTCATGCGTGGTATTCCCAAGGAACTGGATGAAACTGCCTATGTCGACGGCTACTCCTTCCCGCGGTTCTTCGTGACCATATTTCTGCCGAACATCAAAGCGGGCGTAGGCGTTGCGGCATTCTTCTGCTTCATGTTCTCATGGGTCGAGATGCTGCTGGCGAAAACCCTGACCGCAGTCGAGGCCAAACCCATTGCTGCCGTAATGACCCGCACCGCCTCAAGCGCAGGGTACGAGCTCGGCCTGCTGGCCGCTGCCGGCACCCTGACCATCATCCCCGGAGCCATCGTCATCTGGTTTGTCCGCAACTACATCGCGCGCGGTTTCGCGATGGGTCGTGTGTGAGGTTCGATATGCGAAAACTACTTCTCGCCCTCCCCTTTCTGCCCTCGACAGCCTTCGCCCAGGCGCAGGCCGGTTGGGGCAATGTCGGCCAGCAAGAGGAAAAGGGGTTCTCCTGGACCGACCCGCTATGGCCAGATTTCTGGATGGCCTGGACCCCAGCCACACTTGCAATTTTTATCGGAATTTTCTCGGCTATCGCCCTGATTGGCATTCTGGAAGTCGTCAAGTTCCGCGACGGCATTGAACGCCGCGGCGTGCTGGGCCTGACCACCACTCTGGGTGACCGCTTGTTCATCACGCTGTTGGGCTCGGCTTATATCTTCCTGGCCTGGCTTGGATTGGTGGGCCAGCCGGTCTGGACACCTCTGTTCCTGTCAATCGGCTGGGGCGTTTTTGTTTTCTGGAAAGTTTAGGCTTTGCGAAACCACAAAAGAATGCTTGTCTGGCGGGCATACTAAAAATGGCGACACAGTACCCGATGCGTAAGAAAAAAACGACAAATCTGATGACCGAAGTTGAACTAGAGTTCATGAACGAGCTCTGGGCGATCGGACAAGGGTCGGTGCGGGATGTACTTGATCGCCTGCCATCGGAACGCAATCTGGCTTATACATCAGGCGCGACTATTCTGCGAATTCTTGACGAAAAAGGCTTCGTTGAGAGTCGCAAGGACGGCAAGACGCTGATCTACAAGCCACTGCTGGAAAAGGACAGGTATCAGGCGCGGTCACTCCAGAACCTGTCTCGCACCCTGTTCGACGACACCCCCGCGACGCTGGTCGCGCGTCTTGTCGATGATGCGGGGCTGAGTGAATCCGATCTTGAGGAAATTCGGGCACTGGTAGAGAGGAGACTGCAAAATGACGGCGGTTAAACCGGTTCTCGATGCATTTCTCGAGTTCAATGTCGTGCTTGGATTATCAGCGCTGATCTGGCTGGCGGCCCGTGCCATGTTAGATCGGACATCGATGCGACACGGCTTTGTGGCCCAACTCCGCTCGCTCAAGGCTCTGTGTCTTTGTGTTGTGCTCAGCCCGGTTCTTGCGCTGGGTGTATCGACAATTGCCAGTCTGCTTTGGCCGGGGCGTGCAGTGGCATTGGGTGACATTGCCGTAGCGGCCTTCCTGCGCGGCGAAATCGCGATGCCTGCCGCACAATTCGAGTCACTGCTGAATACGCGTGAGCGATGGCTCGATCACATCCTGTCAGGCAACAGCTTCTTTGTTACTTGCGTTTTTGTTCTACTAACTTTTGTGTCGACAATATTGGCCATCCGAGTAGCACGCGACGCTTGGGCAATCCGAAAAGCCGTGAAGTCCAGTTTCCTTTGGCGCCAGTCATCGAAAGTCGACATTCGTCTGTCGGACCGTGTAACCGTCCCTTTCGCAGTGCGCGGTTTGCGCCGCCGTCACGTCGTTTTGCCCAGTCACCTGCTGAACACGCCGCGCGAATTGCGGTTTGCCCTGGCACATGAGTTCCAGCACATTCGGTCTCTGGACGTAGAATGGGAGCTGGGCTTTGAACTTCTGCGCCCGGTGCTTTTCTGGAACCCGGCCTATCTGGCTATGAAGCATCAGTTCGATCGTCTCCGCGAAATGGCATGTGATCAGTCCGTTGTGTCCCGCAAAGGGATCGACGCAAAAGAATACACCACCTGCCTGTTGGATTACTGCACGCGTTCTGTCGCCCTCAGCAACCCGCGTGTGCTTCACGTTGCCCTCGTAAATGGGACCAAAGCAAAAAACACGTTGCGTCAGCGTGTGATTGCGTTGACCGAGGCACCGGCGTCGACATCACCTTTACCTGTCGCGTTTCTCGGCCTGACACTGTCATTGGCCACGGTTCTTGCCATTGGTTCAGCATCTGTCCGGCAAACTCAAGATTGGAGCCACGACCGCTTGATGCTTTCAACGGTTGTGAATCTGGAACGGTTGGAGGCCCGAAACCGGGGAAACTGAAAAGGATTGATGACTATCGGCCTCCGGCAGAAGTCGTGAACCATTGAACAGTTCTCTGGCGTTCGGTTGTTCAAAACAGTTTTGCGATACGACCTTTGCAAGAGGCTTGGTCGGCGTGGCACAGTACCCTTCAAACATTCACGTTTGGGGCAACGCGAAAATGAACCAGATCAAAATAAACCTGATCGGAGCAGGTCGAGTCGGGCAAACATTCCTGACCCTGTTAAATGAATTGCCGAATTGCCAGATACAGGACGTTCTCAGCGCAAGCCTCACTTCTGCGCAGAAAGCGGTTCAGCGAACCGGAGCAGGCAGGGCCGTGGATAGCGTTTATGATCTGAGACCCGCTGATCTTTGGATCATCGCGGTTCCGGATACTCAGATATCAGCAGTTGCAGTTGATCTTGCGGATGCGCTTTCGAAGACAGACACAACAGCGCAGCCGACAATTGCCTTTCACTGCAGCGGGTTTTTCCCTGCCAACGAGATGGAGCCTTTGCGAAATTTGAATTGGCATTTGGCGAGTGTCCACCCGGTCTTGTCCTTCGCTGATCCCGAAAAGGCAAAAGACCAGTTCCAGGGCGCCTTGTGTGGCCTTGAAGGAGACCCCGACGCCCTCGCGTTTCTGCAACCGTTGATGGAAAACTTGGGGGCAGAATGCTTTTCGATCCGCTCCGAAGGAAAGAGCCTTTATCACGCGGCGGCGGTGATCTCGAACAACTTTGCCGTCGTGTTGCAGGCGATTGCATGTGAAGCATGGGCAGACGCGGGCGTCGCAGATGACGTGATACCACAGCTAAACGCAAAACTACTTGAAAGCACCGTCGAGAATGTGACCGCTCTGGGTCCTCAGGACGCCCTAACAGGTCCTGCGGCGCGGGGAGACGAAGAGGTCGTTGCCATACAGGGCCGCGATGTTGCGCGCTGGCATCCTCAAGCGGGCAACGTGTACCGAACTTTAAGCGACATGGCGCGTTCTCTCAAAAAGGACGGCTCAACCAAATAGGACTTCCAAGTCGCGGCGCGCTTATTCTTCAAAGCAAAGATGTCCCGAGAAAGCTTCGTTGAGAAGTCGACAGGTTCGAGGCTCCACAGAAGGTTGCCCGGACTTCACCAAGTTGCTTCGAAGCGACCCCTTGCTAGTCGGCGATCCCGACAAATCGGTTGTGAGCGATGCCTGCAGCGAGCGCTTTAATGTCTCCACCCAATGGCCGGTCTTTGGTGAGCGCAGGAGACACCTCACGAACATCTTCGCAGAGCCTGCTCAAAACTTGCCCCAATGAGCGACGGCTTCCACGCAACTCTACCGCTTGGCACGCTGTCAGAAGCTCAATAGCCGTCAATTGCCGGAGATACCTGACAACCGCGCTCAGGGCTTTGACAGCGGTTGGTGATCCGGTGAAGCAGTCCTCGACTCCATTGGCGTTCAAGCTGGGCCAGATCGGCACTGGTTGGGCTGCGTGCGCAAGTTCTGACACCAACGCCTCGGCCACTTTCATCACCGGCGCAAACCCGTTTGAGGCGCTGTCCTGCTGAGCCAGAAAACTAGGCAACCCGCTGAATTCAGGGTTCAGCAGTTTGGCGATACGCGCCACCAGTGCCATGGCCAACGGAACGATGGACCGGCTGAGCGCTTCGACGGCGCAGGTAATCTCGGACGTGAAGTAAGCGCCACACGATATCATCTCCTCACTTTCGACCAGAGCTATCGGATTGTCGCTGGAACTGTTGATTTCGATGGTCAAACACTCAATCGCGCGATCCAGGGCCGCACGGGCCGTGCCGTGGATCTGAGCCACGTTTCGGAACGACAGCGGATCCTGCAGGCGACGGGCCTGCCCCGGATCGAACAGCAGCCCTCCGGCCAAACGCTTGCGCAGACCTTCGGCTGCCTTCAATTGACCGGGATAGGGCTTGATCCGCAGCACCCTTGGCTCCAGCGGTCCGGTATTCGCACAAAACCCTTCCATAGACAGCGCCACGGCAGATTGCGCCGCCTCGAATGCGCAAGCTGCCTCGGTGACTGCAAGCGCGGCTGCCCCGCTAACCGCACCAGCGTGATTGATCAGGGCCAGCCCGTCACGCGGCGCAAGCGTGAGCGGTACGATCCCGTGGGCGCGCATGACCTCGTCGCTTGGGCCTATTGCTCCTCTCGCGTCTCGCATCTGACCTTCGCCGATCAACGCCAGACCTACGGTTGCATTCAAAACAAGATCCGCCGCGCCGATCGAGCCGATATCACCTACGACAGGTGTCAGGCCGGCGTTCAGGCAGGAGGCTATGTGCCGCGCCACCTCGGGTCGGGCGGCGCTGTGCCCCTTGAGCATGGAGTTCAATCGCACGATCAGCCCTGCCCGCACCACCTCCGGCGCGGTCTCTGAACCGATCGCTTGCGCGCGGCCACGCAAGGTTTGAACTGAAAACTCAGACAAGGCTTGTGCAGACAGCACTTCGGTCGCCCGGGCACCCAAACCCGTAGTAACGCCATAAACCGGAATTTGATCCTGAATTGCCCGTGTCACCAGCGCATGAGATCGATCCATGGCCGCCAGCCCAGTGGGATCGAGCACAACCTTCTGCGATAGCTTGGCGGCCCCGCTGAGTGCTGCAACTGTCAGCGATTCACCGTCAAGGCCAAGCGTCTCCATATCAAACGTTCCGGTACAGCAGGTTTTGAACGATACCAAGCTCGCGGGCGCGTTCTAAAATCCGCGCGCCCAACGCGATATCTCCGGTCGACATTCCGCGATGCCAAAACAGAATGGTTTCGTCATCTGCCTCGCGGCCCGGTTTCGATCCTGCCGCTATTTCGCCGATTTCCGCATAAAACGTGTCTTCACTGACTAGGCCCGCATCAATATGCGGCCGCAGGGCACCAAGATGGCCCGCTCGCATCTGCCCCAGATCATCCATGACGAATTTATCAAAACCCTCGGTGAAGTTCAGCGGTAGGGCACTCATGGTGCCATAGGGAACAACAAACGCGCCTTTCTTGACCCAAGATCGGTCAAACATCGGCGTTGGCTTGTTCAATCGCGTCGCCTCGACCAGGATGTCCGCGTCTTTCAGACAGCTTTCCCAATCCTCGCTTACGATCACCTTTTTGCCAAGATCACGGCTCAGCCTTTCACCGAACGCTTCCCGGCTTTCAGGGCGTCGTGAATGCACCCGGATTTCGTCGAAATCGAACAGGTGATCCAACAGCCTGACATTCCAGTAGGACGTGCCGCGCGCGCCCACATGCCCTAAAACTCTTGGATTTCGCGGCCCCAGCCATTTGGCGCCAAGGGCAGTGAGTGCACCAGTCCGCATATCCGTTATTCCCGCGGCATCAATCACGGCACGCGGGGCGCCAGTTCTTGGGCAGAACAGGTTCAACAGAGCCAGTTCCGACGGCAGGCCACGCTTATAATTATCGACATAGTCGCCGACGATTTTCACACCTGCATATCCCAACGGCTCGACGTACCCGCGCAGCACATTGAAGTGACCGTTGAATGTCGGGTCAGGTGTCAGGTGCATACGTGGCTCGATGACCGTTTTACCCTCGCCCGCAGCAATCAAGCCCTGCTCGATCGCATCCAGAATATCATCATTGCCAAGCGACACCTGATCAATTTCAGGCTGGCCCAAGTATTCAATCTCAATCTTCGCCATGCACGCTTCCTTTGCTTTTCTCCATAATTGGCGGGCGCGAGCTGGCGTTCCAGATCGAAAAATGTCAGTCATGGTTAAGAAAATCTGATGCAGATAGGATGTTCTGCAATGCGACTTCCACCGCTGAATTCTCTAAAGGCCTTCGAAGCCACCGTTCGCATGGGCGGCTTCACCGCAGCCGCGTCCGAACTGGGCGTGTCACCCGCCGCCGTCAGCATGCAGGTCAAAAAGGTCGAAGAATTTCTAGGAAAAACACTGTTTCGTCGCACCAATAACAGTCTACATCTGACCGATGCCGGGCGGTACTACTACCCGACTATTTCTGATGCCCTGATGAGCATTTCAGTCGCCACCGACCAGTTGCTTGAAAGCGAAGTGCGATCCCGGATCGTAATCAGCACAATCCAGTCTTTGGCAGAAAAATGGGTCGCGCCAGCGGTTTCGAAGTTTCGTTCATTAAATCCAGAGACTGGACTGGAATTGCGTATCGAAAGTGATCCGGTGGACCTTCTGCGCACCCAGACCGATATAAGGGTGACTTCCGAAAGCCACCTTTATCCGCAGCACACATCAGTGCCTCTCTTCGCCGACACCGTCTATCCCTACTGCAACCAGCCGTTCAGAGAACAGAACCTTGCCGAAGGAGATCTGACCAGAGTACCCGATAGTCTGCTGATCCACACCGACTGGGGAGAGCAATATGCCTCGTATCCGACATGGTCAGCATGGTTTCGGGCCGCAGGAACTGCAAGAACACCGGACGTTCGCAAAGGCTTGCGGGTCGGCGGTGCGGCTGTCGCTTTTGCACTTGCGTCTCAGGGTGCCGGTATCGCTCTGGTTCCTAAGATGCTAATCTGTGCGAAGACCGGATCGGAACACTTTCTGCAGTCGGATTGGCCCGGCCTGCCGCTGCCTTATGCTTTTGTCGCTATTCTCCCTAAACACACTTCGCCCCCTCATGAGACTTCCCGCAAGGCTGCATTGGTGCAGGCTCTTCTTGGCAACCTCACTCAAATCAATGGACAAACCTGACGCGCATTTCAGCCTTCACAGACAGGTGCAATCGGGCCATCGCAGCCGTTCGTTCGGATCACAGAACGAAAATCTTCAACTCTGCTTGTCGTCCGCCTCATCGATCTGCTCTGCGTGCGGATTGGCCTTCACTTCTTCCAGCATCTGCAAGACTTCGGACTTCCAACCCGCTTTGATCTTCAGAGCCAGTTGCGATGGAGGTCGGTGGTCAGGCTGCAGTATCGCATATTCGTATCTGAGCGGTCTTTCGAAAGGCACGAAGACGACCTTTCCTTGCGAGAGGTCAAGTTCCCGCTCGGTTGCGACCGTCAACGGATCAACAATCGTGCAGCACTGACCCGAACTTACAAAGGGTATCAGCGGCAGAAAGTACTGGCAGGTCACGGTCGGGTTGTAGTTTGCGGACTCTTCCTGAAACTCTTGTCGAACCTTACGCTGGAACGGATGAGTGGCGTGCAATCCCCCCATTGGAATCCCGTCCAAATCTGAAATCGTAATACTCTCGCGAGCGGCCAGAGGATGCGTAAGGTCAACAGCGCAAAAACAGTCGGCCCGGATGATCTCGGTCGAATATTGTGGCTCCCTTCCGACCGAGTGTTCAAAATCAGCGAAGCCAAAATCGATATTCTGTGTCCCGGCAAGTTCCATGATCTGGGGTGAGCTGCGCGTGGACAGCGTTATCCGAATATTCGGATTTTCACCAACGGATTGGCTGATGAACCGGGGAAACAGGAATGCCGAAGGACCGGGCATAGTGGCGATATTCAAACTGCCGGAGCGACCTTTGATCAAACCCTCCATCGTGCCGGATATCGTTGAGAGGCGGTCCAGGATACCTGTCGTTTCCGCAAGAAGGTAATGCGCTTCCGGCACCGGAACCAGACGACGGCCCTTGCGTTCGAACAACGTCAAACCCAAGGACTTTTCAAGGTTCTTCAGCGCCAGGCTGATCGCCGGTTGCGTGCGGTGCAGTTTTTTCGCGGTCTGAGAGATGGACCCGGTTTCCATCACTTCGCGAAAGACGGCTAGTTGTGTGAGATTCATCCTCAATACATAAATCAAACTTTAGTTTAGTGAAATATAACAAATTTGTATTTATGAAATTTGCCTCTACGCTTGCGGGATCGAAGTTTGGGAAAACCGAATCCGACGATCTAAAAAGGGAGATGAGAATGAAATTTATGAAATGCTTGACCGGATTGGCCTTGGCTGGCGCGCTGGCCGCGCCTGCGCTGGCACAGGACCCGACGTTTTTCCGCATCGGCACCGGCGGTGCTGGCGGAACCTATTTCCCCATTGGCGGCACCATCGCAAACGGTATCTCTGCCCCTCCGGGATCGCGTCCGTGTGAAGAGGGCGGACAGTGCGGTGTTCCGGGTCTGATCGCTATTGCGCAATCCACGACTGCATCGGTCTTCAACAATGCGGCCGTTCAGAACGGCGAATTGGAGGCCGGCCTGGCCGCAGCGGACGTCACGCGCTCGATGTATCTGGGTGAAGGAAAGTTCGAGGGCAAACCCCACCCCAAGCTGCGCATCGTGGCCAACCTGTTCCCCGAAGACCTACATCTGGTGCTGCCCGCCGGGGCAACGATCAACGATCTGAGCGATCTTGAAGGCAAGCGCGTTGGTATCGCGCAAGCTGGTTCCGGCACGCAGGTTGCCGTTTTGCAGATGCTGGATGCCTGGGGCATCAACCGTGACAACATGGACGAAGCCGAACTGAACAACAGCCAGAGCGCCGAGCGTCTGGCCGACGGTCAGCTGGACGCCTATTTCTATGCCGCAGGATGGCCGGTTGCCGCAATGGTGCAGCTGTCCTCGACCAAGGGCATGAACCTGCATTCCTTCTCGGACGAGGATCTGGCGAAAATCAACGAGATCATCCCGGCCTATATCCCCTCGGTCATTCCGGGTGGAGTCTATGAAGGGATCGACGCCGAAACCAAAACCCCCGCGGTCAGCGCAATGCTGGTTGTGTCCTCGGACCTGTCGGACGATCTGGTCTATGAGTTGACCAAAGCCCTGTGGAACGACAACACCCGCAAGTTGCTGGATAACGGTCATGCCAAGGGCAAGCAGATCACAGCCGATACGGCCCTGGACGGTGTCGAGGCGCTGGGTGTTCCGCTGCATCCGGGCGCTGAGAAGTTCTACAAAGAAGCCGGGCTTCTTCAGTAATTCAGCTTTACGAAACCTAAACGTCCGGTGTCCCATCTGGGGCACCGGGTACTCGAAATACGCGTAATCAGGGGGGCCATCATGTCCGAGACACAGAAACTTGATGACCACGAGCTGACAGCCGAGGAACTGGCTGCCATTGAAGAACAATTCGACGAAGGCGCCGCCGTCCGGCAAGTCACACCGACAACCGGTAAGGTTCTGCGTGTCGTTGCCCTGATCTTTGCATTCTATGAATTCTTCACGGCCGGTTTTGGTCTGCCCGCCGATCACTGGCATATGGGCATCTATCTGGCCCTGCTGTTCATTTTGGTCTACGCAACAATCCCGATTATCGGCGCCAAAAGCCTCTATGCGCTCAAGGTAAGCCGGTTCCGCATCGGCAACATCCCCCTGTATGATCTGGTCTTCATGGCCCTGGGGATCATCGCTGCGCTGTATGTCGGCGTCGCCTGGCGCGGCATTCCGCTCCTGGGGATCGAGGAACAGACGTTCCGCATGGGTAACCCCAACACTTACGACGTGATTTTGGGCGTGATCATCATCCTGCTGGTGCTGGACATCGCGCGCCGCACTTTGGGTTGGGTGCTGCCGCTGATCATCTGTGTCTTTATCTCATACGCCCTGCTCGGGCCCTATTTCCCCGGCCTGCTGCAGCATCCCGGCGTGAATTTCAAAACCTTCGTGTCGTCGATGTATTTCCCGCAGGAAGGCATCTACGGCGTCACCCTTTGGGTTGTTTCGACCATCGTGTTCCATTTCGTGCTGTTTGGCGTGATCGCGCAGCGCACCGGGTTGGGACAGCTTTTCATCGACAACGCAACGATTTTGGCGGGCCGCTATACCGGCGGTCCGGCAAAAGTGTCGGTGGTATCCTCGGCCTTCTTCGGCACGATCTCGGGTTCTTCGGTGGCCAACACCGTATCAACCGGCGCGCTGACAATTCCCAACATGAAGCGCCTTGGATACCCCGGCCATTTTGCAGGCGGCGTCGAAGCTGCTTCTTCGGCCGGTGGTCAGATCACTCCGCCGATCATGGGCGCAGCCGCCTTCATCATGGCCGAGTTCCTTGAGGTTCCCTACACAACCATCGTGATCGCGGCGATCTTCCCGGCCATCCTGCACTATGTCGGTGTCTTCGCTGTGGTGCACCTGATGGCGCGCAAGCTGAACCTGAAAGGTCTGGCGAAAGAGCAACTGCCGCAGCTCAAGGCCGTCTGGGCCGAAGGCTGGGCCAACATTGTGCCTCTGATCGGACTGTTGGTGGTTCTGTTCACCGGTTACACGCCCTTCATGTCGGCCTTCTGCGGTATCTCGCTGGCGGTGATAGCCGGCATGTCGCGCCTGAAACAGCCTCCGACACTGATTTACGCGGCGGCGTTCCTGGCCTTTGTGCTATGGAAATTTTCAGATGGCGGGTTCGATCTGACCATGACGGCAATCTTGTGTACTCTGTCCGTAATCGCGACGCTTAACCCGCAAAAACGGATCGAAGTCCCCGAGATGCTTCAGGCGGTCGAGTTGGGCGTGAAATACTCGCTGGCCGTGGGTGCTGCGGCCGCAGCGGTGGGCATCGTTGTAGGCGTGATCAACACGACCGGCATCGGCTTCCGCATCGGCTTTATGGTGACGCAAGGCGCGGGCAATCTGGCGGCGGATCTCTATAACATGATCTCGTTCGGCAGCTTCCAGCTGTTTGCCATGGAAGACCTGCAGCTGTTCATCTCGCTGGTCTTCATTGCTGTTGTCTGCATCCTGATGGGCGCGGGCATCCCGACGACCGCGCTGTACATCATGCTGGTTTCCGTCGCCCAGCCTGCGCTGGCACAGCTGGGTGTTCCGCCGATCGCAAGCCACCTGTTCGTCCTCTACTATGGTGTGGTGTCCGAGATCACGCCCCCGGTCTGTACATCGGCCTACGCGGCCGCAGCCATTGCCAACTCGAACCCATTCCGAACCGGATTGTCCGCCTTTACACTTGGCTTGGGTAAGGTGATCGCGCCAATGGCCTTTGTCTACGCTCCGGTTCTACTGTTCGTGTCGTCAACCGGGTTCAACCTCTGGGAGTTCACCTACACCGCAACCAGCTGTATTGCAGGGGTGATCGCGCTGTCGGCCGCAGTGGTGGGCTATTGGCTGAAACCGATGAACATTGCATCGCGGGTTTTGATGGCAATCGCCGGGGTCATTTTCGTCGCGCCAAGCCTGACTGCGGATCTGATCGCGCTGGCCGTGGCCTCACCGGTCATCGTCACCCAGTTGATCGGTCGCAATCGCAGCCATTCTCCGGCGTGACACGATGACAGAACAAGTCACCATTATCGGCGCTGGGATCGTCGGCGTTTGCTGCGCCTTGTCGCTACAGGAACGCGGCGTCCCGGTCCGGCTCATCGACCGGGGCGAACCGGGGCAGGAAACCTCGTTTGGCAATGCCGGTGTGGTGTCGCCATGGTCGATTATTCCACAAGCGATGCCAGGTATCTGGAAGAAAATTCCCCAGATGTTGCTGGATCCGAAAAGCGCGCTGTCAGTTCGACTTGCCTTCTGGCCAAAAATGATCCCCTGGGGAATGCGTTTCTTGGGCAACTCCGGCGAAAAGACCGTTCGCGAGGTCTCGGATGCGATGGAAATTTTGTGCCGCCCGTCCATCGATCTTTACCGCCGACATTTGCAAGGCACAGGGCACGAAGACCTGATCACCGACAGCTATTATGTCCATGCTTTCCGCCATCCGGAACAAGCCAATCTGGGCGGGCTTGATTACCTGATCCGTAAGGAAAAGGGCGGCGATCTGGAGCGCATCGACGGCGACGAGCTTCGGCGCCTTGAACCCGCGCTGACGGATGCGTTCAAGGCAGCAATCGTGATCAAGGGTCAGGCACGCGTGACCTCTCCGGGGCGCATGGGTGCGGTTCTGGCAGACAAAGCGCGCATGCAAGGTGCTGAGATCGTACGAACCGAGGTTACAAAACTGACCCGAGCTGAGGATGGCGGCTGGACGCTTACTACCCCGCAGGAAACACTGCACGCCCAGTGCGTCGTACTGGCGGCTGGTGTTTGGTCCGCCGACTTGCTGAAGCCGCTGGGCCTGCCTGTGCCGCTTGTCGCCGAACGGGGTTATCACGTTGAGTTCCCGATCCCCTCGGCGGAATTGAACAACTCGGTCATGGATGTGGATGCAAAGGTTGTCGCAAGTTCTATGCAAGGCGGCCTGCGGGTCGCCGGCACGGCCGAGTTTGCCGATATCGACGCCCCCGTCGATCCGCGTAAGGAAACGATCCTGACCAAACAAGCAAAGTCCATGATCCCGAACCTTGAGACAAACGAGGCACGTTTCTGGATGGGACGACGCCCGTCCTTTCCCGACAGCCTTCCTGCAATCGGCTCTGTAGATGGCAATGACGGACTCTACACCGCGTTCGGGCACTCTCACTATGGGTTGATGATGGCCCCGAAAACCGGCGAGCTCATTGCCGACCTTGTGTCCGGGCGCAGCCCAAACGTCAATCTGGACCCGTTTTTGCTGGCCCGGTTTTAAACCCCAAATCGAAAGGACCTGAACACCATGCCAATTTACGATGGCGGCCAAAACATTTGCGGGGCATCGATTGGGGTTTTGTGCCTTGAAAGTTATTTTCCGAAACCACCCGGTCACATCAAGAACCCGTCCAGCCTGCCGTTTCCGGTGCTCTATGAGATGATCGACGGCGTCACAGTTCCGACCCTGTTGAACAATCCCTCTCCGGAACTCTTGGAGCCTTTTATCAAAGGCGCACAGCATCTTGAGGCCGAAGGCGTACGGGCCATAACCGGCAGCTGCGGTTTCCTGGCGTTGTTTCAAAAGGAATTGGCGGCAGCCGTTTCCGTACCTGTCTTCGCATCCAGTCTGATCCAGGTCCCTTTGGCCTACCACATGACCGGAGCCAACGCTCCGGTGGGTGTGTTGACGGCAGACGCGTCGGCCCTGACTCCGCAGCATTTCGAAGGCGTCGGAGCAGCAGAGATCCCGGTTGCAGTACAAGGGTTAGAGCACACCAGAGAATTCGCCGAGGTGATCTTGCGCAACATGCGGACTCGTATGGATACCGATGTGATCGAAGCCGAAGTTCTGGAGGCAGCCCGGCGCCTGAAGCGCCAAACGCCCGAAATACGGTCACTAGTTTTGGAATGCACGGATCTGCCGCCCTACGCCGCCCGGCTTCAGGAAGAGCTGCGTCTTCCGGTCTTCGACCTGACGACGCTGGCACAAATGGCGCATTCCGTTGCAGCCCGAAGTTCGTATTCAGGGATCATGCCTTGGTCGCGATGATGCCGCGGATCATCACGGATTATTGGGCCAGGTCGGGCCCCGACGATATAGGCATGGACCTGGCTCGAAACTCTGGATACTTCCACCGTTGCAACGGGTGGTCGCTGCCATGAGGGGTTGAAGTGTCCGTCGAACTATCCATTCTGATAGCCGCCATCTGCCTTGGCGCCATGCTGCAGGTCGGGGTCGGCATTGGGTTCAGCATCATTGCTGGGCCGCCAATGATGGTTTTGCTTGGTACGTCGACCGCTGTTCCTGTTCTGCTTCTGTTGAACACCGTTGTGTCAGCCGCAGCCACCGACAGGCACATCCTTCAGACCGAAGGCAAGACTATTCGCATCGCAGTTTTTGGATGCCTTATCGGAGTGATTGCCGGTCTTGCCGTTTATCCCATGTTGAACGAGGCATTTGTTCTGGCCCTGACCGCCTGCCTGCTGCTGATCGGTCTGATCACGACCCTGATCCCTTTTCACAACGCGATTGGAACTGCGGGATTTTCAGCGGTATCCGGATTGTCCGGTCTTGCGACCGTTTGGGCGGCAACGCCCGGCCCTTTGATGGTGTTCGGTTTGATTGCAAAAGGCCGCTCGGGCAAAGATGTCGCCAAGCTGGTTCAACCCATTGCGCTGGTGGCATACGGTATCGCCTTTCTGTTGCACAGTTTTTCTGGGGCTCAGGCAATCCCGTACGGGTCGCAACTTTGGATCTTTATTGTCACAACTCTGGTCGGCAGCTTGCTAGGTCGCGCCACCGGCGCTTACCTGCCGCAGACATTCACCACGACAGCCATTCGGGTCGTTTCCCTGATTGCTTGCTGTGTTCTCTTTCAACGCGCTTTCGCGATGGCATAGTTTCGGAGGGCAGAAGATGACACCAACAAACACTCTGGCCAGTTTCCCTCGGGCCCGGCTCATGTCCGGTCCGACACCGCTGGAAAGGCTGGACCGGATGTCGAGCACACTGGGCATCGACCTCTGGCTCAAACGCGACGACCTGACCGGCCTAGGATTTGGTGGAAACAAAACACGCCAGTTGGAGTTCTACTTCGGTGACGCGCTGCAACAGGGAGCGAACACCATTTTAATCACAGGTGCCGTTCAGTCAAACTATGTGCGCTCCGCAGCTGCGGCAGCAGCCCGTTTGGGTATGCAATCCGTTCTGCAACTGGAAGAGCGTGTTTCTGGTATGGGACCGGATTACTACACTTCGGGCAATGTGCTGTTGGCCAAAATTCTGGGTGCCGAGCATATGAGCTATCCCGAGGGTGAGGACGAAGCAGGCGCCGACGCTGCGCTGCACGCCCGCGCGGAAGAGCTGAAGGCTGATGGACGCAAACCATACGTGATCCATCTGGGTCTGAACCATCCACCGCTGGGCGCATTGGGCTATGTCGTTGCCGGACAGGAATTGTGCCAGCAAATGCCCGATTTTGATGCGGTCGTCGTCCCATCGGGCAGTGGTGCAACGCACGGAGGGTTGTTGACCGGAGTCGCGCTGGCTGGGGTGAATTCCCCGGTATTCGGGGTCTGCGTCCGTCGGGACAGACACAAGCAGCATGCCCGAATGCAGTCGGTCTTGCAGAAACTGGCGGATTTGCTTGAGATTGATGCGCCGGCTCTGCAGGCCAAGATCGAGGTTCTGGACGAGGCACTGGCACCGGGTTACGGCAAGTTGAGCGCCACGACCCGCAATGCATTAGAGATGATGGCCCGGACCGAGGGCGTTTTCCTTGACCCTGTTTACTCTGCAAAAACCTTCGCGGGTTTACTGCATTTGGTAGATGTGGGCAAAATCCAGCCCGGACAGAAAGTCGTAATGCTGCACACCGGCGGGCTGCCCGCATTATTCGGCTATCAAACCGAGTTGACGACCAGCTGATAGCAAGAAACCTGCATTTCTCCGCTCTTGCGCCGCGCGTAATCACCATCAGGTTCCATAAAGGGAAAGACACACGACATGACCATCACCCGGATCGAAACCGGCCAACGTATGAGCCGGATCGTCAAACACAACGGCGTCGCCTATCTGTGCGGCCAGACGTCGGACGCGGAATCCGTGACCGAGCAAACGCGCGACATCCTGGCCAAGGTCGAGGACCTGTTGGCAAAGGCCGGAAGCGACAAGACCCGTATTCTGAAATGTGAAATCTGGCTCGCTGACATAGCGGACTTTGCCGAAATGAATGCCGTTTGGGACGCATGGGTACCGGAAGGCCATGCACCTGCCCGCGCGTGCGGGGAATCCAAGCTCGCCCGCGATGTGTTGAAGGTCGAAATGATCGTGACCGCCGCCTGCGACTAACGGGCTTGCAGCAAGACATACGGGGCGCCGGGGCATCAAGTGTTTGAATTCAAAAGAGCGCGCCTAGATTCGCTCTGGCCGGAACCCGGGTATTGTGCCTAAGGCAGGATGCGCCCCTTAGCGGCGCATCCTCTGACTATAGGTCTCTCAAAGAGAGCGTGAGTTCAACTTACGCAGGGACCTCGTTCAGAGGTAGCTTTTGCGGGTAGGGATCACCTTGTTTGTACGACCCCGCCGCAGTGAACAGAACGTCTGTTGACGAGTTCAGCCCAGTTTCTGCAGAATCCTGCAGGACGCCGACAATGAACCCGATACTGACAACCTGCATGGCTGTGGCGTTGTCGATTCCGAACAGACTGGCGGCCATCGGGATCAACAGTAGCGATCCGCCCGCAACGCCCGAGGCTCCGGTCGCGGCGATTGCTGCGATGATGCTCAGCAACAGAGCCGAGAGGAAGTCGACCTCGATGCCCATGGTGTGAACTGCGGCCAGTGTCATGACGGTGATGGTTATGGCCGCGCCGCCCATGTTGATGGTGGCACCAATCGGAATGGTGACCGAATAGGTCTCTTCATCCAGATTCATCCGCCGGCACAGCTCCATGTTAACCGGGATGTTGGCGGCGGAACTGCGCATGAAGAATGCTGTAATGCCAGATTCTCTGAGACAGGTGAACACTAGTGGATAGGGGTTTTGCCGAATACGCAGGAACACGATCAGCGGATTGACCACAAGCGCCATGAACGCCATGCAACCAATCAACAATATCAGCAGGTTGGCATAGCCGAGCAGCGTGCCGAACCCGGTTTCCGCAATGGTCGAGGCGACAATGCCGAAAATGCCAATCGGTGCGACGCGGATAATGGCGGAAACGATCTTGGTGATCCCGTTGTCCAGATCCTGCATGAACGTCTTGGTCGTGGCGCTGGCATGACGGAAGACCAGGCCTAAACCAATCGCCCAGGCGAGAATGCCGATGTAGTTGGCCTGTGCCAGGGCATTGACCGGGTTATCCACGATCTTAAGCAGGATGTTCTTCACAACCTCGGCCAGACCGTCGGGGGCATCCATGATCTGAGGTGTTCCAGTCAGTTGCAATGAGACCGGAAACACAAAGCTGGCCAAAACCGCAACCAAAGCTGCCGCGAAAGTGCCGAGGATGTACAGAAACACGACCGGGCCCATACGGGCCTCACTGTCCTTCTTGTGGTTGGTGATCGCGGCACAGACCAGGATCAGCACCAGAACCGGCGCGACCGCTTTCAGCGCATCGACAAAGAAGTCGCCGAGCAAACCCATCGCCATGCCAGCCTGAGGCCAGACAGCGGCGAGAAGAACACCAGCGATGAGCCCGACAATGATTTGTGTAACCAGGCTACTTTTTAGAATGAAACTCATCGGGACCATCCTGTTTGTTATGGGCCTTGCAGGTGGATCGGACACCTGCCAAGGCACAGTGAAAGTTAACAGATTGGCGGCTATATGGGTTTCAGGGGCGCGATTGTAACCGTCCCGGCGCGCTCGATCGGTCCGGGTTCAGCCGTAACCCCGTGGTTCCACCCTTGCGCAATTCCAATTTTGGCACAGACACCGAGCCGGCCAATTGACGCTAATATGCATCAATATATAGATATTTTGCGATCTTAGAAAGATTCCCGTCTTCCCCTACGTCAACTGAGGTTGCCGCGATAAATATTTTGCAGAATTTCTAAGATTTTTGACGGCCTTGGCCAATTTAGGGGATCGTCTACTGAGAATTCGTATCACAAGATCGTATTTTGGGAGTGTCCGTAGACACGCGCGTAAGGCTCCAAATGCAGGTCTGAACCGTCAGTCCCGGAATGTTCGGCACCTGATCCGAAGCCCAGACACTCGTGACCGACAAGCTGAACGGCGCAGATGAGGTTGATGCCGGGAAAAACCGCGCCAGCTCTTTTGATGGGAAAGTGCCGCCACAGGCCTCAAAGTAACCGCTGATCAACGTGCCATCAGGTGACAGTGCGATTGAGCCAGAGTAAAGCGAGTATTCGGCCCCAAGCTCTTGTTTGTCGGTGTAGAGCAGGTCAATGGATATGTCGTCCCCATCCTGCACGATCCCGGCGCGCATCGGGTCTGACCAGCTTGCAGGAACACCCCCCGTGGTACTGTCACAGGCGTATCGTCCCTCGTATTGCCCGGTCAACGAAAACGTCTCGGCCAGCGCTGCCGTCGCGATCTGCCCAAATACAAGGGTTACTATTGCGGCACGTCCGAAAAAATGCTTCGCGGTCATTATTCGCCCTCCTATGATTTTAAAGCTCGGTTGTTTCCTTCACAGAGCATCCGAACGCCATCGATGGTAGCGACTGAAAAGCTAACCGCCAATAAGTGACTACATTCAGCCACTTATTTCGCTGGTTACCCTTGGCATGTCACAGCTATTCCCATCATCCAACGAGCTGCCGACAGAATCCGGCAACCAGCAATCAGGACGAACCCACGGTTTTTTATCAACCTGACACGGGCGGAGGGGCTCGCACCATTCCAGAAACCGCGTTTCCGACAATTGCGGCCAACAGCACACTACCGCCGAGCAACGTGTGGAAAGATGCTGTTTCACCCAGAAAAACCCACACCCAAACCGGACCAAGCAGAACCTCTGCCAATGACAGCAGAACAAGTTCTGCAGCGGGCAAGCCACGCGACCCGAGAGTGTACAGGATAAGGCCTGCCCCGACCTGAAAGACGCCCATGGCCATCGCTATGCCACCATCGCGAGGGGACAGAAGCAAAGGAAGTTGCAGAAACTTGCAGACAGCAAAAGTGATGAAAATGGCGAATACGCCCGAAAGGAACACCGAGGGCAGCATTTCACCGGATTTTCCCCAACGCAGCGCCACCGTGAAAACGGCAAACCCAACGGCCGATCCCAACGCGGCCAGACTACCTCTCAGAGCTCCACCCCCGGACTTGTCCGCGACCATGATGGCAATACCGCAGATGGCGACGGCGATAGATACCCAGGTCGCGCCGCGCACTTCTTCCTTCAGAACAATCCATCCCAAAACCGCAGCCATGAATGGCGCGGTAGCAAACAAAAGCATCGCATTCGCGACAGAAGTGACCTGGATCGCATAGATCCCACCAGAATAGGCCGCAACCAGCGACAGCCCTGCAACTACCGCAGGAAAGCCGAGACGCCGGAGATGCGTGATAGGCGTCTCTCCGGTGCGCAATCGGATCACAACAAACAGGAAAATGCTGAGGCTGATCGACCGGTAGAGCAATATCTGCCAGACGACCGCGTCTTCGATCAGCCGGATGCCAAGCCCAACTGTCGACCACAAGACACCGGCTGCAAAAACGAAAAACACACTTCGCCTGCGGTGTTCTAGTCTGGTCGAAATCTCGTTCAAACCGGTTGTCATCCGACCCTCGTCCGCACAGGCAATGGCTCAACCGTATTGAAAACAGAACCAAAATACCGACTGATTGCGACATCGGTGGTTTTTCGAGATTGGCCTGCTTCAGTCAGACCGATCTTCGGCCTTGAGAGTCAGAGCATGCGAATAGCTGGTCTTCTGCCTCAGTTTGACGGGATCTGTCACTCGCTGAAAATGAAAGTCCGGCACACACAAATTTGGTCAAAAGCTGGCTTTTAGTTGCTTTGCATCGGCCAGAGTTTGTTGGTGAATAACACATTCGCCGTTCGCAATGACCGCCTAATGCAGCGGTGCAACCGTTGACCCAGCCACAAACATGGTTTCGGTCAGGTTGCGCGAGGCGATCATTCAAAAACCACCCCGCGCGTGACTTCAGATTAGCTTGCGGTCTCGTGTGCCAGCGCGTCCAGCAGAGTGCCCAGGTTGTGCTGGAACATCGCCAGATAGCTTGTGGCCGGACCGCCGCGCTCGGACAAAGCATCGGAGAAAAGACGACCGCCGATCACGATACCTGTCTCGTCCGAAATTTGCTGAACCAAAGCCGGGCTGGTGATGTTTTCCACGAACAGGGCAGCGGCACCATCAGCCTTCAACTGGTCGATCAGAACGGCAAGCTGCTTGGCGGAAGGTTCAGCCTCGGTGTCGATGCCGACCGGCGCAAGGAAGGTCAGTCCGTAAGCGTCCGCAAGATAGCCGAACGCGTCATGAGCCGTCACGACGGTGCGGCGGTTCGCGGGCAGGTTTGCCAGCTTGGCTTTGGTTTCGGCATCCAACGCCTCAAGCTCAGCTATATAGGCTTTGGCATTGGCAACGATCTCGTCTGCATGCTCGGGCATGGCTTCTTTCATAACGTCGGCGACGTTGGTCACATAGATCACGCCGTTTGACAAAGAGTTCCATGCGTGGGGGTCGGTCTCACCATCCACTTTGACCGGCGTGATACCGTCGGTTGCAACGTGTACAGACGCTTTGGTTCCAGACTCTGAGATCAGGGTGTCTGACCAGGTTTCAAAACCCAGTCCATTGACAAAGATGATGTCAGCCTTGGCCACGGCCTTCGCGTCGGCAACCGAAGGCTGATAGACATGAGCATCAGCGTCGGGGCCGACAATGGTCGTGACTGTTGCCAGTTCGCCGACAACTTCTTCGACCATGTCGCCAAGGATCGAGAAGCTGGCCACGATCCGGACGTCGTCTTCAGCAGCCGCAGCCGGCAGTGCGGCCAAAGCAAGGGACGCCGAGGCGATGCCGGCATAGAGGGATTTCACAAGAGTCATTTTGCTCGCTCTTCTTGATGAACTTGCGCAACGGGGATGTCTTTTGAAACGGACGGTTTGCGCAACCGGCCGCCAAAGCCTAAGGGGCCGAAAATGGCTGAGAACAGAAACAAACCACCCGCGACCAGCACAATTGCAGGGCCGGAGGGCGTTTCCGGGAAAAAGTAGGACAGTGTCAGCCCGATCCAGCAACTGGACAGGGCGAAAATGAAACCCAGTACCAGCTGCGCCGTTATGGTGCTCGCCCAGTAGCGCGCCGCAGTGGCAGGCAGGATCATCAAACCAACGGCCATCAGCGTGCCAAGCGTCTTGAACGCCGCCAGCAGGTTCAGAACCAAAAGCAGCATGAAACCCTGATCAATCAACCAAGGCCGCCGCGTCTGGGTTTCAAAAAAGACCGGGTCGCACGTGCTGACGATCAGAGGTCGCAACAGGAAGGCAAAGGCGACCAGGGTCACAGTCGCAACTCCACCCACAAGCATCATCGAAGCGTCGTCGATCCCGAGGATCGAGCCAAACAGGAAGCTTTTGAGCGGAACGGCGGATCCTGCCGCCGACAGGATGAAGATACCGACAGCCAACGCAATCAGATACAGCGACGCAAGGCTGGCATCGCTGCGCAAAATCGTCCTGCGCGCCAGAAAAGCGGTTAGTATGGCTACACCCACACCCGCAATCAGACCTCCAACCAGCAGCGACATCACCGATAGGCCGGCGGTCACAAACCCGATAACGATGCCCGGCGTGATCGCATGGGCCATCGCCTCCCCGGCAAGGGACAAGCGACGCAACACGAGGAAGGCTCCTACCGGAGCAACCGAGGCGGAAAGGACTGTGGTCGCCACGAAGGCGCGCCGCATGAAAGCAAAGCTCCACATTTCGGTGAAGAGTTCAAGCATGTGTGCGCTCCGCATTTGCTGGCCCGCCCCGGAACATCCAGGAGGCTTGGCTTTCCGATAGATACCCTTGGGCTACCAGCCGGTCGGGTGTGAGCACGTCGTTTACCGAACCATGCGTTGCTTCTTGCCCGCCCAAAAGCAGGGCATGGCTGCAATGGTCCAGTACAGAAGAGAGGTCGTGAACGACCAAAACAACCGCGCGGCCTTCATCGCGCCATCGACGAATGATCGACAACAAATGCGCCTCCGTGCTTTGGTCCACGGCTGCAAAGGGCTCATCCAACAAAATCAGCGGCGCATCCTGCATGATGACCCGTGCGAACAGGGCGCGCTGCAATTGCCCGCCGGACAGCATGTGCAAGGGGCGGTCCGCGATGTCGAGAACACCGGCCTCATCCAGCGCAGCTACCATTCTGTCGCGCGCCGCATGGTCCAGCCCGTTTCGAAACCCAAACCCTCGCCAAGCCCCCATCGCCGCAAGATCCCGCACGCGAATGGGGAAGCGACGGTCAAACTCGGTCATCTGCGCCAGATAGCCAATTTCACGGGGGCGGCCTTTTGGCCAGGCAAGATTGCCCGAAAGCGGGTCCATCAGTCCAAGCAGCATTTTGACAAATGTGCTTTTACCGGACCCGTTGGCACCCAATACGGCCAGAGTCGAGCCCGCTTCGATGTCCATGGACAACCGGTGGAACAGTGTCAGATCACGGTATCCGAGAGTCAAATCGCGAAGTTGAAGAACAGCAGACATCAGATCACCGTGTAAATCGCGAACCACAACAGAGCGGACAGCGCCAACGCCCCCGATACCAGTACCGGTACGCTGAGTTCAGAAAAACAGCGGCCTTTTTGCGCTCCGGCGTCATTATGCGATGCGCGCCGTGTCATCGGGCTGCCCCGACGGTTACGGCGTACTCGTGAATGCTGAATCTGGACAAGGTGGCTTTGACCCTGTGGGTTATGCAAGGTCGGAAATCAGAATTTTGCAAGTACAACGACATCGCCTCCTCCGGTTGGAAGGGGGCGAAGCAGGTGCAAGGTTGCGGACGGCATGGGCCGTTTGAAACATTGACATCTCCCTCTGGGACACCCCGCCCAGGTTCATTAATATTCGGATGGCAGGTCTCCTGACTTGCGGGTCGACGCTGTCCCGATCCTTCCCAGGCAATAGCCCAGTGGACGATCTCGGGTCGCTCACCGCCTACAGTTGCGGGGGCAGTCACGGATTTGGCTTTTCGAGAAGGCCGCACCGTATTCCCTTTTATCCCTTCCCGCAAAACGCGGTCGGGAACCATCGCCGCGACAGAACACAAAACAATTTGATTCGGCAAGAGTGCGCATTATGTTCCGGTAGCTGGGGGATATCTTTTTCGGATGGCCCACGTAGGAAAACGGCGCCTCTATCACCCGCCATATTGCGGTTTCCCTTGATCGCAACACATCATGTCGCGTTTTCCGCTTTTTCACCTCGCGACGAACGCTACAAGGGAAACCGGTGAAATTCCGCCCGCCCCTCGCAATTGAAAATTGAAAGTCGGCTGATCACACGATTGAAATCACCTGTTCGGAAAGGCCGCTCCCAACAGTGATCCCCCAGCCTGAACACCCGCTGCTAAAGCGCAATTCAGCCTTAATCTGGGTCATGATTTGGCTGGTTTCCGCGCTATGATGTCCTCGAGCGCAATTTCAAAAACAGTGGACAACGGGCCTCACCAATTTCCCCCCGGATTGCTGCGAAAACTCCACGCGGGTTCTAGTGTTTCATTCGGGCGTTCGCCGGATCAAACGGAGGTTTTGACAGAATTTTCGCGTCTCGTTGTTGCCCAAGAATTTGAACCTCCAGTCCCTCCTTCGCGTTCCGATCACGCAGATAGGCCAGCGCCAGTGTTTTTCCCGTTCGGTGACCATAGGCGGCCGAGGTGACAATACCGACCATTCGATCCCCTTGGATCACCCCATGCGCGTAATATGGATCAACATCCCCGGCTTCAATTTCAAGCAGGACCATCTCCCAGCGATTATCGCTTTCCAAACGCGCGGCCAGGGCGTTCTTGCCGATAAAGTCGTGGTCCATCTTGATCAGGAAACCCGCTCCCGTTTCGGCAGGCGTCCGCTCAGTCGTGAAGTCCGCGCCCCAGGCTCGGTAACCCTTTTCAAGGCGCATGGCGTTCATGGAATAAGCCCCGAACAAACTTAGCCCATAGGGCTTTCCCGCTGCTTCAATGGCCAGGAACAATGCGCGCATCTGGTCGGCTGCGACGTGCAGCTCCCAACCCAGTTCTCCCACATATGACACGCGCAACGCGCGCACGGGAATGCCCGCAATTGTAATCTCGCGAACCGAGAGCCAAGGGAACCCTGCCCCCAAATCAGCGTCCGTCAGCGTAGACAGGACGTCGCGAGATTTCGGTCCCATCAGACCAAGCACGCCATAATTCTCGGTAACTCGCGTGATGGAAACGTCGAATCCATCCGCGCGAGCGCGCAACAGATCCTCGTCCATCTCTTCTGCGGCTGCAGCCGAGGTGAGATAGAACTCGTTTTCGGCCAGAACCGAGACTGTGAACTCCGAATGCGTTCCCCCAGTAGGGGTCAGGGCATGCGTCAGTCCGATGCGGCCAACATTTGGAGCAAGATTCGTGCCGATGGAGTCCACAAATGCGCGGGTATCCGTGCCCTTTACTTCGAATTTCGAGAACACCGACATGTCGGCAAGCCCGACCGAATGCGTCACGACCTGGCATTCTCGCGCAACCGGTTCGAACCAGTTCGTGCGGCGGAAGCTAGGCACCGCCTCGTCGCCCTGCTTGTCGCTGAACCAGTTGGGCCGCTCCCAACCATAGGCCGTTCCCATGACGGCGCCACGCTCGACCATCAAGTCATGCAAGGGAGATAGGCGCTTGCCACGTGCTGCGGGGCGCTCTTCTTGCGGGTAATGCACACCAAATTGCAAACCGAAGCATTCGATAGCTTTATCGACGCGATAGTCGCGATCGGCCCAGCTGCCAAAACGGCGGCTGTCTACTGCCAGCGCGTCCATCGGCGGCGCGCCGTGGGTCATCCAATGGGCCAAAAACCAGCCTGAACCGCCTCCCTCCATCACGCCCATCGACGATCCGGTCAGCAGCCAGGCATTCGGCAAACCATGCGCCGGACCGATCAGAGGGTTGGCGTCTGGTGTAAAGGTAATCGGGCCATTGACGACAGATTTGATGCCACCGGTTTCCAACGCGGGGATACGCTCCATCGCCATCATTATGATGTCCTCGACCCGGTCCAGATCGGGCGGCATCAGGTCGGCTCCGAATTCGGGCGGGCAGCCGTCGACCGACCAGGGCTGTGCGTCTTTCTCATACGGCCCAAGGATCAGACCGTCGCGTTCCTGCCGCACATACCAGCTTTCTTCCGGGTCGCGGATCATCGGCAGCTCGGGCAGGCCCTGTTTGATGCGGTCGGATACCGCCTCAACCGTGTCAGTCACCAGATATTGGTGCAACACTGGCACAGAGGGAATATTCAGCCCCATCATATGCCCTATTTCCCATCCCCAGGTGCCGGCAGCATTGACGATATGCAAAGCACGGATCGTGGTTTTTTCCGCCTCGACCACCCAGGCGTCATCCTCGCGCCGGATTGCGGTCACCGGGTTGTACCGCAGGATCGTGGCACCGTTCTGACGCGCCACCTTGGCCATCGCGTTAGTGGCCAAAGACGGGTCCACATGGCCGTCATCGGGCTCATATATGCCACCGAGCAAACCTTCGGTTCGGGCCAGCGGGTGCAGGCGTTCAATGTCCTCGGGTTTCAGCAGTTGTAAGTCGTACCCAGTAAAACGGCTAAGCCCCGCGACATGAGCGAACTCGTCCATCCGGTCCGGGTTTGAGGTAATCCGCATCGCACCAGAGCGGTGAAAACCACACGTATCACCGGTCTCTTCCGGCAGGATATCACGATACAGTCGCACGGATGTGGCGCGCAGTTCCTGAATGGTCGGGTTGTGGGCGAAATGCGTGCAAAGGCCCGCTGCATGCCATGTCGAACCGTGGGTCAGATCGTTCTTTTCGGTCAGAACAACGTCGGTCCAGCCCGCCTTGGTCAGATGGTACATGAGGGACACGCCCATTGCGCCCCCGCCGATGATCAGGACCCGAGCGTTGGTGGTGCTCATCCGCGCATCCTTTCGCCTGTGGGATCAAACGGGGGGCGCATCAGCACATTGGCCTGATGACGCACACCCGCGACTTCAATTTCGAACTTTCGTTCGCAGGTGGCGGACAGTTTCTCGCCTGTCGCAACCTCAATCATACTCAGCGCCAGCGTCAGTCCGGTGCGAGCACCACGCGCGCCGCTGGTGGTCATGCCGATAACGCGGCCGTTTTCCAATATGGGTTCGTCATGCAACATCAAAGGATGCGTGGGGATGTCGAACATCACCTGCCTGCGGGTCAGGCCCCGTTCTTTCTGGGCGGACAGAACATCCTTGCCCAGAAAATCCTTGTTCCAGTCAATGGCAAAGTCAAGCCCGGCCTCAAGCGGCGTAATCTCGGGACCCAGATCGTGGCCCCAATGCTTGAACCCTTTCTCGATCCGGCAACCATCCACGGCGAAATGGCCCAAAGGTCTGGCCCCTATGGCGTAGAGCGCGTCAAAGACTGGGCCACCTTGTTCCACCGCAATGGACAGTTCCCAACCAAGTTCACCCACAAAGCTGACGCGCGTGGCCGTGGCAGTCTTGCCTGCAATTGTCACGGTCTTGAAGGTTGAAAACGGGAAGTCGTCCCAATCCGCGTTGGACAAAGATCTGAGCACATCTCGGGAACCGCCGCCCATAACGCCGATGACCACCTCGGCCTCGGTTACGTCAGTAATTATCACGTCGCGCCCAGCGCTGTGCCGACGCAACCAAGCCAGATCCTTTTGCCGGCTCGCGGCAGCTGAGGTCATGCGAAAACGATCTAACGCGACCCGAGCGATGGTTACATCTGCCTCGGTTCCACCCTTGCCATTTGTCAGCAGGGTATACACCGCGCGTCCGACGGGCACATCCAGATTGGCGGTTGTCAGATACTGTAACACCGACAATGCATCCCGGCCCTGAATGTCGAATTTTCCGAAGGGTGACAGGTCAATCAGCGCCGCGCCTTCCTGCATCTGCGCGGCCTCGCGCTGCGCAATCGGATACCAGGGCTGATCGCCTACCGAATAGGGCAAATCGCGCTCACTATCGTCCTGGGCATACCAAAGTCCGCGCTCCCAACCGGCGGTCAGGCCGAATTGCGCGCCCGCTAGGGACCAGCGATCATGCAGCGCCGACTTTCGCAGGCCACGCCCGGCTTTGGGCTGTTTGAACGGCCAGTGCAGAGCAAAGGCATCGCTGACCGCCTCTTTCATCCGGGATTCAATGTGATCCTTGTCAGCCGTCAGCGGATCGACACGGGCGATATCGACCTCCCACAGGTCCATCGGCGGCTCACCGTCGACCATCCAATCGGCCAGCACGCGTCCGACGCCCGCCGAAGACATCACGCCGACCGAGTTCATCCCGGCTGCTACAAACAACCCATCGACATTGGGCGTCTGACCAATCAGGGGTTTTGTGTCGGCGGTGAAGCTCTCGGGGCCGTTCATAAAGTGCTGAATGCCCGCCGCTTCCAACCCGGGAACCAACGCCAGCGCCGCGGTCATGAACGGCATGAACTGATCCCAATCCTCGGGCAATTCCAGAAATGGGCGGTCGCCTTCTGGGCCAAACGCATCCCAGACTTTGGCATTCGGCTCAAACCCGCCAAAGACCAGTTTGCCCGCGTCGCCTTTGACGTAAACACCGCGATCCAGATCGCGCAACACCGGATAAGGGGTGGGCAGATCAGCCATAGGCTCGGTCACGACATACATATGCTCGACAGCCTGCAGGGGCAGCGCAACACCCACCTCATCCGCCAGTTTCTTCGACCACGCACCGGCACACAGCGCCACTTGGTCGGCCAGCATTTCAGACCCATCCGCTAGACGCACACCCTTGGCCGACCCGTTTTCCACCAGCAGTCCGGCGACCTGTACATTCTCGCGGATCACGGCCCCTTTGGCGCGGGCAGCCTTTGCATAGGCCATGCACAGGTCCACCGGGTTCACATTGGCATCTTCTTCGACACGCAGCGCGCCAACGATGCCATCAAGGTTCAGTCCCGGTACGTCGACCTCATCCCGTTCTAAAATCGACGGTGTCAAACCAAAATGGCGACCCAGAGAGGCAATGCGGTGCAGCTCGTCCATACGCGCTTCTTCACGTGCCAACCAAAAGCCGCCGGTCTGGCGGTAGCCGGTGGACATGCCCGATTCATCCTCGAGCTGGCGAAACAGCTCACCTGCATACATGGCCAGTCTGGTCATGTTCGGCGTTGCACGTAGCGGCCCGATAATCCCGGCCGCGTGCCAGCTTGTACCGCTGGTCAGTTGGTTTCGCTCGAGTACCGTGACCTGCGCCCGACCGGCCAGATGGTAGGCCAGCCCAAGGCCAATGGCACCTCCGCCAACGATGATAGCTTTCTGCATGCGCTGCCTCACTCCCCAAGCTCCTGTTTTTCGCGTATTCGATCCTACGGCGCAGGCGTGAATATCCCCGCAAGGATTGACTTCCGTCAGCGCGCGGATCAAGAAATCAAAACAGAAATTAGAAAAACTAATGGAAGTTATTGCCAAATGAAGAAGCGGCAATCGGAGACAGATGTCAGCTTGCTACGCGCGCTAGAAGTGTTCATGGCGGTGTCCGACAGCCAGCATGTAACGGCTGCCGCGTCCGCATTGGGAATGACGCAATCCGCTGTTTCTCAGCAGATCAAAAAATTGGAATGGGCGCTTAACGTTTCCCTGTTCGACAGATCGCGTCGCCCGCTGGAGCTTACGCATTCCGGTGAAATACTCCGCCGACGGGCCTTTCGTATTCTTAATGAGGTCGAAGACCTCCGATCCGAGTTGCGTTATGTCCAATCCAGCTCGTTGCCCATTCTGCGCGTCGCGCTTCTGGCTTCGATTGCAACAACCCTGACGCCCGGGTTGTTGGACATGGTTCGCAGCGATCTTGGCATTCCAGAACTCAGCTTGTCCGCAGGGCTTGCGACCGACCATCAGCAAGCATTCAATGCCCGAACAATCGATGTCGCTATAACTTCGGACCCTCAGTTCGACCTGACCGACTTTGAATGCACCCCGATCCTGGAAGAACCATTTTTTCTTGTTCTTCCCCGGGATTATGACGGTTCTGCCGATGATATCATGTCGGTTGCCAACGACCTGTCATTTGTTCGGTTCAGCTCTGATGCACCAGTCGGCAGGCGAACGGACCAGCATTTGCAGCGTTGCCGCCTGGACCTTCCGCGCTCAATGGAAGCCGACCGGGCATCCATGGTTGTTGCAGGCGTAATTACGGGTAAGTGTTTTGCCATTCTGACACCCAGCCTGCTGATCGACGCCGTGGCCGAGGGCATGAACCTGCGCGTGGAACCACTTCCGATTGCGGGATTCAAACGATCCATACTCATGATTCACCGTGCCGGTGAATTGGACGACATCCCTGAACGCATCGCCCTACAATGCCGGGAAACCATGCGGCAGAGTTTCGAAAAACTTCTGCCAGAAGTTTGCGAACACGTTATTTACCCGTCCTAATCCGCATCATTATTACATCTAATACTGTTGGGTTTTGCTATCCCCGCAGCCCTTTCCTTGTCATGAGAGTCTCCAGAAGAATGGCACGGAGGCCGATATGGCACGAAACACGACCCGACGCTCCGGCAGACAAGAGCGTATGGCCGCACGTGCCGCAAAAGGGGCGCTGGCCGCTCCCTTTACCATCCGAAAGATTGGCAAGGTCAGCCTGATCGATGACGAGGCGGTTGCAATCATCGAACGGAACGCAGACCGCATTCTGGATGAGATCGGCATGGATTTTCGTGGCGACCAGGAAACGCTGACACTCTTCAAGGCGAACGGGGCGCGGGTCGAGGGCGAACGGGTGCGCTTTGATCCGGGCTGGTGCCGCGACAAGATCCGCACGGCCCCTTCGGTATTCACTCAGCATGCGCGCAATCCTGCGCGATCAATTCAGATAGGTGGTGACGCGCAGGTCTATGCGCCCAGCTTCGGCCCCCCTTTCGTTCATGATATGGAAAACGGTCGCCGCTACGCATCGATCGAGGACTTCCGCAACATTACCAAGCTGCATTATCAGCTTGGGGCGATCAATCATTCAGGTGGCGTTGTGGTTGAACCTGTGGACGTCCCCGTTCCGGTTCGGCACCTGCACATGGCACACACGCATCTGACAATGAACGACAAGCCGTTCATGGGTGCCGTCACCGCACCGGAGCGTGCTCGCGACACGATCGAGATGTGCCGTATCGCCATGGGGCGCGAGTTTGTCGACAAAAACTGCGTTCTGTATTCGGTGGTCAACACCAATGCGCCACTGGTGATGGACGAAACCATGCTCTGGGCGCTCAAGGAATACGCGCAAGCCGGGCAGTGCACTGTGGTATCACCCTTTGTGCTGGGTGGCGCGATGTCACCTGTCTCGGTCGCTGCAACCCTTTCACAGGTTCTGGCCGAAGTGATGGCTTCGGTCGCCCTGATTCAGCTTATCCGGCCGGGCGCTCCGGCCGCATTCGGCACGTTCTTTTCACCGATCAGCCTCAGGACCGGGGCGCCCACCTTCGGCACGCCCGAAGGCACCCAATTCCAGATGTGCGCCAAAACGCTGGCGGATCGGCTGGGCTTGCCCTTCCATTCCGTGGGTGGATTGACCGCGTCAAAAGTGCCGGATGCACAGGCAGGCTATGAAAGCCAGGCGCAGCTAATGGGCGCAGCCATGGCTGGGGTGAACTTCATCATCCACGCCACCGGGTGTCTCGAAGGGTTGCTAACCACAGGATACGAGAAAATCGTTATGGATGCCGACCGTTGTTCGGCCATGCAACGCTTTGTCGGCGGCGTCGACTTCTCGGAATCGGCACAGGCGATGGACGCGTTTTTTGAGGTTGAGCCAGGTGGCCACTTCCTGGGCGCGCAGCATACCCAGGACAATTTCGAAACCGCCTTCTGGATGGGCGAGATGTCCGACAACGGAACTTTTGAACAGTGGCATGCCGAGGGCGGCCAGTGGCAGCACGAACGCGCCAGCGCGCGCGTAGCGAAATTGATTGATGAATACGAAGCGCCGGCGATGGATGCCGGGACCCGTGAAGCACTTGATGATTTCGTCGCCCGGCGCAGCCGGGAAATCGGAGGAGATGACACGTGAACATGCAAACCGACTGGACCTTGGATGAAACGGCTGCGCGTCGCGACAACTACTATGCCGCCTCGCAACGCAAGTTCATTCCCTTCAAGGACCCCATGGTCTTCAAGAAGGGGTCGATGCAGTACCTTTGGGATGTCGAGGGGCGCAAATACACTGACCTTTTGGGTATGAACGTGTGCATCTCGGTCGGCCACAGCCACCCCAAGGTGGTCGCCGCCGCAATGGAACAGGCGCAGGAGCTGACCCACTGCACCACCATGTTCTATCACCCCGTCCCGGCGCACTTCGCCGAGGAACTGGCCGCCACCATGCCCAATCCCAACGGCGACATCGAATGGGTTGTGCATTTCACCAACTCTGGCTCCGAAGCCGTGGATCTGGCCATGACCATGGCGCGAAGCTACACCGGAAACCTCGATTTGCTGGCGCTGCGCTCGGCTTATCACGGGCCCACTGCGGCGGCGCAGTCGATCACAGGCATTTCCGGCTGGCGGCATCCTGGCATGCCCGGAAACGTGGCCTTTGTACCCGAGCCGCATCAGTATCGCGGCATCTTTGGTGAAAATTCCGGCGCCCAGCCGTATCTCGATGAAATCGAGCGCACCATTCACACGGCTACATCCGGTCAAGTTGCGGGTATCTTCATCGAAAGCGTTCAGGGCTATGGCGGTGTCGTCGAAATGCCCAAAGGATACATGACCGGCGCGGCGGAACGCGTGCGCGCAAAAGGTGGCCTGCTGATTGCGGACGAGGTGCAGGCGGGTTTTGGTCGGACCGGCGATCATATGTGGGGCTTTGAGGCCGATGGTGTCATCCCGGATATTGTGGTCATGGCCAAGGGTATCGGAAATGGTTTTCCACTGGGCGCGGTCGTGGCCCGAAAACACATTGCTGCGCCGATGGCGGAAAAGTTCATGTTCCACACCTACGGGGCCAACCCCACCTCATGTGCGGCTGGCCGCGCGGTGCTTCAGGTCATCAAGGAAGACAATGTGCGCGAAAACGCCCGCGACGTAGGGACCGCCCTGCTGGAACGTCTGCACGCGCTGAAGGACAAGTATCAGGTCATCGGCGACGTTCGCGGGCGGGGTCTGATGCTGGCCATCGAAATGGTCAAGGATCGCAAGACCAAAGAACCTGACCCGGCAACCACCGCCGCCGTGTTCGAGGCGACGCGTGAAAGCGGGATCATCCTGTCGAAATCCGGGGCTTATCAATCCTGCCTGCGTCTGGTCCCACCAATGTGCCTGTCGATGGACGATGTTGATCAAGTTCATGACGGCTTGGATCGGGCTTTCGGCAGTCTATAACAAAGACCTCAGACCCGAGGCTTCAAAGTTGAAGCACCCCGTAGAAAAACATGACGGCCGGGTGGCGCAAAAGAGTGCTGCCTGGCTCTTATTTGCTCGAACCGCGCTTTGTGCGGGGTTCCTATTCGGCGGATTGCACCGGTTTGTTTTGGGACGCCAGCCATTCAATTGCATAACGCGCTTCCCGATGCCTTTGGCTGCCCTTCCATGCTTCTATGTAATAGCCATGGGTCGGGGTAATCTCTTCGTCGAACAGACGTGCGACCCGGCCTTCTTTCAGATCCTGATCGATCAGAGGAAGCCAGCCAACAATCGCGCCCTGCCCTTCGGCTGCGCCGCGTAGCAGCGCATTGGCATCCTCAAACACGGGCCCACGCAAAGGACCTGCCACTTGCACATTCATCGCTGAAAACCAGTCCAGCCAACCCCAGTGGTTTCGTTGGTGCAGCAGAGGAACCTGCAACAAGTCCTCGGGCGATGTTACGCGCCCGTACCTTGCGGTAAATCGTTCTGACGCGATCGCCACAGGGCTGAGCTCGATCAATTTGACGGCATTTTCAGGCATTTCTGCCATCCGTTCCCAGCGGATCACAACGTCGACATTCTCGCGATCCAGCAATCCGGGCTGGTAAAACGGCACCACTTCAAGTTCGATATCCGGATGGGTTTCCCAAAAATCGCTGATCTTGGGCATGAGCCATCGAGCCGTAAATATCGGACCAGCGGCCAGGCGCACAGCTTTGCGTGTACTTCGGCGCAACTTACGAACGGCGTCGTCCAGTATTCCAAAGGCCTGCGCCGTTGCCTCGGCCAGGCGTTTTCCATCTTCGGTCAGAACAACATCGCGCCCCACGCGTTCGAACAGTTTGACACCCATCTGGTCTTCCAAGCCGCGGATGTGATGGCTGACGGCCGTTGGCGTCACGGACAACGCCTCAGCTGCGGCGCGAAAACTCTGGTATTGGGCTGCCGAGTTGAATGCCCGCAGGGCTGGAAGGGACGGCGTCACGTCAACCTCATAGATAAGTTTCATTCATCTATTGATGAAAAAATGGCTTTTGTAAACTTATGCAAGTTGGGTTCATTCTGGGGCAAAGACAATCTGAGCTCATGAATAGATGCCAAAATCGAACCGACGGCGCGGTAGAAAAGATCGCCTGGCCCAAGAAACGATCGTCGACACCAATCCTCCGGTCTGGGCGGGGGTGGCCGGAGGGCGCCTGAAACCGCTAAGCCCATCCGAGGTGGCTTTGGTGGAAGAATCCGCCTTGTCATTGCTGGAGACACTTGGGCTAAGCCAGGCCATCCCTTCGATGGTTCGAGCCGTCACTGCAGCGGGCGGCACTCTTTCTGAAGACCGACGGTTGTTGTTCCCACGAACCCTGGTGCAAAGCGCGATCGCCGGGGCACAGCGGGATTTCCGCTTGTGCGGTCAATCCCCCGAACACGACCTGCTCATCGCAGGTGCGCGCGTGCATATGTCGACCGGCGGGGCGGCCCCCGGTGTTTTTGACATTGATACGGGACTGTACCGACCTTCTACTTTGGCCGACCTCTATGATGCCGCAAGGTTGGTGGATGCGATGGAGAACATCCACCATTTCAGCCGTCCGGTTGTTGTGCGTGACATCGAAGACAACGCAACGATGGATATCAACACAGCCTATGCCAGTCTGATCGGCACATCCAAACATGTGTCCATGTCGATCACCGAGCCCCAGAACGTTCAGGCGATCGCTGAGCTTTGCTACACTATCGCCGGTGGGGAAGCTGCGTTCCGCGCCCGCCCGTTCCTGACTGTCATGGTCTGCCACGTTGTTCCACCCATGCGCTTTGCCGAAGACGCCTGCGAGGTCCTGGAAGCGGCCATAAAGGCTGGGTTCCCTGTGCAACTAATCAGCGCTGGTCAGGCCGGGGCCACCAGCCCCGCCACAATCGCCGGATCCTTGGTACAGGCCTTGGCGGAAACACTGGCCGGGTTGGTCTTTGCCCGCCTTGTCGACCCTGAGGCGAAAGCCATTTTCGCGCCCAAGCCCCTTGTCGCTGATCTGCGCACCGGATCAATGTCCGGAGGGGGCGGCGAACAGGCGATCCTGATGGCGGCTGCGGCCCAGATGGGTCGGCACTTTGGCCTTCCTACATCCTCAATTGCCGGGATCACGGATGCCAAGACGCTGGATACGCAATATGGTGCCGAAAAGACCCTTGCCATTGCGATGGCGGCGCATGCGGGATCGAATATCGTAACTCAGGCGGCAGGCATTCATGCAAGCCTTCTGGGGGTATCGCTCGAAGCTTACGTCAGCGACAACGACCTGATTGGGAATATTCTGCGCACAATTCGCGGGGTCGAAGCCACGCCCGAGAACATCGCGGCGGATGTCATTGCCAACGTGTGTCGCGGGCCGGGACACTATCTGGGCGAAATTCACACATTTGACCGGATGAAGTCCGACTATTTCTACCCCCATATCGGCGATAGACGCACCCCCGTCGAATGGCAGGAAGACGGCGCGCACCCTGTCGGCGATGTGGCCCGCGACCGGGCGCGGGAATTGTTGGCCAGCCATTTTCCGAACCATATCGCAGATGAGACGGATATCGCGCTGCGGGGCGCTTTCGACATCCGCCTCAGCCGATCCCGAATTGGGAGGAATGAATGACCAACAAGGCTTTGTCAGAACGCGCCCGATCGGCATTGCCCGGCGGTGTCAGCCACGAATTGCGGTTTCGCGATCCCCACCCGATTTTCATCGACCGTGCCAAGGGTGCCGAAAAGTGGGACGTTGAAGGCCGACGCTATATCGACTTCAAAATGGGCAGCGCCAGCCAAATGCTGGGCCATTGCCATCCGGCCATCGTAGAAGCGGTGCAGAAGCAAGCGCAACATTCAATCTTCAGTGCCGATTGTCATGAGGCCGAAACCCTTTGGGCGGAATGGATAAACCACCTTTACCCTTCGGCCGAGCGGACCCGGTTCACTTCGTCGGGTACCGAAGCAACGATGCTTGCCATCCGCTTGGGCCGCGCGTGGTCCGGCAAGGATCGCGTTCTGCGCGTTGATGGCCACTTTCATGGTTGGCATGACCACGCGCTTAAAGGGGCCAAACCCGGCAGCCAGACCGCGCCCACACTGGGAATTCCCGAGGCTGTGAACGACCTGATCGATATCTGCGACGCCGACCCACAGTCGATGGAAAGTGCCCTGCAGGACGATCGGATCGGAACCGTGATCATCGAGGTTTCGGGGGCGAACTATGGTTGTGTACCTTTGACATCCGAAACCCTGCAAGCCCTTCACGATGTCGCCCGAACTGCTGGTGTGGTTTTGATTTTTGACGAGATCATCACCGGTTTTCGCTGGTCTCCCGGCGGACGACAGGCGCGCGATGGCATAACGCCAGACCTCACGACTCTGGCCAAGATTGTTACAGGCGGTCTGCCGGGTGGTGCGGTTTGTGGACGGGCCGACATCATGGAACTGATGAACAACACCACTTCGATGGGCGGGTTTGCCCCGGCAGTCAGCCACAAAGGAACGTTCAATGCCTCACCCCTTGTTGCAGCGGCGGCCTGTGCGGCCATGCCAATACTGGCAACAGGCGAGGTGCAGGCGCATGCCAACGCAATGGCCGAGCGAATGCGCGCGGGTATGAATGCAGCCCTGGCCGATGCCGAGGTCTCGGGCCTGGCTTATGGCGACAGCTCGATCTTTCACCTGCACTTCGGTAACAGCTCGCTTGACGGGTTGACGCCCGCACACATCCGTGGACTGCCGGCTGCGCAGGTCCGTGCGTATCGTAACGGGATGCTTACACGCGGCGTCGACGTGATGTCCTACACGTCGGGTCTTACCAGCGCGGCCCATACGCCCGAACTGATCGACGAGGCGCTTGAGGCATTCCGCGAAACCCTGTCCGACATGATCCGGGAAGGCTCAATCACATGACTCTGCCTCAACAAGCCCGCACAATTGTGATTGGCGGCGGCGTTATCGGCTGTTCGATTGCCTATCATTTGGCCCGTGAAGGGCGCAAAGACATTGTGGTGCTGGAGCGCTCGAAACTGACATCCGGGACAACCTGGCATGCGGCCGGGCTTGTTCGACGCCTGCGCCCGTCAGCTACGCTGACCAAGCTGATCAATTACTCCATTGACCTTTATGGCGAATTGGAGCGCGAGACCGGGCAGGCGACAGGCTGGACCCAGACCGGATCGTTGACACTGGCTACAAACGAGGACCGGCTGACCAACATCAAACGACAGGTTTCGTTAGGCCGCGCATTCGGGCTTGAAGCCGTGGTTGTCGATGCCGCACGCACGCAGGAGTTATGGCCACTCATAAGAACAGACGACGTAATCGGCGCCGTCTGGTCACCGGCAGATGGGCGTGTAAACCCATCGGACGTGGCGCTGGCGCTCAGCAAGGGCGCAAAAGCACGCGGGGTACAAATCCATGAAGACACTGCCGTAACCGGCTTGAGAAAAAAGGAAGGCCGCATCGCAGGGGTCGAGGTTGGGGACCACGTCATCGACGCCGACGAGGTCGTCATCTCCTGTGGACTGTGGTCCCGAGAAGTCGCCGCAATGGCCGGGGCACATATGCCGCTATACGCGTGCGAGCATTTCTATATCCTGACCAAACCGTTGCCCGAGGTTCAGGCGCTTGGCCCCGGTACGCATTTGCCGACCCTGAACGATCAGGACGCTTTTCTTTACGCCCGCGATGATGTCGAAGGATTGTTGGTCGGCTCGTTTGAACCCAACGCCAAGGGGCTGCCGCTTAGCCGTCTGCCCGCTGATTTCAGTTTTGATCTGCTGGATGAGGACTGGGACCATTTCATGCCGATGATGGAAAATGCTCTGCACCGCATTCCGGCGTTGGAGCGCGCCGAGGTGCGGATGTTACTGAACGGCCCTGAAAGCTTTACCCTGGATAGCCAATTCATGCTGGGCGAAAGCCCGGAGGTGCCCGGTCTGTTCCTGATGGGTGGGATGAACTCGACCGGGATTGCTCTGGCGGGAGGTGCGGGTAAGGCCATGGCCGAGTGGATCATCGCAGGCGAACCAACGATGGAGTTGAACGAAGCCGATATTCGCCGTTTCAGCCCTGAGATGAACGTTCTAAAGGCGCTGGAGGAACGCATTCCCGAAGTTCTTGGCCGCCACTACGACAACCCTTTCCCGGGCAGGTCGATGGATACGGCACGTGGACAACGGCGTTCGCCGATCCATGCCGGACTGGTCGCGGCAAACGCCCGGTTCGAGGCGCGCGGCGGATGGGAACGGGCGGTGCATTTCGGCGGTCAGGCAACGCATCTGCCGTTGACATTCGGCACTCCGGCCTGGCGCGATCAGGTCGGCCTTGAGGTCGACGCCTGCCGAAACGGGGCCGCCATTCTCGACCAAAGCGCATTCGGCAAGATCATGGTGCAGGGACCGGATGCCTGCAGTTATCTGAACCACCTGTGTGCGGCGCAGATGGACATCCCCTCAGGACGAATTGCGTATAGTCAGATCCTGAACCCCCGTGGCGGCATCGAAAGCGACGTGACCGTGCAACGTCACGGGCTGGACTCCTACCTGATGATCGTGGGCGCGGGTGAGGTGGTGCGTGATCTGAAACGGATGCGCGAAACCAAAGGTGATTACCGCGTGGAATTCACCGATGTAACCAGCGGACACGCCGTTGTCGGCCTGGCCGGGGCACGGGCGCACAAGGTTTTGCAAGCCACTTCGAACACGCCTCTGCCCGATTTGAAACGGTTCCATTTCGCTCCGGTGGAAATTGGCCTAGCCTGCGGCTGGGCCGGGCGGCTGAGCTTTACTGGCGAGGAAGGGTACGAGCTGTACATCCCTGCCGAGATGGCGATGGCGGCACATGAAGCACTGGTCGAGGCCGGGGCGACACACACTGGTCTATACGCCAGCGGATCCCTGCGTATCGAAAGTGGCTTTCGCGCATTTGGCCATGAACTGACCCCTGGTACCACGCCGATTGAGGCAGGGCTTGGGGCATTCTGCGCCTTTGGCACGGCTTTTGTCGGCGAAGCGGCCTTGCAAAACCATTCACCAAATCGGCGCATCGTCTCGATGCTGTTTGATGATGCCGAGGCAATCCCCATGCATGATGAACCGATCTACTTCGGCGGTCGGGTCGTCGGGCAGATTACCTCTTCTGCGTGGAGCTACCGGTTCAAACGTTCCGTCGCATTGGCGATGGTGGATGCACCGCTCGACCAACTCTTGGAAAAGACTGTGGTCGAGGGTTTTGAAGTTGAAATCGCCTGCACTCGTTTTCCCGCAAAAGCATCTCTCAAACCCGCGAAGGAGGCGTTTGCGTGACTGACACTATTCGAACCACCCGGGTCGCCATAATTGGTGGTGGCATCATGGGTGTCGCGGCGCAGTTTCAACTGGCGGAAAACGGATGGACCGACACGATCCTATTCGAAAAGGCGGAACTGACCAGCGGATCGACCTGGCACGCAGCGGGGCAGATCGCGCATGCGGTGGGCAGCCGCATCGCGGGATGGATCAACAAAACCTCGATCGAAACTTACAAACGCGTCGAGGAAGAGACCGGCCAAAGTATCGGGTGGCACGAAGTTGGTGGGTTTCGAATTGCCACGACCGACGACGAAGTCGACTGGATGAAATCCATCATGGGCGTGGGCAGGCTGCTGGATCTGCCGATGGAACTGGTCGGACCGAAAGAGGTCGCAAAGGGCAATCCGTTCTACAAGGTCGACGACGTCAAGGCCGCCGTTCAGACCTTCAAGGACGGGCATATCGACCCGTCTGGCGTGACAATGGCCTTGGCCGCAGCCTCTCGCGCGCGCGGCGCAAAGATCGAGCGGCGCAATCAGGTTACAGGCGCCAGCAGAAAAGGCGACATGTGGCTGCTTCGCACGGAACAGGGCGATGTTCTGGCCGAGCATGTGGTTATCGCCGCGGGCAGTTATGCCAACCAGGTTGGGCAATGGTTCGGCCTGAAAATCCCCTCGGTCTCGTGTCTGCATCATTACCTGGTCACCGACACCGTTCCGGAATTCGAAGGTCGGCCGGAATTGCCTGTAATGCGTGACAATGCCTTCGGTGGATACATCCGGCAGGAACAGAAATCAGGGCTCATCGGAATCTATGAGGGTCATGTTTGTCCGACTGTGTGGGAAATGCCGCAAGGTGCCCCCTGGGCTGCAGAGAACGAACTGTTCGAAGCAGACTATGACTCGATCGGCGACTTCCTGATGGTGGCGCTTGAAAAGATGCCGGTTCTATCCGAGTTGGGTATCAAGCGTGTGGTGCGTGGCGCAATCACGCATACCCCCGATGGTGGGATGCTGGTCGGGCCATCCGGCGTGCCCAATATCTGGCTATCCTGCGGATCGTCTATCGGGCTGGCATGGGGTGGCGGCGCGGGCAAAGTACTGGCCGACTGGATGGTGCACGGCGAGGCCGAGATAAACACCCGGTCGATGGACCCCCGTCGTTATGGTGACTTTGCCAATGACAGTTTCATTGTCGAGCGGACCAAAGACGAATTCATGCGCCGCCATGATACGCCCTGCCCCGGCAAACAGTTTCACAGTCTGCGGCCTGTCAATCGACACACGCTTTATGACCGGCTGGCAGACAAGGGCGCGGTCTTTGGCGAGGTCGCAGGCTGGGAACGCCCGCGCTATTTCGGCAAGGTTGGTGAGGTCGAACAGATTGGCTGGGGTCGCCAACCCTGGCATGCGAATGCAATGGCCGAGGCCCGAGCCACACGCGAAGGCGCGGGTGTGATTGACCTATGCGCCTTTGCGCAGTTCGAAATCTCCGGCCAGGATGCAGGCAAACTGCTTGACCGACTGTCCGCCAACAAAATCCCATCACGCGATGGCAACATGAGCCTCAACCACTTGCTGACGCACAGAGGCCGGTTCGAGACCGAATTCACCGTTTGGCGCATAGCCGGTGATCGCTATTTAACCGGATCCGCCATCGCCCGCGCCAACCCCGATTTTGACTGGATCAGTTCACATATCTGCGCTGGGGAAGACGTGCAAATGATCAACCGGTCGGCCAATTGGGGAATGCTGGCTTTATGCGGCCCGAATTCTCGCAAGATCCTGAAGAAACTCACGGATACCGATCTGTCCAACGCAGCCTTCCCTTGGTTGTCCGGGCAGGAAATCACCGTCGCCGATGTTCCGTTATATGCGTTGCGCGTGTCATTTGTAGGTGAACTGGGTTGGGAATTGCATGCGCCGCTTGACCGAATGGGCACGCTATATGATGCGCTCCACGCAGCGGGCGCAGAGCTTGGGCTGGTCGATTTGGGCAGCTACGCATTTAATGGCATGCGCATGGAAAAAGCCTATCGCGCATCGGCTGAGCTGACCACAGATGCCGGGCCGTTCGATGTGGGGCTGGAGCGCTTCGTGCGCAGCGAAGAGCGCGATTTCATCGGTCGTAATGCGCTTTTGGCGCACACGCCACAATGGGAGCTTCTTTATGCTGAGGTGCATAGTCAGGATATCGATGTGCATGGCGGTGAGCCTGTATTACTGAACGGCACGCCCGTTGGTCTGACCACTTCCGGCGGCTACGGGTACACCGTCGGTAAATCGTTAGGCTGGTTGTTCGTGCGCAAAGGAACACCGCGTGAGGGTCTGTCGGTGCAGATTCTGAACCAGGTCATTCCCGTTACAATCCACCAAGATGCCATCTTTGATCCGCAAAACCTGCGGCCCCGATCCGAGGAGTAGAACATGAACACTATCAATGGCGGCGAAGCCGTTTATCGCGTCCTGAAAGCGAACCGAATTGATACTGTGTTCGGCCTGCTGGGTGGCTCGATGCTCGAACTTTATGACGCCATGTATCAGGGCGGCGACATCGCTTATGTCGGGGCGCGGGATGAACGCGCTGCAGGGCATATGGCGGACGCCTGGGCAAGGATGACCGGCAAGCCCGGCGTCGTTCTGGGGGCGCAGGCGGGGCCCGGTGTTGTAAACCTCGTGACAAGCGTAGCCGAAGCCCATTTGGCCTATTCCCCACTGGTGGTGATCGCCGGAGCGATCACTCGCGCGGATCAGGCCAAGGACACCTTTCAGGAGGTCGACCAGGTCGCGTTGTTCGCCCCGATTTGCAAACGTTCCGTTATGGTTACGAATCCGGGCCGGCTGGCCCCTATGTTAGAGGATGCGATCCGTCTGGCCAATTCCGGGAGGCGCGGACCGGTTGTCCTGCATGTGCCCCGTGACCTTTTCGCCACCAGTGTTCCGGCAATTGATCCCGAACCGGTCAACATAGCGCGCCCCGGCCCGGCTGCGCCCGCCGATATCGCTGCAATAGCAGACCTACTAGGAGGTGCAGAACGTCCGGTAATCTTTGCCGGCGGCGGTTTCAAATGGGGCGCCGGGCGGGACGCGCTAACGACTTTGGCCGAAATACTCGAAGTGCCGGTTGTGGCATCCACGGGGCACGCAGACGTCATGCGTCACGGCCATCCCTGGTTTGCCGGTCAGGCCGGACCGCGCGGCAACCGGGTTGCGTCACGGTTGACCAAAGAAGCCGATGTCATGGTCGTTCTGGGCGCGCGATTGGGGTTCAATTCGACGTTTCATTCCAATGATTACGTTGGTGAGGAAACCCGCATAGCTCATGTCGATATCGAAGGTTCGGCCGTGGGGCGTTACTTTCCTGCAGAAATCGCCGCTCAAGGTGACGCTCGCTTGACGGCCGAGGCCTTGGCCGACAAAACCCGAAAGCCCGTCGCAGACAGCTGGCGCAAAGCATTTCGCGCCGACATGGACAGCCTGCTGAAGGAACGCGAGGAAGAGGCCAAGATCGCCACAATGCCTTTGCACCCAAGACGCGCCCTTGCTGAATTACGTGACGCATTGTCTGAAAACGCCATCGTCACGTTGGATACCGGAAATACTTGTCTGCAGGCCGCAGATCGGCTGGCGCATTACCAACCGCTTTCGTTGATCACGCCACTGGATTTTGGGCTGGTCGGATTTGGACTTGCCGCCGCCATCGGGGCCAAAGCGGCCGCACCCGAACGTCCGGTCGTGGCGATCATGGGTGATGGTGCAATCGGGTACACAATGATCGAAATCCAAACGGCCATCTCGCACAATCTGCCAATTACGATCGTCGTCCTCGACAACGAAGCCTGGGGAGCTGAGAAAGCCTATCAACAGGAGTTTTACGGCGGTCGGTTGTTGGGGGCGGAAATCGCCTCGCCCCGCTTTGATCAGTTTGCCGAAAGTTGCGGCGGCAAAGGGATTTGGGTCAACGGTCCCGGAGAAATGGGCCCTGCCCTCACACAGGCTATCGCCAGCGGCAAGACCACCGTTATTCAAGGAAAAATCGACCCCGGCGCACTGATGACTTTGCGCAAGGATCTGTTCACCGCGCAAACAGAGGATTGATAAAATAGCGACCTGAGACACTAAAACCATCGGAGGCGGAAAACGGTAACAATTCGCACCATACATTGGACGCAATTCGAGTTGTCGTTGGCAGTGTGGCAGTATCCGCGCCTTGTGCCCGAACTTGTCAGAAGGTCCAATCGAAGTAACTAGTTTCGTTACATTTACAACAGATCAGTTCTTCAACGACATGCGCAGTGTGACCCGTCGGTGCTCCGAACCAGAGTTTTTGAAGTCGGTCGGTCACACACCCTGCAAGATCATTCATTGGATGCCTCAGAATTTGACCGCACGAGTTCTGCTTTGTTGCTGACCTTCTGATCATTGCGGGTTTGGGCCCGGTTCTGTTGACTCGGATGCGAGTTCCGACGTTTATCGCCTTCGATTTACGCTCCAACAAAGGTCCGAATGCCATCTTTGCATCTGTCGCGGCAGTGGTCACTTACCTTTGGTATCAAGCGACTGAACGCCCGGATGCCGGAACAGTTTTGCCATCGCGATTAGTACCAAAACGCAGCAGATTATGGCGATCAGGAATGGCATGCGCAGATTGATTGTCATAAGAGAACCGCTGAGCGCTGTAATGGTTCCTGAGCCCAAGGCATAGATTGCAACCGTAACGCCCATCACCCAACCTTGCTCGGACGGTCCGACGCTTCCTGAGAACAGCGACAAGGTTTGCTGTGGGTCCTGCAAGATCGTGTTGAATATCGGCAGAATTAATCCAAATCCAATCACATCAATAAACACAACAAGCAAAAGCGACAAGCGTGACAGGTTTACAGCAACTACTTAAAAACAGCCCTCGAATGAAAAAACTTGAATAAAGGCCATGCTGGCAGATCAAACCGCCGAGAACACGCATTGAACGCCAAAAGTCATTCTATTGATTGCTGTGTTTTGTGTCCAATTTGACCAAAACGGGCAGCACGTCGACAGGCCAGATTGTTTGATCCAATTCCGTTCTTGCAACAGAGACCTTGCGAGATCACCCCTGCGCGGATTACGCTTGAAAGGGTTTCGCGTCGAATACTGGGATGCCATCGCTTGAAGCCTGCAATATCACAAGAAACCATCGCCAAGTGGCAGAGGATCGTGAACCTCATTGCACGGGTCGCAAACGTGCCGGCCAGTCTTGTCATGCGGACGCACGAACCCCACCATTCTGTTTTTGTCTCCAGTGTCTCAGAGGGTAATCCGTACAAGCCCGGTTGCCGTTTCACACTGAACGAAAAGCTCTATTGCTACGGGGTTTTACGCAACGACGGCGAATTGACTGTAGAAGACGCCACCTGTGATCCCGACTGGGTCGACAATGACGACATGGAACACGGGATGCGTTTCTACATCGGCTACCCGCTGAAGTGGCCAGACGGTAGTATCTTCGGAACAATCTGTGTTTTGGACACCCGCCGGAATAGGCGCGCGTTGCTTTTTCGCGAAGGTTTACAAGAGTTTGCCAGGGTCATAGAGGCAGATCTTGAGCTGTTGACCGAGATCGACAGACGCGCTGCGCTTGAATCCGAGTTGCAGGCCACGCTGGACCAATTGGAGCAGCGTGTCGCAAACCGCACCGCAGATCTTGAGGAAGCGAATGCCGCGCTGCGCGTACTTCTCAACAGCGTGGAAACATCGCGCGAAGAGTATGACGAAAAGATTCTGCGCCAGATAAAGGGGCTGGTCCTGCCTCATCTGGCGAAGCTGCGTGGCAGGCTTGACGGAGATCCTGCAGGCCGTGCCTATCTGGAACTCGCCGAGGAAAGTCTAAAATCCATCACATCGGAAATGCGCGGGCAATTGGCCACCGTCTTTGAGGCCCTGACCCCGACCGAGCAGGAAATAGCGCAGATGATTATGCGCGGTCAGACAACCAAGGACATTGCGCGCACTTTGTCGCGTGAACCAAGCACCATAGAGTTTCACCGCAACAACATTCGCGCCAAGCTTGGGTTAAAACGCAGCGGTCGGAACCTGCGAAGCCTGTTGCTATCAATTCAATAAAACATGGGGATCTCCCCAGTGTTTTCCCCTCGGTTTTTCAGTGCCTTCGACTGCAGGTGCAGTTGATACCCTTCCGTTACCCCGAAATGGACTTCGGGTTACAGGACAACAGGGAACTGAAAAATGGAAAAAGACGATTTGAACCTTAAACCGACACTCTTGCGCGGGGACAAGGACGACCTAAGCCCTGGTCTGTCCCGCCGAACCTTCTTTGCTGCAGCAGGGGCTGCCGGGGTAAGCGGAGCGGCGACGTTGCTGGGCAGCAGCCCGGCCAAGGCGCAATCTACGGACTGGACCCAACCGGGCAACAACAACGGTGTGATCGAATTGCAAAAGACAACGGGGAGTTCCGTCGAAGGCGCGGTCGGCATCGACTATTTCGGGCATTGCGCGATAAAAATCACGTCCCCCGGTGGCGCGACGGTCCTGTTCGACCCGTGGCGTGACGACCCCTCGGGCGCGTGGGGATTGTGGTTCAAGAACGAATTCCCCGAAACTCCGGTAGATATCTGCATGTCGACGCATACGCATTTCGACCACGATGCGATTCATCGCCCGGTATCGACGATGGTGCTGGACCGTATGGTCGGAAATTTCGAGTTTGCAGATATCAAAATCACTGGCCTTGCCGATAAGCATGTATGCCGCGCGCCGGGCTGGTATGATTGGACCAATGCGCTCGGCGAATTTGGCGTTCAGGCCTGCCCGCCGGACAATGTCAGCCACATGGATATGGTGGTGTACCTGATCGAAACCGGCGGAATCCGGACTTTGATCTGGGGAGATAACCGTCACAATCCGCCGCAGGAGTTTTGGGACGCAATCGGACAGGTGGATGTCCTGACATTACCTGTCGACGGGTCCCAGCATATTCTGGACTACAAACAGGGCAATGACATCGTGGAAAGGCTCAAGCCGAAGGTTATCATTCCAACGCACTACCTGAATGAAACCACCAGCTATACGCTAACTACCCTCCAACATGCGGATGACTGGGTGAAGTCCCAGAAAAGCTACAAAATGCTGGACTCCGCCAGCCTGTCGCTTGAGGCCGGTGACGTGGCCGGAATGGACCGTGAGTTCATGTATTTCGGGCATAACGCTCTGACGGCTTAACCATCACGCGAGCGCCAGGGCCAAAACGCTCTGGCGCCCAGGTGCCGACCTTAACGCCTTTCCTAAAATTGCTCATATGGCTTTGTCACGCTATGGGCAGGTTGGTGTCGGGCAACGAAAAGTTATGCTGATCCTGTTGTACATTTCCCGCATTCAGGGCTTTGGCCTCGTCGTCCCGTGATAGCTACGCTGTCGGGGTATAGCCAATTCCTGATCAAAACCCGCGGCCGGGCTAAAATTCTACTGTTAAACCGGACTACGATCAGAAACCTGTCTGACTTTACGGATCAGGCAAGCTCCGCCAGGGCTGTATCGATCCGCGTCAGCATCGGTGATCGTCCGGCAGTTTCGACGACAACACGCGCTTTCGTCAGATAGTCTCTGGCCTGCGATTTCTTTTTCTTTGCCTTGTAGAGCAGCCCCATGATCATGTCACAGCGCGCGATGTAATGACCTTTTTTGTCGAACTGCGGGTTACTCCGCACTTGTTCGATCATCGCAATCAACCGTTTTCTGCCAAACAGCGTAACCCAGATGATAGAGCGGAAGTTCTTGATCAGAACCCCGATCGAGCCACCGCCCTCGCCGGTCAGAATGGCCAGGTACATCTCGCACAGGAACAACCGCGCCCAGTCTGCCGAAACCGGAGTACCCTCATCCGTGCGCCTCTGAATGGCCCATTCGACTTGCCGCAGCCCGGCCGTGACCTGACCGTTCAACGCATATGCCACGCCCAACATCGTCGCAGGCCCGAAAGTGAACAAGGTCCACCCTTTTTCGTCGCAATCCTTTATATGCCTTTGGACGGTTTCAATCGCACCGGGTTGTTCCAGCGGGACCATGGCGGCGACACGGGCCGCTTCGGCAATGGCCTGTTCAAACTCGACCTGCGAGGCCTGCCGCGCCTTTTCCGCCATCGTCAGCGCCAGTTCATGGTCATCCGTAACCATTGCGATCAACGCTTTCATCGCGGTCCCATATCCCAGCGCCCGCGGGTCGTTCTTGGATTTGCCAAGCGCAATCATACGATCCGATGTCGCGTGCGCCCGGGCCACACGGCCACGGGTCAATTCGTTCCAACCAACCGTGGCGAGAAAAAAGTTGTGGATGTAAGCATCGTCAATTTTTGCCAGAACGGTCTCGATCTCGCGCTTTTTGGCCTCAAACCGCTCATTCGGGATCGGGGAATGATAGATCGAAACTGATAGTTCGTTGACCATGGCATAAGCGCTGGAGGAAGGATCCCTCAGGCGCTGAGCCATTTCGGTCAATTCCTGCTGCACCCAGTGCGCTTCGCGATACTTGCCATTGCACACCAGGCACGACACGTAATGGTGCAGGAACAGCGCATGGTCCTGACTGTCCCCCGCTTTTTGCAAGATCGGCCGTACGGTGCCAGCCAGTTCGATGATCGTTTTGACCCGCAACGAGATGTTGGAGCAGAGCGCGAAACTGGCCATGAACGACGCAAACTGTTCATTCGAGGCACAGTCCGGATCGCTTTGATAAAGTTCCAGCGCCGCGACAAAGAACTGGTTGGCTTCGTCCAGCGAGTACACACCCAGGCTTTTGTCCCCGGCCATCGATGTAAAGCGGAACGCCTGATCGGTGCGATTGGTTTGGCCATAATGGTGGGCCAGCGTTTCAGCCGCCTCCTGCAGCCGGTTTGCGTTGCGCACAACAAGCGCGTCGGCGATCGCCAAGTGCAACGCGGACCGGCGTGAGGGAACGAGGCTCTGGTACACCGAGTCCCGCAGCAGAACGTGTTTGAAGATATAGTCGGCCGAGTTCGCCTCGCGATACAGCACATCCTGCGCCTGCAGCCGTTGCAGAGTTGTGCCAATTTCGTCGGCATTCGCCACAATTTGGGATAGCAGACCGGGGTCAAAGCGGCGGCCGACAACGGCGGCAACCTGCAGGACCTCGCGATCCCCGGCCGCGAGACGCTCAATTCTGGCTGTCAGCAGACTGCGCATTGTAAGGGGCAATCCGCTGTCGTTGATATCCGCGTTGAAACAGACGGTTCCTCCATCGACGCGCAAAGCACCCTGATCCAGCAGAAAGCTCAGGATTTCTTCGCCGAACAGCGGGTTGCCCCCGGCGCGTTCGGTGAGTTGTTCCGCCATTCCGTCCGGCAGGTCGGACACACCCAGACGGCCCTGGGCCAGATCCCCAAAATCCGCAACCGTCAACGGATTCAGCGCGACTGTTGTCACACCACTTTTGCCAAGCCATTCCGGTGTGTATTCCGGCCGCCGTGTTTGAATGATTAGCAGGTTCGAAATTTCGGGGTCTTCAAGCACGATCGCCATCAGATCTTTCGAAGAGGTGTCGATCCAATGGGCATCTTCGATCACCAGAACGACCCAGTCTGTTGCGCATTTCTTCTTGAGCAGGGTTGTCAGCAATTCGCGGATGCGCAACCCGATTAGAACGCCGTCGAGACCATCCAACGACCCTTCGGGCGCTTTGAACCCCAGAAGGCTCATCAGAAGGCCCAGATTTTGCTGAGAATACAGCCCGAAATTCTCAAGCCCCGCTTCTAGTTTTGCCTGAACTCGCAGCGGATTGTGCCGGTCGCTGATGTGAAAGGACTTTTTGACGATTTCCAAAAAGGGCAGGAACGGTACCTGTTGACCGTCGGGATAACAATGTCCCGTCAGGACGGTGACTTCGTCGGCCGGCACCCGGTGAACAAATTCGTAGACAAGGCGCGATTTCCCCAAACCCGGTTCGGACACCAAGTCAACGACTGTTCGCTCGGATTTTGATCGCAGCAAGGCTGCGGACATCGCATCCAGTTCACCCAACCGACCGACGTAGTCGCTCAACCCGCGCGCGACTGACGCATCAAAGCGCGTCGCGCCTTCGTTGATGGCTTTCAGCTGCCAGATCTTTTGCGGCGCGGACAAACCCTTGATCGTGTGCTCGCCGAAAAAGCTGAGATCGGAAACCCATTCGACCAGATCGCGGGTGGTGTCGCAAAGGAGGCTGCCTCCGGATGGCGCAAGATTTTCAAGACGTGCCGCCAGATTAACCGTGCTGCCAACCGCCGTCGTCGGCCCGAATTCCCCCTGAACCGCCGCCATCAACACATTGCCTGAACTGACACCGACACGCATTTCCGGGCGCACACCAAAGCGCTTGTCAAACTCTGCCGCGGCGGATTTGAAGGCTGCGTGGATTGCCAAAGCGGTCCGGCAGGCTCGCAGGGCCGGGTCCTCAAGCGCGTCAGGGATACCGAACAACGCCATTATGCTGTCACCGGCAAAATCACGAACCGTGCCGCCGTTTCCTTCGACCGCGCGGACCAGCGTGTCATAGACCTTGCGCACGAATTCAAGCGCTTTTTCTTCGTCCAAACTGGCAACGATGGCAGTGTAGCCGACCATATCGGAGAACAGAACCGAAACTTGGCGTCGTTGCGCCTGATCCGCAGGTGTCCGCGATGGTGTATCCGTCATATTCCCCATTTAAGTTATGGGTCTACAACACCCGATCTGACCCCACCATAGTTTGCGGGCGAAACAGTAATTAGCACGTTCAAATGGCGGCGAGAGTGTCACGGCAGCCACAGAAGCTGTACTGTTAACTGGCGCTGATACAGTTTTTTCGTCAATCTGGACCCAGAGTGTGCAGCACAACCTTTGCTAGTTTTCGAACGCCGCATCGAAACCCCAGATTTGCCGTAGATGGCCCAAAGTCGCTTCGCAGGCCTTTTGGTCCAGTGGCACTCCGTTGCGCACGGAGTGTTGTAACCTGAGGTGGCGATCCCCCATTAAGTCCACGTCGACGATCTGAATATCGGGGTCGTGTTCCGCAGTGTCGAAGCTGCGCGCCAGAGTGTCACGCACCTGATGATATCCGCGTTCGTCATGAATCGCGTCGACTGTGTAGAAGGGTTTTCCGTCGTCATCGGTCAGCGAGAACATGCGGAACCGGCGCATGACATTGGGGCTGAGGAATTGCTGAACAAAGCTTTCATCGCGATAGTTGGCCCAGGCGTCCTTTAAAACTTCACGCCACGCGCGACTGCCCGCAATGTCCGGAAACCACTCCCGGTCCTCCTCGGTCGGGTCGGAGCAGATGCGCTGGATATCCTGCATCATCGCGAACCCCAGCGCATAAGGGTTGATCCCCATCGCGTTCGGGGCGTCAAAGTCGGGCTGCGTCAGCACGTTGGTATGGCTGTGCAAAATTTCGAGCATTGCTCCATCCGTCAGTAGACCGGCGCTGTGCAACTGGTTGGTGATGTAATAGTGGACGAAGCAGGCGCATCCTTCATTCATCACCTTGGTCTGACGCTGCGGGTAAAAATACTGCGCGATGTTGCGAACGATGCGCAGAACTTCACGCTGCCAGGACTCCAGAACCGGGCTGTGACGCTCGACGAAATAGAGCAGGTTTTCTTCCGGAAGCCCCATTTCGCGCTTGCGTTTCTGCGCCTCTTCATCGGTTTTTGACGACTGCATGGGATGATCGAAGGCGTCCCACAGGTAATGTACCGCTCGCTCTTCTTCGATTCGCCGCTCACGCTGCCGGGTTCTCTCATCTGCAAGCGATGAATGGGGGGGTCGCCGGTGCCGGAAAACGCTCGACGGCATGAGCGCATGGGCCGCATCGAGTAAATGTTCAACCTCACGTTCACCGTGCTGTTCTTCGCATTGGGCAATAAAACCGCGTGCGTAGTCGAGGTAGTCGAGAATACCCTGCGCATCGCTCCACTGGCGAAACAGGTGGTTGTTCTTGAAGAAGTGATTGTGTCCGAAGGCCGCGTGGGCAATCACAAGGACCTGAAGTGCCATCGTGTTGTCTTCGAGGCAGTACGAGATACAGGGGTCGGAATTGATCACGATCTCATAGGCAAGACCGTTTGCGCCTTTGCTATAGGCTTTCTCTTCGTGAACGAAACGCTTCCCAAAAGACCAGTGCCGGTACATGAGCGGCATCCCGGTCGACGAATAGGCATCCAGCATTTGTTGATACGAGATAATTTCGATTTGGTTCGGGTAGACGTCAAGTTCGAGTTCGTCGATCGCCACGCGCTCGATCGCGTCATAGCTGCGGTGGATGGTATCGAAATCCCACTCTGCTCCTTCAAACAGCGGTCGCTTTGCATCAGTCCCATCAGCCATTGGAAACTCCGTTCGTCTTGCGCGCAAACAGCTCATGCAAAACCGGGTAGATGTCACTGGCGCGCGCGATCCTTTTCATGGCGAAGTTTGGCCAGGTTTCAGCGACCTGCCGATAAGAGCGCCACAGCTCCATACCGTTATCTTCGCTGTTCATCAGATTGGCCTCGGTCTCGTCAACGATTTCCGTGTAGGCAAAATACTGGCAGCACTTCATCAGTTCACTGTTCAGCAGGTCAGCGCACAGTTGGGAATCTCCACTGAAATTCTCACCATCGGATGCTTGCGCGGCATAAATGTTCCACAATGAGGGCGGGTAGCGGGCGTCGATTATCTTTTTCATCTCATTGAGCGCACTGCTCACGACCGTGCCGCCGGTTTGGCGAGAGTGAAAAAAGGTATCCTCATCTACTTCGGTCGCGACCTGGGTGTGGCGGATGAAGACAAGCTCGATCTTGTCGTAGCGTTGTTTGAGGAAAAGATGCAGCAGGACGAAGAACTGCTTGGCAAGGCTCTTCTCCCGCTCGCCCATCGAGGCCGAAACATCCATCAGGCAGAACATCACCGCATTCGACGCCGGCTCGGGACGCATCTCGAAATACTTGTAACGCACATCCAAGGGATCAATGTAGGGAACGATCTGGCGTCGCCGGAGCAACTTGTCGAGTTCTTCGCGCAGCAAGTGCGTTTCCGCTTTTCGCGCCGCATCTGGCTTTTCCAGCGCCTCCAGTTCTTCAACCTGGTCAGTAAGAGCCTGTATCGCGGCGTTTGTCGGACGCCGCATTGCGAGCCGCCGGCCAAAAGCATTGCGCATCGTTCGCGAAACACTGAGATTGGCGGGCGTTCCCGCGGCAGTATAGCCCATGCGATGGGGTTTGGAGACGGTAACCTCTTTCAGGCTGTGCTTGACCATGTCGGGCAGTTCGAGATCCTCGAAGAACATGGCAAGAAACTCGTCCCGCGACAGAACGAACATAAACTCGTCGTCGCCTTCTCCGTCGGGGGCACCCTCACGTCCCCCTTGCCCGGCCTGGCCCGCTGGCGGTTTCTTGAGCCGGTCACCCGCCTTGAACTTCTTGTTTCCGGTCAGAACCTGGTGTCTGGTACCACCTTTGATGTCATGCTGAAAATGCGGTTCCCCGATCCCTTCTGACGGGACCGAGATGTTTTCCTGCTGTCCGACATCGGCGATTTTTCTGTTCCGGACACTTTCGTCAACCGCCTTTTTGACGGCAGAGCGAACCCGGCGCAGAAACCGCCTGCGGTTCCCAAGGTTCTTATCCTTGGGGTTCAGCCTTCGGTCGATGAAATGGGCCATTTTAGCATAGACTCCTCATCCTGCCTTGTTGACCCGCATGTACCATTCAACCAAGCGCCTGACCTGTCGGCGCGTGTATCCGCGACCGATCATGCGATCGATGAACTCGTTATGCTTGGCTTCAGTTTCCTTATCCCGCTTGGCACCAAAACTGATGACCGGCAGCAAGTCCTGAATCTGACCGAACATGCGCTTTTCGATGACCCTTCTCAGCTTTTCATATTTGCGCCAGTCAGGGTTACGACCGCGATTGTTGGCCCGTGCGCGCAGCACGAATTTGACCACTTCGTTCCGGAAATCCTTGGGGTTGGAAATTCCGGCCGGTTTTTCAATCTTTTCAAGCTCCTGTTCCAGAACGCTGCGATTGAGGATCTGGCCGGTATCCGGGTCCTTGAAGTCCTGATCTTCAATCCAGGCATCAGCAAAGGCGATGTATCTGTCGAACAGGTTCTGACCAAAGTCGGAATAGGATTCCAGATAGGCTTTCTGGATCTCGTTCCCGATGAATTCCGCGTAGCGCGGCGACAGGTCGTCCTTCATGAAAGACAGGTACCGGCTCTCGACCTCGTCAGGGAATTGTTCGCGTTTCACCGCCTGTTCAAGAACATAGAGCAGGTGAACCGGATCGGCGCCGACTTCCTCGGTGTCGTGGTTGAAGGTCTCGGACAGTACCTTGAACGCGAAGCGGGTCGATGTGCCCGTCATCCCTTCATCCACCCCGGCCGCATCCCGGTATTCCTGCACGGAACGAGCCTTGGGATCGGTATCCTTCAGTGTTTCACCATCATAGACGCGGAGTTTGGAAAATGTCGGCGAGTTTTCGTGTTCCTTCAACCGTGTCAGGACGCTGAACTGGCTCAGGATGGACAGCGTTTCCGGTGCACATGGGGAGTCGCCCAGACTGCTTTCCTCAAGCAATTTCTCGTAAATCTGGGTTTCGTCTGAGGCACGCAGGCAATAGGGCACCTTGACCAGACTGATCCGATCCAGGAAGGCCTCGTTATTCTTGTTGTTTTTGAACTGCTGCCATTCCGCTTCATTCGAATGCGCAACTATCACACCCTGGAAGGGGAAAGCACCGATGTTCTCTGTGCCCGCGTAAGACCCCTCTTGCGTAGCGGTCAGCAACGGATGCAGCACCTTGATCGGCGCCTTGAACATCTCCACGAATTCCATCAATCCCTGCGTGGTGCGGTTCAGAGCACCGGAATAGGAATAAGCGTCCGGGTCGTTCTGGCTGAATTCCTCCAGCTTGCGTATGTCGAGCTTCCCAACAAGCGAAGAAATGTCCTGGTTGTTTTCATCGCCTGGCTCAGTCTTCGCAACACAAATCTGGCGCAGTTTCGACGGATAGAGTTTGACAACCGAAAACTTGGAAATATCGCCGTCGAACTCTTGTAAACGCTTTACGGCCCAAGGCGAAATCAATCCGTTCAACAGCCGTTTGGGGATATTGTACCTGTTCTCCAGCAAATCTCCCATTCGCGCGCGGTCAAATAGGCCAAGCGGCGATTCAAAGATTGGGCTGAGCTCGTCACCTGCCCGCAGCACATAGATTGGCTGCCGCTCCATCAGGTTTTTGAGTATCTCGGCAAGCGTTGACTTGCCTCCACCGACCGGCCCCAGCAGATAGAGGATTTGTTTGCGTTCCTCGAGTCCCTGGCTGGCATGGCGGAAAAAGCCAACGATACGCTCAATGGTTTCCTCGACGCCATATATGTCCTGGAAGGGTTCGTATCGCTTGATTGTTCGATTAAGAAATATGCGACTAAGCCGAGCCTCCTGGCTGGTATCGATAAGCTCTGGCTCGCCAATCGCAGCGACCATCCGCTCGGCTGCGGTAGCCCGCATAGTCGGGTCTTCACGACATTCCAGCAAGTAGTCCTGCAATGTCATTTCGATGAGCTTGGTCCGCCCATACTCTTCTGCAAACTGCTCGAAAATCTCCATCTCAACAATTCCTCTAGGTTTCGTACTCCTTCGTCCCAGCGCGCTAAGTTCATCCTAGTCTACCACAAAATTGGTCCGTAATTGTTTAATTTCTAATCACAATTTGTTTCCCACCCGACGCTTTGTTGAAATTTACGATCATTTGAGCGTTCGCAACGCCTCACCGCACGCCCATTTTACAGCCTGCACCGTTGCATTCAGAACGCTGAATGAGTGATTAAATTAAGGGTGATGTTAAGCGGATATGTCCATTAAAAATCCACCGGCCGATGGTAGGCCTGACCACTCGAGAATTAAGGCGACGTAAGCCGCAATTTTCCAAGCGCCGAAGGTTGTGCCGGTTTTTTTGAGACCAAGAACCTCTGCTTGCAAAGCGCGCCTCTGCAAGAAGCCATAGATTAGCTTTCAACTGGAAAACGCCATTCGCTGCACAGGCGCAAACATCTAACTCGATGCATGACCATCACTCGCTCGTTTCGGTCATGGCGAAATTCGTTAGCAGCCAGTCAGCCCTTACTGACTTCACAGGTGAAATATCCCGTTCAGAACGAAATCCGCTGTACTCGGGCTACTTGCAAAAGGCAGGTCATAAACAATCGCCAGCCGACTCAGGGCTTTGACATCCACGTCGTGAGGCATCGGCGACATTGGGTCGATGAAAAAGAACAGACCGTCCAATCGACCCTCGCAGATCATCGCGCCAAGCTGCTGGTCTCCGCCCAGCGGGCCGCTGTTAAGCGCGGTGACCTGAAGATCGGGCAAAGCGTCGCTGATGCGGCCACCAGTGGTTCCGGTGGCGAATAGATGCGCCTGACGCAGGGTGTCAGCGTGGGATCGGGCCCATTCGACCATCATGTCTTTCTTGGCGTCATGGGCAACCAGAGCCAGATTCAGCGGTCTATCTGATGAATTGTTCGACATAGTCCGCCCCCAAACCAACCTCCTCATAGTGCTTACGGCACATGTCGATTTTGGTAAAGACGTCCTCGTAGCCCATGGTTTTACCCCATGGGTCGACGTAGAGCATAACGCCGTTGACCTGGAAGTAGGTGATCATCTCGTCGACATCTTCGGGAACAACCAGCGTGTGGGTTTCGCCCGGTGGCTCGAACACATAGCCGCCTTCCTGCGCCACCCAGTCATGTTCCAGATAATGCCAACGGCCTTTCAGAACAAAGCCGTGAACGGGCTGGGGGTGCCGATGTCGCGACAGAACCCCGGATTTCCGCACCCGCAGCAGGTTCATCCAGTACCCTTGCGACCGGTTCAGGCACAGCGGCCGGAATGAGACGTTTTCGGTTTGCGGCACCCAGACACGCTCATCCGCGGCCACGGCGTCAGGGATGACAATCTCATCCTGCGCGTCCTTGGGGAAAGGCAGCTGGTACGGCATTCTTGGATCGTCATCATGTCCTTGTACTGGCATCAGATGTCCTCCTCACATTGCTGAATAGCCACCGTCCACGGGATAAATGGCGCCCGTCACGAAAGCAGCCTCATCCGACAGCAGCCACGCGACCAACGCCCCCACTTCCGCAGGTTTTCCCCAGCGATCCAGCGGCGTCCGGCTCAGGATTGGTTGGTTGCGGGCCGGATCGGCGCGCAGGGCCTCTGTCATTTCGGTTTCGATCCAACCCGGAGCGACCGCATTGACTCGTACACCATCTAGTGCCCATTTCCCGGCAAGCGACTTGGTCAGCTGCGCCACCCCGCCCTTACTTGCGGAATAGGCCGGAACCAGAGGCCCGCCGAAAAAGCTTAGCATTGACGCGGTGTTCACGATGGCCCCGCCTGATGCGGCCAAAAGCGGGTGCGCTGCCAGACAACATCGCATCGTGCCGGTCAGGTTGATGTCGATCACCGTTTCGAAGGTTTCGATTTCATATTCCGCACCGCGGGCTAGAACGCCGGCGCAATTGACCAAACCGTCCAATTTTTCAATCCCTCCGAAAAATACGGTGACGGCCTGAGTATCCCGCACGTCCAGCTGCACAAAGGTCTCGTCAGGGTATTGCGCAGCGCAGGCGGCAACCTCGTCTGCGCCAACGCCGGTCGCCGTCACACACCAACCCTTGCGGCGCAATTCACCCGCGATACCAGCGCCAATGCCGCGGGTGCCGCCAATGACAACGGCGTGTTTCATGGGTTAGTCTCCTTCCGCTAGAAACGCCTCGACCGCGTCCTTGCGCGGCATTGGGGCGACTGCGCCATACCCTTGGGTCGACAGGGCAGCGGCGGCGTTGGCATAGCGTGCGGCCTGAAACGGGTCATCGCCCGCAACAATACGAGACAGGAAGGCACCGTCAAATGTGTCGCCCGCAGCCGTGGCATCCACCGCTTCGACCTGGCGGCCTTTGACACGCTCGCGCTTGTCAGGTGTCGCAACCAAGGTCCCTTCGGCCCCCAGCGTCAGAGCGACAATTGTTGCCCCTATATTCAGGTAGTAGTCTGCGATGGCATCCGGGTCGGAAAGGCCAGTCAGTTGCTCGGCATCATCCAAACCTGGAAGGGCGATATCGCACTGTGACATGGCGGCATGCGTTACGGCGCGCGCGCGCTCGATCGGCCAGAGCTTTAGGCGTAGATTGGTGTCGTAGGACACAAGGCCTCCGACATCTTTCACGATCTGGATAGCGCGAAACACAGCATCAGCCGCAACATCCGATATCGCCTGACTGATGCCCGAAACATGCAGAATCTTGGCCGATTGCAAGGCGGCTACCGGCAGATCTTCCGGCCCCATCCGGCTGCTGGCAGACCCCGCGCGGAAATAGCTGAATTCATGCCCGTTTACGCTGTGGGTTACAAAGTAGACACCGGTATGTGCGTCCGTAACCTGGCGGACGGTCGACGTATCCACTTTTTCGGCCTGCCAAAGATCCATGAACGAATTGCCGAAGGTATCCGCCCCGATATGCGTCACGTATCCAACGGATGCACCCTGACGCGCAGCGGCGATGGCACAATTCGACGTGTCGCCGCCATGTCCGGGCAGGTAGTTCCCGTCGGGCTGCTGATTGAACTCCAGCATCGGTTCGCCAAGGCAGAGAATATCCGGGGTCATTGGTGTCTCATTTCCGAAAAAAGGGGTCAGCCACGAAAGGCTGACCAAGATGTATGGGAGGATTATTCGGCCGTATAGCTTTGGCCGACACCCGGAATCTTCCAGATACGGAAGTTCGGGATTTCGGGGTCTTCAAAATTCATGTCGCCATCGACCCAGACATGCAGGTGGTTCGACACCACATACATTTCGCCATCCGGACCCCAAGCCAGCGTGTCGGGCCAGTTCATTTCCGGATGGTGGACGAAACGACTGACTTCGCGCGTGGATTCATCGAACTTCATAATCCCGTCCAAGGACAATGCGGTCATGTAGATGTTGCCCGCATTGTCAGCGGTCATCCCGTCGGTGTTCGAAGGCAGCACTGCGGCAACCTCAACCGCGTTTTCGATCACGGTTTCATTGGTCTCGAAATCACGCAGGATTTCGGTCGGCAGGCTATACAGATGATTGCCGGTCAGGTTGGTCCAGTAGAGCGTTTCCTTGTCGCCCGACAACGCTATGCCGTCGGCACCCGTGCGCATCCCGCCCTCTTTCAGAACAGGACGGTTGTCGATGTTGAAGAAGAAATTCGGCTCATCATTGGTGAACCGGTGCTGATCCAGAATGCGGCGCACCGAATTGGTGTTGCTGTCATAGACAATCAGACCGCCATGTAGCGGGTCACAAAAAATACCGCTGTCCGCGATATAGGCAAAGCCGGTATCGTTATCGACGGCCAGATCGTTCAGGAAGGAACACTGGCGGTCCGCTTCTTCCGCCGTAAACATATAGCGCTGGATTTCCTTGTTCTCTTTCAGATCCCAAAGCACCAGCTTGGCGTCACCGTCTTCGAACGGAGGGCCGGCCACGTGGCCCTGATCCAGGATCCACATCACATCGTTACGGTCGATCTCAAAACCCAGCACAGCCTTCAGGCCATCAGGGTTGGACATGCTATTCATTTCCTCTGACGGAAACGCCTCCAGCTCCCACGTGTCGCCGCTCTTGACCAGCTTGGAGACTGTCGAGGGGATCTCGGCCCCGCCCCAGCGCGCGGTGGACAAATAGATGTTGCCCTGGCTGTCGACCTTGGCGCCCTGGACCAGCGCTTTGCCGAAAATCTCGCTGCCTTCCCAGGCGGATTTTGTCGCCTCGTCCTTGACGGCATAGGGCAGACTGTTCCATTCCGCGACGACCTCGGGCCCGTTCGCGAGCGCCGGGGTGGCCAGAACGGCGGTAATGGCCACCGTGTTGAGCATTCGTTTCAGCATGTATTCCTCCCTTGCTGTGCTCTGGTGTCCCGCAGGTTGTTGCGAGCAACCTGCGGGACAGTTTGTTGTTTTAGATGCGGCCGTATTTCGCCAGACCTTCGCGCAGCGAACCGGTTTCGATGATCAGACGGGCCTGTTCCGCTTCGCGTTCGTCGATCTCGCGTGCCATTTCCAGAACCGCTTCGGCATAATCTCGCGGGACGGCGACTGCGCCATCGATATCGGCCACGATAATGTCGCCCGGATGGACGATCACACCGCCCATGTCGACTTCAACGTTCGAGGCCAGTGTCCGGATGCGACCCAGCGTAGTGCCCGGGCTGACACAGCGGGAATAGACCGGGAAGTCATAGTCGCGTTTGATTTCAACCAGATCGCGGACGCCACCGTCTAGGACAGCGCCTTCATGTTTGTTGGCAACAGCTCCGGCGGTCATCAGACCACCCCACAGCGCCACATCGGTGGTGCCGTTGGTCGAGATCACGATGACCGAACCGGCCTCGGATTCATCGATTGCATCTAACGCGTGTTGCGGCGGCAGGAATTCATCGGTCGGACCTTCCAGGATCGTCAAGGCTGGGCCGACGATCTTCTTTTCATTGATCCGGGGTTTGATCGAGGCGGGCAGAAATCCAGTCTTGCCCGCAACCTTGTCCACGGCATCGGCGACGGATGCGGTAGCCACGTCGCGAAACCCGGCAACGAGTTCTTGGGTGTTCATGAGAGTATCCTCTTACGTTGGGAAGATTGAAAGGATGCAGCCGTGAGGGCTGCGTTGATTTGTGCGCGGGCCAGGTCGATGTGACCGGCCTCTAGCGCCTGGGCGGGCAGCAGATTGCCACCCATGCCAACGCAAAGCGCACCGGCGTTCAAATAGGATTGCGCAGTGTCAGGTGACACGCCGCCAGTCGGCATCAGGGCGAGACCGGGAAACACGGATTTGACGGCCTTCAGGAAGCCGGGCCCACCGGCAGCATCGGCCGGAAAAATCTTGATCACTGCAGCGCCGTTTTCCACATGATGCTGAACCTCGCCCGGTGTCATTGCACCGGGCAGATATGGCACTTTTGCAGCCTTGGCTTCCCGTGCGGCGGCATCGCTCCAACACGGAGAGACGACAAACTCGGCTCCGGCCGCCAACACCATGTCAGCCTCACGAGCGTCCAGAACCGTTCCGGCACCAGTACAGATCGCAGGGTAGCGTTTCCGCAGCTCGACAATCAGCGCAGCGGAATCCGGAACCGTCGTGGTGATCTCCAATGCGCGTATTCCGGCCTCGGCAAGCAACTCGCAGGCTGTCAAAGCGATCTCGGGGTTGCTGTGGCGAATTACCGGGACAATTTGTGCAGAACGTAATGTTTCGACCAATTCTACCATTTGTTCACCCAGTGATCGGGATGCTCATCATTCAGAACCTTGGCGACCTCGCGCGCCGCGCATCGCTGCAGCACTGCGACCGAGCGTTCCGAGTACCAAGCGGCGTGATCTGACACGACGGTGTTGCGGCAATGCAGCAGTGGATTGTCCGGCGCGACCGGCTCCTGTTCGAACACGTCGATACCAGCCCCGAAAATGCGCCCTTGGTTCAGGGCTTCAGCCAACGCTGCTTCATCCACCAGCCCGCCGCGAGAGACGTTGATCACGACCGAAGTCGGTTTCATTAGCCCTATTTGAGCGGCGTCCAGAATATGCCGCGTCTCGGGCGTCAGCGGCGCATGCAGGCTGACCACGTCGGCCGCTTTGCACAGATCGGTCAGATTGACCTTTTGCACATCGGCGGCGGCGGCCGCGTGGTTCGTCAGATAGGGGTCAAACACCCGGACCGATGTGAAACCCAGCGCACGAAATTTCTGCGCCGCCTGCAACCCGATCTTGCCGCAGCCGATCAGACCCAGAACAGCGTTTTCGCGGCTGGGGATCAGGGCAGCCTGACCAATACCCCACTGGCCTTGCCGCACCTCGCCATCGCGGGACGGAATGCGCCGCTGCACCGCCAGATACAGCGCCAGCGCATGCTCGCTGACTTCATTTTCAGCGCCATAGTCAGGCACATTGGCCACGTAGATGGCACGCGAACGGGCGTAATCCAGATCGATATTGTCGACGCCCACCCCATAGCGGACGACGACTTTCAGGTTCGGGCAGGCATCGATCACCGCCGCATCCACGGTGCGTTCCCGCACCAGGATGGCGACCGGATCCAGAGCCTGCAAAGCCGGGACCGCCTCAGTATCCGGTGTGACCGGCGCGATCTGAGCGCCCTGCGCGGCCAGCACCGAGGCCTCGGTGTCATAGGTGGCATAGCCGGGTTCAAGGATTGCTATGGTCTGGCGGGTCATGTGACGGTCCCTTGGCATCGGTTACTGGGCCTGGTAGGCCGCTACGGCGGCGTCGAGGCGGTTCGGCCAGTCTTCACCAATCTCGCTGACGATGTATTCGCGCACGGCGGGCTGGGCCGCGGCCCGAAACTGGGCCTTCTGCTCGGGGCTGACCGGGATCACTTCCATGCCTTTTTCAGACAGGATCGTAGTTGCGTTCGCGTCTTGCGCAGCGGTCATGCCGCGGTGGATCGTCTTTGAGATCTCAACGCACTGTTCTACAGCCTTTTTCTCGTCGTCGGTCAGGCTTTGGTAGAACATGTCCGACATCAGATATGCGTGCCAGCTGAACACATGCCCATCCAGAGATACGTATTTCTGGTGCTGATAGAGCGAGGCGTTGACAATGTTGGTCACGCCGTTTTCCTGACCGTCCACAACGCCTTGCTGCAATGCGCCGGGCAGTTCAGGCCACGGAACCGGGGTTGCCGAGGCGCCCAGGCTTTCCACCAGCGTCACCCAGACCGGCGCGGTCATGACCCGCATTTTCAGGCCTTCCATATCTGCAGGCTCGGCCACGGGCTTGACGTTATTGGTGAAGTTGCGCACGCCGTTATCGGCCACGCCAAAGTTGCGGATGCCGGTTTGGGCCAGCATGTCCTCGGCCAGCGCATCACCGAATTCGCCGTCCATAACGGCCCAGGCCATGGCCTGATCTTCGAACAGGTAAGGCATCGCCAGAACCGAGAAAGGTTTATAGACGGTCGAGATCGGTCCGTCGTGGATGGCTGCCATCTGAACGGTGCCCAGCTGCAGGCCTTCCATGATCTCGGACCCGCCACCCAGCTGCGAGGCCGGAAAGATCTGGACGTCGATCGAGCCCGAGGTCTTGCCCTCGACACAGGCCTCAAAGGCCAGCGCGGCGGCATGTTTGGGCGAGCTCAGGTCAGCGGCCTGAAAATGCGCATATTTCAGTTCCTTGGCCGAGGCGGCGCCAGCGGCGGTCATCGCAACAACAGCCGTGGCCGTCATAAGTTTCGACATGGTTTTCATGAGGTTCCTCCCTTTCATGTCAGTTCGCAAATCCAAAGAAGTTGGGGATGAAGGTGCTTACGCCTGGCACAAGAATGACCAGAAGCAGCACCACGAGTTCAGCCAGCAGCAGCGGCACAACCGCTTTTGACAGGAGTTCGATTTTCAATTGTCCGACTGTGGCGATCACAAACAGCACCGGACCAACCGGAGGGGTGATCATCCCGATAGTCAGGTTCAGCACCAGCATCATGCCGAATTGCAGCGGGTCGATCCCGGCGGAATAGGCAATGGGACCGAGGATCGGCGTCAGGATGATCAGCGCGGGCAGCGTGTCGATGAAGAAGCCGCAGATCAGGGCAAAGGCCGCCAGAATGAACAGAATACCCAGTCGGTTGTCGGTGATCTGGGTGATCAGTTTCGCCAGTTCCTGCGGGATTTGCAGGTAGGTCAGCAGCCAGGCGAAGATCGACGCCATCGCCACGATCAGAAAGACCGAGGACGTCACCACCGCGGCGCGCACAAAAGCCGCGTAAAGCGTACGAAGGGTGAAGGCCCGAAGAATGAAGCCCAAAAACAGCGCATAGGCTGAGGCCACCGCCCCCGCTTCGGTCGGAGTGAAGACGCCGAACAGGATGCCACCCAGAATGATCGCGGGCATGATCAGGGCCGGGATGGCCGACAGGGTCGCGCTGCGCAGCTCGGTCAAGGTCGCGCGATGCTCGCGCCCGCGATAGCCGTAGCGGGTCGACACGATATGGTTGGCAACGGCCAGTGCAACGCCCAGAAGGATTCCCGGCACGATACCGGCAAGAAACAGGCCAGCAACCGTCACACCGTTGGTCGAGATCGCAAAGATCACAGCCAGAATGGAGGGTGGGATGATCGGCCCGATGGTGGCCGTCGCTGCGGACAGAGCACCAGCATAGTTCTTTTCATACCCGGCTTCACGCATCATCCGCATGACGATGGCCGAAGGTCCCGCCGCGTCCGCCAGCGCCGAGCCGCTGATCCCGGCAAATAGCATGGATACCAGAATGTTCACATGCCCCAGACCACCACGCACATGCCCGACCAGAGCATTGGCAAACCGCAGCAGGGCATTTGTCAGACCACAGGCCGTCATCAGCTCGGAGGCGAGGATAAAGAACGGCACTGCCATCAGGGGAAAGCTGTCGATCCCGGCAAACATGCGCTGGGTCGCCACCAGCGGGTTCAGCGACCCGTCGATGAAGATCGCCGAAATACCGGCAACACCCATTGTGAACGCTACGGGGACGCCCAGAAACAGAGTGGCAAAAAACAGGATGATCAGGGTTTTTGCCACGGCTCAGACCTTCGCCTCATCGCCCTCGGCGCTGAGGCCATGTTCGAAATCCTGATTGACGAAGCGTTTGGCGAAGAAGGCCAACTGGATCAGGAACAATGCGCAGCCAATCGGTATCGCCAGATAGGGAATGCCCCGCGAAATGCCGGTGGACATGGTTTCCTTGTTCCAGCCAAATTCAACAAACCGGATGCCCAGCCACAGCATCGTGGCCATGAAGGCAAACATGACGATGACGATGCCCCAGCGCAGCAGACGTGCCAAAGCCGCCGGCAAACGATCTGGGATGGTGGTGATCGCAACCAGCCGCCCCTCTCGCAGGGCAAGGCCCGCGCCGCAGAACGCACCGAGGATCATCAGGTGTCGCGCAACCTCTTCGACCCAAGCGAACGAGGTGCCTAGCCCGTATCGTCCGACCACATTTGCAAAGACGATTGCAAAAACCGCAGCCAGCGCCAAAGCGACCAATGCGCGGTTCACTGCAACAATCCATTTCTCCAAAATGTACAAAGACGCCCCTCCCAATGCCGTCTCTTCGTTGGAAGTGACACTGGCATACAGTATGCCAATATGTCAACGCTACCACATTGTATGCCAGAAGCATCGCTGCTACTGTCATCCCGAGGAGAGCGACATGAGCCTATTCAACAGACCGAAATCATTGACGGAATTGGTCACCGAGAACCTGCGCGAACGGATCATCGCAGGTGAATTTGAACTGGGTGAACAGTTGTCGGAGGCGCGAATCGCCAAGAATCTCGAGGTCAGCCGCACCCCTGTCCGCGAGGCGATCAACAGGCTTGAGATGGAAGGGCTGCTGATTGTTGAACCTCAACGCGGGTCTTTCGTGTTCAATCTGGAACCTGAGGAACTGGCAAAACTCTGCGATGCACGTGTCTGCCTTGAGACAACGGCTATGACGATAGCCATGCAGGCAAATTCAGAAGCACTTCACGCTGCGCTGAGCGACTGTGTCAGTAAGATGAAAGCTGCGCGAGAGGCCGCGGATGACGCGGCATACTTGCATCTGGATACGGTGTTCCACCAATGCCTGTTCGATTGTGCCGACAATCGGTTCCTGAATGATGCATACCAAACGATTGCATTAAAAATGGCGGCATTACGTAGCCGGTTGGGTCACCACCCGGATCACATGGCAAAATCCTACCGCGAACACATAGAACTGGTCCAATGTGTCGAGGAGGGTAATATTCAGAAAGCGCTGGATGTGCTCAAACTTCACATAGACAGGAAAGAAGGGTCCTATTGGAGTGATGCGACAAGCATGGACAGCCTTACTCCAAAGTCGAATTGAGCGAGCTTGTTTCGCTGCGCTAAGTCGAAAAAATGAAGAGACCCGGATCAAGGAAAATGGTGCCTGGGCCTACCTCTATCGAGCAGTGTGCGACATGTTCAAAGGTTCAACCTTCTACGTAATAAACCACCTACAGCGAAGTTCTTAGGTAGGATGCCGGAGTAGGATGCAGCGCCGGGAAGTTAGCTATCGATATAAGCGCCAACACCGCGCGCCGTAAGGCGATCTACAAATTGTCGAAGGGGTTTGGATTACCGATCCCAATTGAGATGGTGAGGGGTTGTTGGCGTCATTCTTGCCCGACCGTTTTACGAGTGGTTCTTCGTAAATCGAAGGAATCAGGCGAAATCAAAGGCCAAAATACTGCACCAATCGCCTGCAGAAATCGGCTGGTTGCGCACGCCTCCTTGGCAAAACAACCCCGAGAATGACCAGTCAGAGGCCCTTTGAGTTTCGCGTGTGCAAAGCGCTGATTGAAGGCATCACTACCCTTAAAGGTGGTCGCACAACCCGGAAAACGTTCTAAAAAAAAACCGGTCAGCGCAGTGCTCTCGGGCATGATGGTTCGCTTCAGCAGACGGCATCAGTGCATTGTCGCATGTTTCGATGCCGTCTGGTCGGGAGAACATCCACAATCACGGTTCAGGTATCGTTCAACCCCTCAAACTCCATCACAAGCAGCGGTCACAATCATCTCAACCTTGAGCACGTCGCGCGCCAGCTTGGCTTCGCCACAGGCGCGCGCCGGGGAGTAGCCTTCCGGCACCCAAGAATCCCAAACATCATTCATCTCGGCGAAATCCGCCATGTCGGCCATCCAGATCACACATTGCAAAATGCGGGTCTTGTCACTGCCCGCCTTGGCCAACAGATCCTCGACCTTGGACAGGATTTCGCGGGTTTGATCCGCGACCGTAGCGGCGTCTGAGGTCTGGCCGCATAGATAGGCGACGCCATTGTGCTTTACGATCTTGCTCATTCGCTGGCCGGTTTCGATACGGGTGATTGTCATGTCGGTTATCTCCATTACAGAACCTTGCGGTCAAATCGGTCGATGCGGAAAGGCGATAGATTGAACCGGCTTTGCCCGCCTGTCACCAACTCCGCCAGAACCTGCCCAACGACGGGTCCCATCTGAAATCCATGCGCGGAAAACCCGAAGGCATGGAAGGCACGCGGCGCGTTCACGGCTGGACCGATTACGGGGAGGTTATCGGGCATATAAGCCTCCAGCCCAGCCCACATCCGGTTGATGCTGGCCGTGCGCATGATCGGGAAAAACTCGGCTGCGGTACGGCAAGCGGCGGCCAGTTTGGCGTAATCCAGCCGTGTGCGGTTATTGGCGCGGTCAGCAAATCCCTTGGCACCGCCGCCGATCAAGACAGTGCCATTCTCGAACTGCTTGAAACTCAATTGCCGGCTGATCGCCCCAACGACCGGCTTGGCAAAATGCGGCATCCGAGAGGTGATCATCAGCATCGGCGCGGCGTGGCTGAGGGGAACATTGTCACCGATCATCAACGCAATTTTATCCGCCCAGGCCCCGGCGCAATTGACGACGGTTTCGGCCTCATACCTGTGCCGGACGCCCTGCGCCAGCCACGCGTCGCCCACCCGTCGGAGGCCCAGAACTTCTTCGCCTTCGATGACCTGCACACCCAGATTTTCCGCCGCCAAACGAAACGCAGATGTCGCCTTGTAAGGGATTGCATATCCGTCCAGCTCCGAGATCACACCGCCAACGCAATCGGAACTCACATGAGGCAGTCTCTCCCTGAGTTCGGCCTGATCTATGATCCTTTCATACGTGAATCCAGCGTCATGCATCTTGGCCTCGCGGGCCTGCGCAGTTGCCAGATCGGTCTCATCCACCGCGATGTTGACCAGCGTTTGACGGCGAAACCCTGTGTCATGACCCAGGTTTTCATCCAATGTCTGCCACATCTCCATCGACGCTTTCGACAAAGGAACCTCAGCCATGTCACGTCCCAGAAGCCGCACCCCACCTGCATTTACGCCCGAGGCATGCCGTCCGGGGTAATCCTTTTCAACCACGATCACGGATGCGCCTTTGCGCGCCAGATGGTAGGCAGTTGCGCAGCCCTGGATGCCGCCACCAATGACCAGAACATCCGCCTTCATTCTGCCGCCTCCGCGGGAAAAGTGCCGTAACGGCTCAGTTCATCCAGGGTCAGCAAACGCTGGGGGCTGCGTAGTCGGTAGTAACCAACCGCTTCGGGGCATTCTGCGCGCCACTGCGCCAACAGCCCGGCCACCACATGACCGCATTGCCGTCCCTGACATGGGCCCATTCCACAGCGTGTCAGGGATTTCAGGGCGTTCGGATCCCGCGCGCCCTGTTCGAACCCGTTTCGCAAGTCGCCCAATGACTGCTCTTCGCAACGGCAAACCAGAGTTCCTGCGTCACGCGGCAATCTCAGCGCCTCGGTCGGGCGGTACAGGCGGTCAATGAACCGGCGAAACGGTTTCAAGGTGGACAAGTAGTTCAGATTAGCGCGCGCCCTTTGATCCCTGTCAGCCCCAGAAATCCGACCAAGGCGAAATAGAATATTTTGCGCGGCCACACGCCCTGCCGCGCGCGCGCCATCCGCACCGACAACACCTGCGCCGTCACCGGCAACCGAAACATGCGGCACCGAGCTTTGGCCAAAGGCATCAACCGTAACCTGCCAGCACATCTGTGCGCTGTTCCAGTGATGCGCCAACCCCATCGCTTGGGACATATTCAGATTGGGCTGGACGCCATGATGCAGAAACACGGTATCGGACGTGACCTCGTGCTGTTGACCTGAAGCCTTAAATCGTAGCCCTGTGGCCGTGTCACCGCCGATCACCTCAAGGCTCTCGGCATATCGAAAGGTGGCAACGCCGGTAGCATGGATTTCTCGCAATAAAGACAAACCCTTGCGCAGTTGCCCGGCTTGTCGCAACGCGCGTGGCATAAGAGGTACTGCGTCCAGGTAATGCTGACGCGGGGTCGTATCGACAAGCGCGGCCACATGTACGCCCAATCGCAAATATTGCGCCACAATCAGGTACAGCAATGGTCCGGATCCGGCAAAGACAGCTCCGTCTGCAACAACCGCATCGGACTTGAGCATCACTTGCGCTGCACCGGCTGTCATGACGCCGGGCAAAGTCCAGCCGGGTATCGGCATGGGTCGTTCCATCGCCCCTGGACACAACAGCATCTCACGGCAATGCAGCTCGCGGGTTTCACCCTGATAAGAAAACAGAATGCGCCCATCATCCCCAAGATGCCAAGCATCGGCTCCGGCAAGATGTGTCGCACCCGATTGCTCAAACCGAGTGATCAGATCGGCGCCGGTTGTATAGTCCGGTCCGAGGCGTGTTGCATCCGGCAAAGGGCTGTCGGCCGCAGACCGATAAATTTGTCCCCCTGCCCGATCGGCCCGGTCCAGAACAACCACATCCGCTCCGGCCTGTGCCAATTCAATGGCTGCGGACATGCCAGCCGGGCCTGCCCCGATGACCGCGCAGTCAAAGGCTTTCATCTGTTGCCTCAGTGTCTTCGGTGATGTTTTGCATAGTAACGCTCATCCCGTCCGCCACCCGACGCAGACAGGCTTGCTGATTGGGCATGCCATCGATTTCGACCATGCATTCGAAACACACGCCCATGGCGCAATACGCACTGCGCGCTTCGCCCGATAGGGCCGCCTTGCGGGTTACGACCTGACCGGTTACGGCCATCGCAGACCATACTGACTGGCCTTTGCGCGCATAGACCTGCTGACCATTGACGCTCAGCGTCACCAGATCGTGGTCATCGTCTTGCAAGGATCTGAACATGAGCTGATCTCCGTGGGCTGGCAGGGCAAGGCGCGGGGAGGAGTACGCCTTGCTCGATATCAGGGTCCGACCGCTTACTCGCCGATCTTGTCGAGGATGGACTGACCCCAATCCTGGCCCACGTCCTCAAGGACCTGCGGCCAGACCTGAGCACGTACATGGGCAGCGGTGGCGGCAAGCTCTTCGTCCGTCAGTGACACAATGGTTGCGCCATTGTCGGCCAGCTTCTGCTCGAACGCGCCCTGATCTGCCTCGGCGGTTTCCCAGCGCTTGGTTTCGAACGCAAGTGCAGCAGTTTCCAAGGCCGCGCGGTCTTCATCGCCCAGCTCGGCCAGAGTGCCCGAGTTGATAATCATGTACCAAACTTCGAAATGCGTGTTCACGGGGAAATAGGACGTGGTCACGTCGCGGAAGGATGCATAATAGCCCTCGGCGCCCGATCCGACGACACCATCAACAACACCAGTTTGCACGGCAGTGAACGCCTCCGAGAATGGAATCGGCGATGAGATATATCCCAGAGCATCCGCAGTCAGCTGGAAGCTCTTGATGCCCGGTACGCGAACCTTGATCCCCTTTGCGGTTGTCGGGTCGCCCGGGTTCACCGCGTCGGTGTTTAGGGCAACGCCGCCGAAATACACCGGATAAGCTGCCAGCATGGTGATATCCTGCTTGGCATAAAGTTCCTTCATGGCGGTGTGGATCGCGCCACCGGGACCGTAGATCTTTTTCGCCTCGTCCCAGTTTGCCGCAACATAGGGGAAAGCCGAGATCTGCATACGGCGATCAACCGCTGTGGCGGCGGGTTGCACGGCCATGTCGATCGCACCGACCGAAATCCGTTCCTGAACCGAGGTGTAATCACCCAGGGCGGATGCCGGGAACAGGTTCAGCTCCAGCGAGCCGTTGGTGGCGGTTTTCAGTTCCTCGGCAAAAGCGCTCAGTTCATTGTCGATGGTCGCGCCCTGAGGCCGGATATGGCTGATTTTCAGCGTGTCGGCAGCAGCGATGCCCGCAGTTGCGACAACGGCCGCAGCCAGACAGGTGGATTTCAGAAAGTTCATCATGGATAAGTCTCCTCCGTGAATGATGAAAGGGGTGGCTTAGTAGCCAAAGAAGCGGGGCAGCCACATCGACAGGTCCGGCCAGAAGCTGGTCAGGAAGACGACAGGCAGATAGCCCAGCAGGATCAGGGTCATGGCCGGGCGGATCACCTTGGTGACCGGCACCTGACCGATGCGCGCGCCCAGATACAGGATCGAGGCGTAGGGCGGTGTCACACCGCCCATGGCCGTGTTCACGCCCATAATCGCGGCAAACTGGATCGGGCTGACGCCGATGGCCTGCATCAGCGGCAACAACAACGGCGCGATCAGGATGATTGCGGTGACGTCATTCACGACCATGCCGACGAGAAACAGCAGGATGTTGATCAGGATCAGCAGCAGCACCTTGTTTTCTGTTACTGAAAAGATCGCTTTGACGATGGCCTGTGGCACGCTTTCGAGCACGAACATCTGGCTGAGGATCATCGAGAACAGGATCATCAGCATGATGGCACCGACCGAGGTCGCAGCCTCTTTGCCCGCACCAAAGAAGGTTTTGATGTCCAGCCCTTTGTAAATCAGGAAACCTACCGGGATCGCATAGATCACTGCTACGGCGGCGGCCTCGGTCGGCGTCATGATGCCGCCATAGATACCGCCCAGAATGATCACCGGCATCAACAACGCGGGCGTGGCCTTAAGACCGCGCGAGGTCGCCTCGGAAAGAAAGGCCTGCCCTTTCGGCGGCTCATTCAACTGCAGGGGAAATTTGCGAGCCATGCGGATGTTGACAACCGAGAAACTCGCCATGATCAGCAGGCCGGGGCCCAAAGTAGCAAGGAAGCAGGCCAGAATGGATGTATCGGTTACCCAGCCATAGACGATCATGGTGACCGAGGGGGGAATAAGCAGACCCAGCAGCGAAGCATTGGCAATCAGCGCCGTCGCGTATTCGCGAGGATAGCCTTGTTTCTCCATTTCGGGGATCAACAGCGGACCAATCGCGGCAACGCCGGTCAGGCCCGAACCTGAGATGGCTCCGATCAGCGCGCAAGAGACGGTGGCGACCACACCCAAACCGCCGCGCAGGTGCCCGATGAAGATATTGACGAAGTTCAGAAGGCTCGCAGCAATGCCCGAGACGGACATGATCGTCCCGGCCAGAACAAACAGCGGAATGGCCAGCAGCACCGGATTGCCAAGCTGCTGGAAACCCCACAGCATGTTGCCTTTCATGACCACGCCACCGGCAAAATACATCACCATCAGACCCGCGCCAAAACAGTATGGCAGCGGTACGCCCAGCGTCAGCAGGATGACCAGGACCAGGACGGCCAACAGCGCGATCTCGATCATTGCGCTTCTCCTTCAATGGCGGGGGTAGACGGGATGAACAGCGCGCGCAGGTGCATCAGCAGATGCCAGGCGGTAAAGATCATCATCAGGACCATTCCGACGAACAGCGCGACGTCGACATAAAAGGTCGGCAGATACAGCGTCGGGCTTTCGCGCCAGACGCGCATCGAGTATTTCGTAAAGTCCCAGGCCCAGGTGGTCAGCCAGATGCCGACAATCAGGCTGATGACTTCTCCGATCACAGCAAGAACTTGATGCTGACGCTCGGTGGACAAAAAGATCTCAAGAACGTTTGCGCGGATATGAGTGTTCTCGCGCGAGGCATTGACTGCACCCATCATGTAAAGCCACAGCGTTGGATAAAGCAGGCTTTCTTCCAGCCCCATAACTGGGATTTCCAGCACGTACCGAGTGATCACCTGCACGAATTGCCCAAGTGCGACCAGGCAGATCAGGACTGTCAGCAAGACACTTGCAAAGCGCGTCATTTCCCCCTCCTTCAAAATGAATGCCGGCGGTGCATTCGTGGCGGGAAAAATTGCGAACAGATGTCATTAAGTCAAAACGATTAAATTGATCATGAAATAGAGTTGCTTTATACAATGCGAAAAAATCATGGATTAACAAAGGCACATGAATCTCAGCTTTCGCCAATTACAGGCCTTTCGCGAGGTCATGCGGACAGGTTCGGTATCGGATGCCGCCCGAATCCTCGGCCGGACACAGCCAGCGGTCAGTGCACTGATTGCGAACCTCGAGGCCGAATTGCAGATCGCCCTGTTCCGTCGGCAGCGCGGGAAAATGGCCCCCACGCCAGAAGCGCAGTATTTCATCACCGAGGCCGAGGCGATCCTGGACCGTCTGTCATTGTCGACCCGAACGATGCGCGAGATCGGCGCTCTGACCAAAGGCCGCCTCAACATCGCCTGCATGCCAGCCGCCGCCAGTCTGCTTATGCCGCAGATTCTGAGTGAATTCCTGCTGGACAAGCCTGATGTGAAAGCGTCGCTGATGATGCGTGCCTCACCGGTGATCGAGGAATGGGTGGCCTCTCAGCAATATGACATCGGATTGGGTGAGACGCCGAAACCGACAGCGGCGATTGATACCATCGACTTTGACATGAGATGCGTTTGCGCAATCCCGGCGGGTGACCCACTGACTCAACAGGACACAATCGACGCCCGCGATTTGTCGGGTCGCCCGATGGCCGGGCTGCAAGACGGACATCCAAACCTGATCGCCACCCAAAGAGCTTTCGCCAGCCAAAAGGCCCGCTTCGACCAACGATTTGAACTCCGCACGTTTCACCCGGCATTGACCCTGGTGGAAAAAGGCCTTTGTTACTGTATCTGCGATCCGATCACCGCGGCTGGGTACGTCAATATGCGACCCGAGCGGAGGCCCGTTGAGTTCCGGGCGTTCCGCCCCAATGTCGTTCTAAGCGTCTCTATCATGCGACCGGCGCACCGTCCGCCATCTGCCTTGGCAAGTGAATTTGCCCTGCAATTGAAGGCAGCGTTGGAGCGCGTAAACCAGCAGTTTTGAAGCAGATTCCGCAACACCGGATGGCATAGAATTGGTCAGACCAATTGGAGTGTCGACGAGGCACTTTTCATTGAGTGAGGTCTTATACGGCACGCCAAAGGTCATGACCGGAAATGATGAGGGGTGATCCGCTCAACGCTGAGATCTTCGACCGTTTGCGCTAGGCTTAGATCCTGATCAACCAATTGAGAAAACACAACAGCACCTAAAGACCCCGCAGTACTTTAAGGTATCGCCCACCGGCACCAGAAGCCTTTTAACCGATTGATCAACGGCCAATGATGCACTCACAATCGAACTGAACCTGTCAGCTGACGTTAGGCAAGACTTAGTGTGTCGCCTGTTTTTCCGGATTATTCTAAGTCAATGCTTTTTGCCTGCACAGCAGTCGACCATCACACTAACTTCACTGTAGCTTCCGCATAGCTACCAAGCACCTTTCGATATGTCGGCTCGCATCTGCAGACCCAAGCCGACAACTCATCTCGCCAACCACCTTGGCGTAGCTGTGTGCCTTGTCCGAGACGATCGCCCGAGTGAAGCGGTGATCGGCCCAAACAACCACGCCATGATCGTTCGACGGTAACGAAAGCCTATAGGTCAGGGTGCCTCGGATCTTTCGATCATGCCTGCCGCACCACAATGCATCTATCGAAGCGGCAAGTTGGCGATTCCAGTCAATTAGTTCTGCAACCGCGGCGAAATTTGGCACATTTTCCTTTATTGACTGGTGTTCAATTTAAATCGAATTCGTTACTGAAGGCACCACAAGTAAGCTAGGCAGAAATCAGACCCGTGTTCGACCTACCCGCGCAGCGCGCGCATCTCTCCGAAAAGTATGATCTGACCCCATCGCCCCAGCTGGCCGCCAGCATGAACGATATCTATGACCGGATGTCGCGTGTGGTATCGCCCGTCGATTGGGCAATCTATGCGCCATACGTGAAGGCAATCAATGATCTCAAGGCCAAACGCAATGCGGTCATTTTGGGTCACAACTACATGACACCAGAGATCTACCATGGCATTTCGGATTTTGGCGGGGACAGCCTGCAGCTTGCCATCAAGGCAACCGAGGTCGAGGCAGATGTTATCGTGCAATGTGGCGTGCATTTCATGGCCGAAACGTCCAAAATTCTCAGCCCGGGTAAAACTGTGCTGATGCCGGACATGGAGGCGGGGTGCTCGCTGGCGGAATCGATTACTGCGGAAGGCATCGAAGAAATGCGTGCTCGGTATCCCGGAGCTCCGGTTGTATCTTATGTGAACACCACTGCAGAAGTTAAAGCGGCGTCGGACATCTGTTGTACGTCATCCAACGCAGCTCAGATCGTTGCGGCCCAGGACAACCACACTGTGATCATGACCCCCGACCAGTATCTGGCGCAGAACGTTGCGCGCGATGTGCCACAAAAGAATGTTGTCTGGTGGGAAGGGTCCTGCATCGTCCACGAACAATACAGCGCCAGTGATCTGCGTGATTTTCGCGAATGGAATCCCGGGACACGCCTGATCGCGCATCCGGAATGCCCACCGGACGTTGTGGCGGAATCCGATTTTTCCGGATCAACCAGCGGCATCATCAAATACGTCACCGACGAAAAACCCGAAAAGGCATTGCTCATTACCGAATGCTCGATGGCGTCGAATATTGCCGATGAACTGCCCGAGGTCGAGTTCGTCGGCCCCTGCAATATGTGCCCGTACATGAAGAAAATTACTTTGGAAAAGGTGCTGTTTGCGCTCGACACCATGACCGGTCAGGTTGAGGTTGACGCCGACGTTGCAGCCAAAGCGCGGCAGTCCGTGCAGCGCATGATAGACCTGTCGCGGCAACTGGGTATCTGATCGTCTCAATGCAACAGATAACCACAAATCGAGTGGTCATCATCGGCGCCGGTTTAGCTGCGGTTTATGCGGCGTTGAAACTAGCACCGCGACCGGTTGTCATGATCTCACCGGAACCTTTGGGAACCGGGGCCAGTTCTGCCTGGGCTCAGGGCGGTGTGGCGGCTGCGATGGCGCCAACCGACAGCGCCCAGGCCCATGCAGATGATACGGTGCGGGCTGGATCCGGGGCCGTTTTGCGCGAAGTGGCAGAATTCGTGACCCGCGCGGCGCGCGAGCGTGTTCTGGACCTGTCAGACCTTGGCACCAGCTTTGATCGCAAGGCTGATGGAAGCTTTGTTCAATCGCGCGAAGCCGCCCACTCCGCTGCCCGTGTGGTACGCGTCAAGGGCGATCAGGCCGGGGCTGAAATCATGCGGGCGCTGATTGCGGAATTGCGCCGGACGCCTTCTGTTCAGGTGGTTGAGGCCGCGCAGGCTGTTGCATTGGAAAGTGACGGCACGCAAGTTACAGGGGTTTTCCTGACCAGCGTCGACGCGCCTGATGCGGAACCGGTTTTGTTACGTGGAACTGCGCATGTTCTGGCGACGGGCGGCTCATCGGGCTTGTATGAGCAGACCACCAACCCCGCGCGCATCCGGGGACAGGGGACCGGGATGGCGGCCCGGGCCGGCGCGCGTATCGCCGATGCGGAGTTCGTGCAGTTTCATCCCACAGCAATCGACGTGGGAGAAGATCCAACGCCATTGGCAACCGAGGCGCTGCGCGGGGAAGGTGCAGCCCTGATTGACAAGACCGGCCATCGATTCATGGCCAATATTCATCCCGATGGTGAACTGGCCCCACGCGACATTGTCGCCCGCGCTGTTTATCTGCACGCGCAGTCCGGGTTACGCCCTGCGCTCGACACACGAGCGGCTATCGGGTCCGAGATTGCGACCCAATTCCCTTCTGTTACCGACGCCTGCACCCGCAATGGCGTTGATCCGGTTTCTGAAACCATCCCGGTAACGGCATCGGCGCATTACCATATGGGCGGAGTGGCAACGGATATGGCCGGCCGTAGTTCTTTGGCCGGGCTTTGGGTTTGCGGTGAGGCTGCCTGCACCGGTTTACATGGCGCCAACCGTCTGGCCTCCAACGGACTACTTGAGGCTCTGGTCTTTGCCCGTGCCTGCGCTCGGGATATTGCAGAGGTTGTACCTGCAGAAAATACACCGCCGGTCGATATCCGTTTCACCCCCGGTAAAAAGATTTCTGATGAAAACGCCGTGTCCGCCTTGCGCCGAACCATGACCGCAAATGTGGGCGTAGTACGCGAGCGGGCCGGTTTGGAAAGCGCCCTTGCCGATATCGCAACGCTCGAGGCACATCACGCGGAGTCGGAAATTTTCCTAAATATGACGGCAACGGCCACCCTGATAACCGCCGCCGCTCTGATCCGCGAGGAAAGCCGCGGTGCGCATTACCGATCTGACTTTCCTGAAACCACCCCCGGCCCTAGCCAACGCGCTATCCTGACGCTGAGCGAGGCTATGGCGCTAAGAGACCGTATCGCAAAGGACGCCACATGATTTATCCGGCACTGCCCGACTTGATCCTTGAACCGCTCGTCCGGTCAGCGCTGATGGAGGATCTGGGGGCCAACGGAGACATAACCACACTGACCGTTATCCCTGCTGCGGCGACCTACAGCGCTCGACTGAACGCGCGCGAAGACGCTGTGATCTCGGGTATGCAAGTGGCAGAGCTGGCCTTTCGTCTGGTCGACCCCAAGCTGGATATCATCACCCATTTCCGTGATAGCCAGCATTGTGCGAAAGGGGACACGCTGATGGAAATCCGGGGCAGCGCAGCCTCGATCCTGTCTGCTGAACGGGTAGCTTTGAACTTTGTTGGACGACTTGCAGGGGTCGCCACGCTAACCGCAGCGTTGGTCGCCGAAACAAAGGGAACCAAGGCGCGTATAACCTGCACACGCAAGACAACCCCCGGACTCCGCATTGTGGAAAAACAAGCCGTTCTGCATGGCGGCGGATTCAACCACCGCTTTTCACTTTCAGATGCGATCCTGATCAAGGACAACCACATTGCCGCCGCTGGCGGGGTACGCGCGGTTCTGGAAACTGCTAAGGCGCGCGCTTCTCATATGATGAAGATCGAAATCGAAGTGGATAATTTGGATCAATTGGCCGAAGTGCTTGAGGTGGGAGGGGCGGACGTTGTTTTGCTGGACAATATGTCCCCGGAAAACCTGAAAGAGGCAGTAGCGATGGCAGATGGCCAATTGGTGACCGAAGCCTCTGGCAATGTCAGTCATGACACTGTTGCGGCCATCGCCGCGACCGGAGTAGACTACATATCTTCCGGAGCGTTGACCCATTCATACCGCTCTGTTGATGTCGGCTTGGATTTTTGAATAGCTGATAATAACTGGTTTCGACAGTAGAAGACCGCAGACAAAACGTTTCCGGATAACTCGGTTTCCACGAATGGGTGATTGATTGAAGTTGTGTTCTGGAAAGTGTCGCGAAGTTAGTCATTCCGGTCGGCAAAACTAAGCTTCCGCATACATCAGTTGTCGAGGCTGACCTCTCGGATACCTGCCGTACTCGCGCCACTCTTGTCGGTGACGATCTTGCTTGGCACCCTTTTAACGAAGGTGCCCTGGCGACTAACCCTATCGCTTTACGATCGTTTCTTCGTTCCAACAGCATGAAATTAGGGGTGTTTCCTGCCTGCGAAATCAAGTTATTCGGCCTCCAAAAACCGCCAGCCATTCGATTGCGACGTACGTCGTGGTAGCGCAGGTGGCGGGGCGGAATAGAGAAGGTTTTTAGTTTGGATGAGCGTAGATGACCCTGAACGCAGCAAAGAAGGTCAGGTGCCGAAGCCCCTGACCCACTGAGGATTACCATGTCGAGTCAGGATTAACCTTGAACAGGTGCTCCATGAACACTCGGGTGCGGTGCGACGACGCACATACCGAAAAAGCGCTTACCCTTGCGGGTCGCGGGATCACCCGATAGCCGGAAATTTCATGTCGGGCCGAACTGGACGCCGGAACACTTGTTCCCGTACTCACAGCGTTCGAAAAGCCACAGCTTGGCGTTCATGTGATCTATGCCAGCCGAGAAAACCTGCCGGCAAAAACGCGTGCCATGATCGATTTCATGGTCGAAAAGATCCGTTGAAATCGCGCCCCTCGCCGTATTCACGCAGCGTATTGACGGCAAAGTCGCTGATGCCTTTGAACCCGGCAACAAACACTGGTGTAGCCGCTGCACCACTTCACGGGACCGGACATCTACCGGCTTCGGAGGTGCCATTGCTTTGGACTGCAACGAATACCACCGAGATGGCCCTACTTGCCGAATACCGCTCTATGCCCGAAACGCCACCTTTTTTGACGAAGCTCTCTGCGAGAGAACGCCCGCGGCGGTCACGAAGCTAAGCAGGGGCAATCCCCATTTCAAGGTGGTTCAGAACATCACATGAATCTGTCGGACCAGCCAATAACCTCATCGGGGTGGCTCCCAACATAGCCGTAAGCAGCAAAACGGTTTTTTTTCGAGGTCGAGCAGTTTCAACTCCTTCTCGACGCTCAATGCTTGGAAGAAATCTTCCACCATGCCGATCTTTGTCCACGGGTCACTCCTGTTCTGAACGACCAACGTTGAAACAGAGATTTTGGGGGTGTCGTCTATGAAATTCGGCGCGCCCATGTCGAAGCCAAGCCGCCTTTCACTGATTTTTTCACCAGCCCGCGCTATGAACCCGAGCATGCCGAGTGCCACGACGAAGCAGGTGTAAAGCAAGGGTTGAACAGCGACAATGGCTTAGATTTTCGGGCGGCTGACCAAGCTGTTGTCGCAACCGTACGCATGCGTTTTCGAAGCCGCGCCCATGCAGATTCTCAACAGCCCTATCTAAGCATCGGGGAAACGACCGGTTACAAAGTCCACGGTGGCTATAACGCCCTTTGTCTCCTCTGGGCCCCAACTAACCCAAGGGATCGGACCAAGATCACTCTCGCCATGACCGCGCATTTCATACATCAGAACAGAGAAACCCCGATCCACCAGGTATTTGCCTGACGCAAAAATTGGATGTCCTGCTTCCATGGCGTGATCGGACCATTCCCCTTGGGAGTCCCGCCGCCACGATTGCGCTGCATGACGAATTGGGTTTGCGCTATTACCTTGTCGCTTCCGCCATTTATCAACCACCGGCGCAACGCTACGCCGTCTCGGGTTTTGAATTCTACGTTTTCGTAATCCAGCCCGTGAACTTCGGGCCTGTCGAACAAGGGTGATGGGCTCGACTTGACCTCATATTGGATATCATTGTTCCAAACATCGGTTTCTCCAGTTTATTGATCAGGCTGCGGGAAACAGCATGGCGGACAGTTGGTCGATAATGCCTTGGCGGTTTTGTTGATCCGACAAATTCGTCAACATTTCTGCGTCAGAACCGCTGGGGTTGTGGATTGGGTGACCCTCTATCGCGCAAGCAAACATGTGATCCGCCGCTTCTTGAGGATCGGCAAGCGCACCCCGTTCATTGGGCACTTGCGCAGCTAAAGCACCTGTTTGCGCCCGCAACTTTTGAGAGAATGCCACCAGTTGCGGAGCCCCGCTGTCCAGACGTTTGTCTACCGCCTCATCGAGGCCGTTCGTCGTACAAGCGCCGGGCGCTACATCGAAAACTCTGACGTCAAGAGGGCCGTGTTCCTGCGCCATGGCTTCCGTCAAACCGATCAGAGCGAGCTTGTTGGAGGAGTAGACCGAATTGCCGGGCAAACCGAGATGGCCAGCCACCGAGGTTACACTAACGATGACCCCGCCGCCCGCATGTCCGGCAGTGCCGATCGCATGACGTTCATCGGTCCAAAGACATTGGTTTCATGCATTGCGCGGATATCTTCCGGACTGAACTATTGGAATAAACCGCTATTGCCAAATCCTGCATCTGGATAGACTCCGACAGACGCACCGACACCCAGTGCATTTACATAATCATCATTGGCTCAGTTAACCCTGAACTGGCGGGAAAATTGGGAAGTTTGTTATCGAAGCATCTGCGGAAACGTGGCCAAGCGATAAGTGACCGACATGGCGAAGATGCCGGTCATTGCCCAAAGGAAACTCCCAGCCGGTTCCGTGATCCCTCATCACCGTGGCAAAATGGAACTGCGGAGAACTCCGAGCGGCGCGTCTGAAGATAGTCGCCCGGGAAACGCAACATCCTAGCGATCCAAGTTCATGCATCGAAAATAATCCGCGACCTTCTCAATGCAACGCTTCGTAATTGACTCGGATGGCAAAACACCGGGGCGAATGCATCCGCGAAAAAATGATGAAGGAAATGCGCCAACCACCCTATCCTGATTGGCATTAGGAATCACGGATCAGGTATCGCTCAGACTTTGCCCACGCATTATGTCGCCCGTCCGATTGCAAGTTGGACGCATAGAGTAATTCCATTGGTTTTATTCTGCGGATTTTTCAAAACTTTTCGAATAGAGCTGTTACATTTTTACGGGTGGTCCACACAATCCGCCCGGCGCATATTTTTGAGGGACTAGTATTTCTTCAGGAGCATACATGAGCAACAAGTATTTCGCACCAATCGGCGGACATCCCGGGCAAGAGCAATTGTTGACTGACCGAGCTGTTTTTACTGACGCTTATGCCGTTATCCCGAAGGGTACGATGCGGGATATTGTGACCAGTTTCCTGCCGTTTTGGGAAGATACACGTTTGTGGGTGATTTCACGTCCTTTGAGCGGCTTTGCTGAAACCTTTTCGCAATACATAATGGAGGTTCAGCCCGGTGGTGGCTCTGATCGGCCCGAGACCGATCCCGAGGCCGAAGGCGTTTTGTTTGTGGTCGAGGGTACAGCGACCTTAGTCGCCGAGGGCACGACCTATGAACTGACGCCCGGAGGTTACGCCTACCTGCCCCTAGAAAGTGATTGGACCCTGCGAAATCAAGGGGATGAAACCCTGCGTTTCCATTGGATTCGAAAGGCTTATGAAGCCGTCGAAGGCCTCGACAGCCCTGACATACTTGTCCTAAACGAAAACGACATTGAGCCGACGCCTATGCCCGGGACGGATGGAAAGTGGGCCACAACGCGATTTGTCGACCCAAGCGATTTGCGCCATGACATGCATGTCACCGTGGTGACGTTTGAGCCCGGCGCGGTCATCCCCTTTCTTGAAACCCACGTTATGGAGCACGGTCTCTATGTTCTGGAAGGAAAGGCAGTTTACCGGTTGAACAATGACTGGGTCGAAGTGGAGGCGGGCGATTACATGTGGTTGCGCGCGTTCTGCCCCCAAGCATGTTATGCTGGTGGTCCGGGCAAGTTCCGCTACCTGCTTTACAAGGACGTAAACCGGCATATGGCGCTGCGACCGGGACCCGCTGCCTAGCCACAACACGGGCGTCTCAGGATTGCGGCTGAGAAACCGTTCCACCGATAGCAAGCGTCAATTGATGAGCCGCCTCCATGACAGGGCGGCTTAGCCTTTCAATTTCAGCCTCGCTGACCCGGCTTGTCGGTCCGGACACTGAAATTCCTGCAACCGCTTCTCTGTTGATATCGAAAACCGGCGCCGCAATGCATCGCATGCCCGCGTTCTTTTCTTCATTGTCGACTGAGAAGCCCCGCGCCCTGACTATGGCTAGGTCCTCTTTCAACACCGCCGGATTGGTAATCGACCAATCAGTAAATGCCTGTAGCTCAACATTGGCCAACAGGCGGTCCAACCTGTCCTCATCCATAAATGCCAACAGAGATTTCCCAATTCCCGATGCGTGCATGGGCGACAACGTACCGGGTGGAAAAAACGCGCGGATGCTGGCGTGGGTTTCCACCTGACTCAGGAACAGCACCGAACCTTCTTTTTCCACCCCTAGATTGGCGGTTTCGCCAGTGGCCTCCATGAGCTTTCGCATCACCGGTCTGGCCCGATCCACAAGGCTGGTGCGGCGTAGGAAGCGAGAGCCAATGACAAACGCACGTGGACCTATGTGCCAGACTTGCTCATCGTGATCAAATTCGACGAGCCCCCTGCCCTCAAGTGTCACGAGTATACGGTAAACCGTGGCCGGCGACTGGCCCATTTCATCGGACAGCGCGGTTAACGCCTTACCTTGCGCCTCGCTCAAATACTCAAAAACTTCCATCGCCCGGTCGAGGGATTTGATCGTATTTTGCGCGGTCTTGTCATCCCATCCCCGTGGTCTTCCACGGGCTTTTCGGCGGGCTCCGGGTGTATTTTCTTGAGAATCCATAAAAACCCTCCAATCATTTGTGAAAGAAGAATTCACCATATGAAAAATACAAACCACTGACAAATATAAAATAAAAAGCAACCTTCGTTTTTTGAAAGGCAATTTCAAAAATATATCCGACTAAGCGACTGGAACCTATTGTGTGGTCAACGACGGAAGGAGACCATCCATGAGCTTTCAAAATCCCGTTTTTATCCCGGGCCCGACCAATATCCCTGAAAGCCTGCGCAAGGCCTGCGATATGCCCACGATCGACCACCGCTCGCCGCTGTTCGGGCAGATTCTGCACCCTGCGCGTGCGCGTGTTCAGAAAATTCTGAAAAGCGACAGCGCCGAGATTTTCATCTTCCCTTCGACCGGGACCGGCGGTTGGGAAACCGCACTGACCAACACTCTGTCCGCCGGTGACAAGGTTCTGGCGGCGCGCAATGGCATGTTCAGCCACCGCTGGATCGACATGTGCCAGCGCCACGGTCTGAATGTCGAAATCGTCGAAACCCCTTGGGGCGAAGGGCTGCCAGCCGATCGTTACGAAGAGATTCTGACCGCCGACACAAACCATGAAATCAAAGTTGTTCTTGCCACGCATAACGAGACGGCAACTGGCGTGAAGTCTGATATTGCTGCCGTTCGCAAGGCACTGGATGCAGCACAGCACCCGGCCCTTCTGTTTGTTGACGGCGTATCGTCTATCGCATCTATGGATTTTCGCTTTGACGAATGGGGCGTCGACGTCGCCGTTACAGGTTCACAAAAGGGGTTCATGTTGACTGCGGGTCTGGCCATCGTCGGCTTTAGCCAAAAGGCAATGGAGGCAACCAAGACGGGCACCCTGCCCCGCACCTTCTTTGATGTGCACGACATGGCGAAGGGCTACGCAAACAACGCCTACCCCTACACGCCTGCTGTTGGCTTGATGAACGGCCTCAACCAAGCCTGTGATATGCTGTTGAACGAAGGCCTGGAAAACGTCTTTGCCCGGCATCATCGGATTGCCGAAGGGGTACGCGCCGCCGTTGGTGCCTGGGGGCTGGAGCTTTGCGCGGCCGACCAGTCGGCGTATTCTGACACGGTAAGCGCGATCCGCACCCCGGGCGGTTTCAATGCGACCGATATCGTTACGCACGCAGCAGAAAAGTACGGCGTTGCTTTCGGTGTGGGACTCGGCGAAGTCGCTGGCAAGGTGTTCCGGATCGGACATCTTGGAAGCCTGACGGACGTCATGGCTCTGTCCGGGATTGCCACCGCCGAGATGTGCATGGCCGATCTGGGTCTGAATATTCAACTCGGCTCCGGTGTGGCCGCTGCGCAGGAATACTATCGCGGTCATCCAGCTGCCGTTCAAAAGGACGCCGCGTGATGAAGGATTGCACTATGTACATCCCAACCTATGAGGACATGCTTGCGGCGCATGATCGGATTGAACCTTTTATCCGCCGTACCCCGGTTCGGACTTCGGATTATCTTAACGAGCTGACCGGGGCGCAACTGTTCTTCAAATGTGAGAACTTTCAGGAACCAGGTGCCTTCAAAGTGCGCGGTGCCACAAACGCGGTGTTCGGCCTTAACGCAGAGCAGGCAAAGAAGGGTGTTGCGACGCATTCTTCGGGCAACCACGCCTCATGCCTGTCCTATGCAGCGATGAAGCGGGGCATCCCATGTAACGTGGTCATGCCGCGCACGGCACCGCAGGCAAAGAAAGACACAGTTCGGCGCTATGGCGGTAAGATCACGGAATGTGAGCCCTCCACTTCGTCGCGCGAAGCCACTTTTGCCGAGGTCCAGGCAGCCACGGGTGGGGATTTTGTCCATCCCTATAACGATCCACGTGTAATCGCAGGACAGGGCACATGTTCGCGTGAGTTCATCGAGCAGACCGACGGCCTGGATGCGGTGGTTGCTCCCATCGGCGGCGGCGGCATGGTGTCCGGCACCTGCCTGACCCTTTCCACATTAGCCCCGGAAACCGCGATTATCGCAGCTGAGCCCGAACAGGCCGACGATGCCTATCGCAGCTTTAAAGCAGGTCACATCATCGCCGATGATGCGCCAAAGACAATTGCCGACGGTCTGCTGGTTCCGCTGAAAGACCTCACCTGGCACTTCGTGTCGAACCACGTCTCCGAGATCTACACGGCCTCGGAACAAGAAATCGTCGATGCGATGAAGCTGACGTGGAAACACCTGCGGATCGTGATGGAACCATCCTCAGCCGTTCCGCTGGCCACAATCTTGAAGAACCCGGACGCATTCAAAGGCAAGCGTGTCGGCCTGATCATAACAGGGGGCAACGTCGATCTGGACAAGCTGCCCTGGCTGAACGCGTGACATCAATCCCGACATAGGAATACGGAAATGAAAGATATGACCAATCTCGACAATTTCGAAGTAGGCTATGACATTCCGGCCAAGCCCGGAATGGATGAAGCAGATATCCAGACCCCCAGCCTGATATTGGATCTCGACGCGCTTGAGCGCAACATCAAGAAAATGGGCGATTACGCCAAGGCCCATGGCATGCGTCACCGCGTGCACGGGAAAATGCACAAGTCGGTCGATGTGGCCAAGTTGCAAGAGAAAATCGGCGGTGCGGTCGGTGTTTGCTGTCAGAAAGTCTCGGAGGCTGAGGTGTTCGTGCGCGGCGGCATCAAAGACGTCTTGGTGTCGAACCAGGTGCGCGATCCCGCCAAAATCGACCGCCTTGCCAGCCTGCCGAAGCTGGGCAGCCGCATCATCGTTTGCGTTGATGATCTGGACAACGTTGCGGACCTTTCGGGTGCGGCCGTCGACCACGGAACGCAACTTGAGGTTTTCGTCGAAATTGACTGTGGTGCCGGTCGTTGTGGTGTGACAACGACACCCGAAGTGATCGAGATCGCCAAAGCAGTCGAAGCTGCCGAGAACCTGAAATTCACCGGCATTCAGGCTTATCAGGGTGCCATGCAGCACCTGGACAGCTACGAAGCGCGCAAGGAAAAGCTGGATACCGCAATCGCGATGGTGAAAAACGCCGTTGAAGGCCTGAAGGCAGAGGGGATCGAATGCGAGCTGGTCTCGGGCGGTGGCACCGGTTCTTACTACTTCGAGTCCAACTCCGGCGTGTACAACGAACTGCAGTGCGGGTCCTACGCGTTCATGGATGCCGATTATGGTCGCATTCTGGACAAGGATGGCAACCGGATCGACCAGGGTGAGTGGGAAAATGCCTTCTTCATCCTGACCAGCGTCATGAGCCACGCCAAATCGGACAAAGCCATCGTCGATGCTGGCCTCAAGGCACAATCTGTTGACAGCGGTCTGCCCGTTATCTTCGGACGCGACGATGTCGAATACATCAAATGTTCAGACGAACATGGCGTCGTCATGGACCCGCAAGGGGTGCTCAAGGTAAACGACAAGCTGAAGTTGGTGCCGGGGCACTGCGACCCGACCGCAAATGTGCACGATTGGTACGTCGGCGTTCGCAACGGTAAGGTCGAAGCCGTCTGGCCAGTATCCGCCCGCGGTCGCGCATATTGAGCCGAGCAATTTTAAGGCAGGAAAATCCGGCTCGAATGTAGCCTGATAGCCGCCCGTGTGCCTTCCCTCCCTTCGGGAAAAGCACACGGGCGCACGAATGTTTGATTGGAGAAAGATATGCTGATTGTACCCGAGCGCGAAATCGCTGACCTCATGACCCGCCAAGCGGCCTTTGATGCCGTTGAACAGGTCTTTGCCGCCATGGCGTCAGGCGACGCCTACAACTTCCCTGTCGTGCGCGAAGCCATCGGGCATGAAGACGCGCTTTATGGCTTCAAGGGCGGGTTTGACCGCGCGGGGCTGACACTTGGTCTGAAAGCGGGCGGCTACTGGCCGAACAATCTGGAAAAACGCGGGCTGATCAACCACCAGTCCACCGTGTTTCTTTTCGACCCCGACACTGGCAAACCCTCGGCAATGGTCGGCGGCAACCTTCTGACGGCCCTGCGCACAGCCGCGGCCTCATCCGTGTCGATCAAGCATCTCGCTCGTACTGACGCCAAAGTCATCGGCATGATCGGCGCGGGCCACCAGGCGGCATTTCAGCTGCGCGCAGCACTGGAACAGCGCGTCTTTGAAAAAGTCATTGGCTGGAACTACCACCCAGAGATGCTGCCGAATATCGAGAAGGTCGCCAATGAAGCCGGTGTTGCGTTTGAAGCGGTTGAGCTTGACGGAATGGCTGAGGCGGATGTGATCATCTCGATCACCTCGGCATTTGCACCGTCGCTAATGGCGGATCACGTCAGCCCTGGAACGCATGTCGCCTGCATGGGGACGGACACCAAGGGCAAGCAGGAAGTGGAAGCGGCTCTGCTGGCCAAAGCATCTATCTTCACCGACGAAGTCGCACAGTCCATCACCATTGGAGAGGCACAGCACGCTATTGCCCAGGGCCTCATCAAAGAAAGCGACGTTGCCCAGCTTGGCGCGGTCATCAACGGCACAAACCGGGGCCGAACATCGGACGATCAGATCACGCTGTTCGATGGCACTGGTGTTGGCCTTCAGGACCTCGCCGTCGCTGCCTCCGTGGTCGATCTCGCCGTTGAAAAAGGGATCGCGATTGAGGTCGATTTCTGATGTCACATAGTGACAACCTGCCTGAGTGGCTCGTCGGCAAACGTCTTCCCAAAGTTCCGATAACGGCGACCAACGGCAGCGATATCGACCTGTCAACTCTGGTAGGTTGGATCTGCCATTCGAGATCCTGCCTGACGAAAACCTAAAGCCGCGATCCGCGCTCTCGCTTCAGACGTTAGGAGCTGGCAGAATGAAGCTGCCGGAGCGTTTTGCAATGATCTTGCGCAAAGAGCAAGTTTCGCGCGTGTTCCATCCCCATAACAGACCCTGCCAGAAACGCCGAAACAGTTCGCAACGATCTCACCGACGTCGGCTGAGGTCAGGCTGATCCCATTGCCACACCGGATGGAAATCCTGACTAAAAAGCGGCGCGCCCTGGCACGCCGCTTTTTCTTAACAGTGGCACTCTGAGCGTCACCTACGCCCCATCAGACATGGTCGTCATGGCCAATAGACCCCAGTCCGTGACCCGCCATGCCACCTGACACTTCTTCCGTCGCTTCGTCCGAAAGCTCATCGGGAAGCACCAGGTTCAGGACAATTGCAATGACCGCGGCGGGAAGGATTCCCGAAGTGGCCAGAACTTTTAGTGTGCCGGGCAAATACTGAAGCGCACCTGGCTCCAGCTGCAATCCCAGACCGAGGCTCAGGGAAATAGCAAAGATCACCATATTACGGCGGTTCCAGTTCACGTCCGACAGCATCGAGACGCCCGCCGCCACAACCATTCCGAACATCACGATGACGCCACCACCAAGAACCTCGATCGGGATTGACGAGATAATCGCACCGATTTTCGGAACAAGGCCGCACACGATCAGGAAGAGCGCGCCGATGGTAACGACCATTCGGCTCATGACCCCCGTCATGGCGATCAAACCGACATTCTGACTGAACGAGGTGTTCGGCAATGCGCCAAAGAGACCAGAGATCGCTGTGCCGATACCATCAGCGTAGGTTGCACCCTGAATTTCCTTGTCGGTTGCTTCGCGTCCGGCGCCGCCTTTTGTGATACCCGACACGTCCCCAACAGTTTCAACGGCCGACACAAAGGACATCGCACAGAAACCGATGATGGCCGCGACTGAAAATTCAATACCGAAATGCAACGGGTTCGGCAGCGCGAACGAGGCCGCTCGACCAACGTTGCCCAAGTTGACCTGACCAAGAGCAAAAGCCACAGCGTATCCAACGAGCAGCCCTATCAGAACAGCCGACACCGACAGCATTCCCCGCGCAAAGAACTTCAGCCCAAGCGTTACGACGATCACGATTCCGGCCATGAACCAGTTCAGGCCAGAGCCATACTCCTCGGTACCTATAGCAGGTACGCCACCGGCTGCGTATTGAATGCCGACTTTCACCAGCGCCAAACCGATCATAGTCACCACAAGACCTGTAACCAATGGCGGTAGGGCGAAGCGAATACGCCCAATGAACAGCCCAAGGAATGCGTGGAACAGGCCGCCGATGACAACACCGCCCATCAGAACGGCAATGGCATCCACGCCCTTTCCCACCACCAGCGGGATCATGATCGGGATGAAGGCGAATGACGTCCCTTGTACGATGGGCAGCCGCGCGCCAACGGGCCCCACACCAATGGATTGAAACAGCGTGGCGACGCCTGCAAAGAACATCGACATCTGGATCATGTAGATCATCTGCGGAAAATCGGGGCTGTTCGATCCGAACCCAAACCCGGCCGCGCCACAAACGATAATGGCTGGCGTGACGTTGGACACGAACATCGCCAGCACATGCTGAATTCCCAGTGGCACCGCTTTTATGATTGGCGGAGTGTAATTCGGATCGCGGAGCTGTTCCGGCGTTCCGATGGATGCATCTGACATTTAGTCTTTCCTCCCTTGAGGTTCGTAAACCGGCTCCTCTTCCGGCCACGTCCCTCATTCCGTGATTAAAAAAGCCTCCCCGAACCAGTGCTCTTCGAGGTTGGGCCCGGCTCCAATTCGGTCGACCACCGCAAAGAGTCCGGGTGCATGAAGTGGCGTCAACACGCCATGCCAAGTGTTGCGATGATAGTTCACGCCCTGCCCCGGCGCTGTTTTGAATGCGATGGGCTGTCCTGGTGTGCCGTCTAGATCCGGGGCCACAACCACAACAAAGGGTTTGTCCGACAAGGGCAGAAACGCTTGGCTTCCCTCCGGGTGGCGTTCAACCATCTCCAGCTTGATCGGCAGGCTAAAGGCTTCTGATTGAAACACACTAATTCCAGCGCGCCCGTCATGAAAATCCAGCGCGGCGCGATCGTGATACCGTGCGCACTTGCCCTGATTGATGTATTTGTCCGCGTCGCCCGCCACTTCGATGACATCGCCAAACGGAGCAAAAGCCTCTGCATTCAGTGGCCGGAGTTTTAACGCTGTTGTCATTCCGCAAACTTCTCAATCAGGCGCAATTCGGCGATCCGTTCAACCTGACGGCAGGCCTCAGAAAATTCGGTGTCCCGGTCGCTGTCGATGCGACGTTGAAAGGCTGCCAGAATGCTGGCTTTCGTGTTGTCCTTGACCGCAATAATGAAGGGAAAGCCAAACTTGGTCGTGTAGGCCTCGTTCAACGCAGTGAATGTTGCGCGTTCCTCATCGGTCAGCATATCCAAACCGGCCCCGGCCTGTTCAGCTGTGCTTTCCTTGGTCAGTCGTCCAGCCGCGGCTAGCTTGCCCGCTAAATCCGGGTGAGCGGTCAGAACACCAAGGCGTTGTTCGTCAGAGGCCGTTCGGAATACTCGGGCCAACGCGTTGTGAACACCGGCAGCATTGTCATGGGTCGGCCCCAGCTCAAGATCATACGCACCTTCGGCAATCCACGGGCTGTGTTCGAACACGCCGCCGAATTCGGCAACAAAGGTGGGCTGGTCCATTTCGGACGGGGTCAGGCGTTGCATCGGTGGGTGTTCCTTTGCCCAGTGGTCGGCAATCTGTTCGCGTGTGGCAAACCAGACACCGTCGTATTTCTTGAAGTAGTCCAGCGCACGTTTTAGCGCCATGGCGCGACCGGGGCGGCCAATCAAACGGCAGTGCAGACCAATCGAGAGCATTTTCGGCGCGCCGGCTTCACCCTCGGCGTAAAGCATGTCAAAGCTGTCCTTCAGATAGCTTTCGAACTGCTGCCCATTGGTGTACCCAGCCTGGATCGCAAAGCGCATGTCATTGCAGTCCATCGTGTAGGGCATGATGAGTTGATCCTTGCCCCCAGCCTTGGTCCAATACGGCAAATCGTCGGCGTAGCTGTCGGCGATATAGGCAAAGTCACCTTCCTCAGCGGCCAGATCGACAGTGTTCATAGAACAGCGGCCCGTATACCAACCACGCGGTGGCTGACCTGTAACCTCGGTGTGCAGCCGAATTGCTTCACGGATCTCGGCGCGTTCTTCTTCCGCGCCCATGTCCTTGTGTTCAATCCATTTCAAACCATGGCTGGCAATCTCCCATCCCGCGTGCTTCATCGCCGCAACTTGCGCTGGTGCGCGGGCCAAAGCCGTGGCGACGCCGTAAACGGTAATCGGCAGATCCTGGAGAAGGTGATGCACACGCCAGAACCCGGCGCGGCTGCCATACTCATAGATCGATTCCATGTTCCAGTGCCGCTGCCCCGGCCATGGGGCGGCACCTGTGATTTCGGACAAGAACGCCTCGGACGCGGCATCGCCGTGCAGGACGTTGTTTTCGCCACCTTCTTCATAGTTCAGTACAATCTGAACCGCGATCTTTGCATCATTGGGCCAGTTTGCTTTTGGCACTTGCCCACCATAGCCGGTCAAGTCTCGTGGATAGCGCGTCACATCAATTTCCTTCTTCTTCTTTTCATCAATACCTCAGATAATTTTAGATGTTTTTCAAAAAATTCAGAAAGCAGCTTCGAATAGACAGCCTTTGCCCCCTGCGACGAAAACAGATTAGTTACCGTGTAACTTGAGGAGTAACGCACATGACCGGTTACCTTACGACACATGTTTTGGATACGGCGCGGGGGTGCCCCGCCGAAGGATTGAAAATCGAGCTGTTTCGCATCGATGGCGCAGAACGCACTTTGCTGAAAGCTCTGGTCACTAATGACGATGGCAGGACCGACGAACAGATTTTGCCCGAGGCAGAGTTTTCAACAGGCGAATACGAACTGATCTTCTATGCCGGAGATTACCTTGATGCCTCAGGCACCCCTCCTGAGGACCCACGTTTTCTGGACGTGATACCGATCCGCTTTGGCATGTCCGAACACTCACATTATCATGTGCCGTTGCTTCTTTCGCCCTTCGGTTACTCGACCTATCGTGGAAGCTGAGCGACTTACCGAAACGTATTTGTCGCGGCAATTGAAGATCCGATGCGGTCTATTATAAACTCCATGAACAGCCGCGTTTTAGGATCCTGCATACGGCGGTGCGTAAACAGACAAGCCATTTGAATCGGTTCCGGCGGCGTTTTTTCTGCAACCGGGACCAGATTTCCGGCCTTAAGATGCTGAGCAATCTCAAAAATCGGTTTCAGTGCAATGCCATGGCCGCCCAGCGCCCAATCCGTCAACACATCGCCGTCATCTGACTCATAACGCCCAGAGACTCGGAAACGTTTTGGTCCCGCATCAGTTCTCAAGAGCCACTGAAATTCGGTCGCACCCGGAAACCGCAAACTGAGACACTCATGCTGATCAGCGATAATGTCATCGCCGCTCTCAGGCATCCCACGTTTTTTGATATATTTCGGAGATGCGCAAAGCACTCTTTCGACATCAGCAATCTTGCGAATACGCAAGTTGCTGTCCTCTGGCTGACCGAGGAAAAACGCCAGGTCCAGTCCCTCAGTGGTCAGGTCCACCTTTCGATCCGTCAACCTTAGCCTAACATTCACCTCCGGGTATTCGGCCAGGAACTTTGGCACCTGCGGCGCAATCAATCGTCGCCCAACACCCAAAGGCGCTGCGACATAAAGTGAACCTTTCAGGTTCTCTGTAATGTTGACGATCTGAGCTTCAGCGCGATCAACCGCTTCAAGTATCTCTGCCGCCCCCCGATAGAAAGATTTTCCTTGCTCGGTGGGCGTAAGACTGCGCGTAGTGCGTTGAAACAACCGCACACCGAGATGCTCTTCCAGTTGTGAAATTCGTGCCGAGGTCACGGCCGGTGAAACCCTCAGATCACGGCCTGCGGCAGACATGCTGCCCAATTCGTAGACACGGACAAAAGTGCGAATGTTGTCAAGATAGGACATTTTTTTGCATTTTTTGATACTGCTTGGTCTTTACCAGCAATACCAGAACAAAACTGTCTCGCATAGAGTGACCGGAACTAAAGAATCTTAGGAGCAATGCCATGTATGACCTGGCCGTAATGTGGGAGTGGATCGCCTTTTCCGTCCGCTGGCTGCATGTGATCACCGCAATGGCGTGGATTGGAGCGTCATTCTATTTTATCGCACTCGATCTCATGCTTAAGCCGAACCCCGCCCTGCCGGATGGGGCCTACGGCGAAGAGTGGGAAGTGCATGGGGGCGGGTTCTATCATACCGTCAAATACCTGGTGGCACCTGCGCGGATGCCTGAACACCTGACCTGGCACAAATGGCAAAGCTATACGACCTGGCTGTCCGGTGCGGCTCTGCTGATGATCATTTACTGGGTCGGCGGCGAGTTGTTCTTACTTGATCCAACCAAAGTGGATTTGGCGCTGTGGCAGGGTATCCTGATCTCCGGCGGATCACTAACCATTGGTTGGCTGCTGTACGATCAGATGTGTAAATCCAAGCTGAGCGACCACCCGACCGTACTGATGCTATTGCTGTTCGTGATCCTTGTGATCATGTCCTGGGGCTATAACCAGATATTCACCGGTCGTGCCGCGCTTTTGCATCTTGGTGCGTTCACCGCGACGATCATGACCGCCAACGTGTTCTTTCAGATCATGCCAAACCAGCGTATTGTGGTCGAAGACCTCAAGGCTGGTCGCACGCCAGACGCCAAGTACGGCAAGATCGCCAAGGTGCGTTCTACGCACAACAACTATCTGACTTTGCCGGTCGTGTTCCTGATGCTGTCAAACCACTATCCGCTGGCCTTCGGCACCGAGTATTCCTGGATTATCGCCAGCCTGATCTTTCTGACTGGTGTCACTATCCGTCACTACTTCAACACGATGCACGCAACCGGAACCGGCCCGCACTGGACTTGGGCAGTGACAGTCATTCTCATGGTTGTGATCGCTTGGCTTTCTTCGGTGAGGCCCACGGAGACCTGGGAAGATGCGGAAGCGCGGGCACTTACACCGTATGAGGAAAAATATGCGTCAGCCGCTGGTTTCGAAGAAGCGTACGACACGGTTATCGGCAACTGTTCCATGTGCCATGCACGCGAGCCGGTTTATGGCACCATTAAATGGGCCCCCAAGAAGGTGTACCTTGAAACACCCGGCGACGTTGCCCGTCAGGCCGACCAGATTTATCTGCAGGCAGGGATCAGCCATGCGATGCCGCCCCCATCTGCGGTGCAAATGGATGACGAAGCGCGCCAAACCATCATTGCATGGGTGCGTGAAGTCAGAGACCAGTAAATGCCGGCGCTCACTAAATCGAAGATTGCAAACCGGGTCGCGACGCCCGGTTTTTCTGTTTTTTGCGCTACGCGAAATAGCGTTTGCTGTGCTGCGCGATATGTTCAACAAACAGGCGCACTTTGGGGTCTTGAAGTTTCTTATGTGGATAGAGACACCCGAAAATCGTTGGTAATGGTGGCGTTTGGGGTAGTAACTCGACCAATCGACCATCGTTTAGGTATTCGCGCACATCAAAGCGCGGCTTATTAACGATCCCCCTGCCCGCCAAAGCCCAGTCGGTCAGCACGTCACCGTCATCCGCATCGTATCTTCCACGCACTTCAAGTTTCCGCGGGCCCATGTCGGTCTTGAGCGTCCAGAAATACTCAGGAGATCTGGGATAGCGCAGCAACAAGCAGTTGTGCGGTGTGTGCAACAAGTCATCTGGTGTCTTAGGCACACCAAATTGCGATAGGTAATCCGGCGACGCGCACAGGACCCGATCGCAATCCGCGAACTTCCGCAATTTCATTGTGGAGTCGCCGGGTTCTCCAATAAAGAATGCGATGTCCAGCCCGTCCGCTAGAATGTCCACCTTCCGGTCGGACAAACGCATACGAATCTCTGTCTCAGGGTAGCGATCCGAAAACTCCGGGACCAATGGCGCAACGATTCTCCGCCCGACGCCCAGCGGTGCAGTGATGCGAATGGCGCCACGGGGAGCATCTGAAAAGCTGGCGACACGCGCCTCGGCGTGATCCAATGCCAGCAGAACGGCCTTGGCCTCATCGTAAAAAATTGTTCCAACTTCGGTCGGCGTCATTGACCGGGTTGTTCTGTTGAACAGCCGCACGCCCAAATGGTTCTCCAACTCTTTCAAGCGCTTGCTGGCCACCGCCGGAGTCAACCGAAGGTCGCGCCCACCGGACGTAATGCTGCCCAACTCCATCACTCTGACAAAGACACGCAGACTTTCAATGTACGACATTTGATCCTCCCAGTGGTGAGAGAGTGCGTTACGATCAATTCTTTTTCAACGTTCTGTTGAAAGTATTTGCCATTTGCGGCGATTTTCCGACCCAATCTTTGCTTTTATGGTCCTTCCGATCACCCGCCGGAAGGCAGGGGCAGAGGGAGAATTCCATGACGCATCGCACCAACATCCAGTTTATCCTCAATGGCAAGGATGTGTCCGTCCCAAACGTATCAGCAGACCAAACGCTTTTGGACTTTCTGCGCCTGGAGCGCCGTCTAACTGGTACAAAGGAAGGCTGCGCCGAGGGCGACTGCGGCGCGTGCACCGTGCTTGTCGGACGGCTTGGCGACGCCGGCCTGACCTATGTCCCAGTGAATGCCTGTATTCGGTTTCTCGCCTCCGTCGATGGTTGTCATGTTGTGACAATCGAACACCTGTCCGGTCCCGACGGTCGCCTGCACCCCGTTCAACAAGCCATGGTCGAGCATCACGGCAGCCAGTGCGGGTTCTGCACACCGGGGTTCGTGATGGCGCTTTACGCCCTTTGGATGCAGACACCCGAGCCGACCGAAGCGCAGGTTGAGACCGCTTTGCAGGGCAACCTGTGCCGCTGCACCGGATATGAACCAATCATCCGCGCCGCCGTTGCCGTCAGCCGTTATGGCACCCCAGCGTCGGACTACTTGAATACTGAGCGAGAATTCATGACCAAACGTCTGGCTGGTCTCAAAGACGGACGGCGCGTTGCGTCCGGCCCTGAGAACAACCTGAGCATTATCCCATCCAGCGTTGATGACCTTGCCGAGTGCCTGCAGACGTACCCCAAGGCCACAATCGTGGCTGGTGCCACAGATGTAGGTCTGTGGGTCACCAAATTCCTGCGTAACATCGGGCCTGCCATCTTCACAGGTCACCTCGAGGACCTGAAAACCGTCGAAAGACAGGGTTCCCTCCTCCTGATCGGTGCTGGTGCCAGCTACACCGATTGCCAGGAACTCCTGTCAGAGCACTTGCCGCACCTGTCCTCTTACTGGGATCGCATCGCAGGGTGGCAGGTGCGGAATATGGGAACCGTTGGCGGGAACATCGCCAATGGCTCCCCCATCGGGGATACGCCGCCTGTTCTGATCGCGCTCGGCGCGGACATCACGCTGCGCCGTGGCTCAGAAGTCCGGACCCTGCCTCTCGAGGAGTTTTTCATCGACTACGGCAAACAGGATCGCAAGCCTGATGAGTTTGTTGAAAGTATCCGTGCCACTCTGCCCGGGCCTAACGATCTGGATGCGGCCTACAAGATTTCCAAGCGCCGCGACGAGGATATCTCTTCCGTGGCGGCCGGCATCCACATGACGGTCACGGACGGCACCATCAGCAACGCCCGTATCGCATTTGGTGGCATGGCTGCCACGCCCAAGCGTGCATCGTCTGCCGAGGCGGCGCTGAACGGTCAACCCTGGGCACGCGAAAGCTTTGAAGCCGCCGCTGTGGCGCTGGCGCGAGATTTCTCTCCTCTGACCGATTGGCGTGCTTCGTCCGACTACCGGATGCTGACCGCGCAAAACCTGCTGCGTCGGTTCTTCCTCGAATACGACGCTAAAACCGACACCCCCGTTCAACTGGCTTGCGCCTAATCAGGAGACGACAAAGTGAAAGACAACGTTTCCATCATTGGGGCGGCCCACACCAACGTAAACCACGACAGCGCGATCAAGCATGTCACTGGGCGGGCCGATTACACCGACGACATTGCCCAACCCGAAGGCACGCTGCACGCGTATCTCGGCGTCTCTGACGTCGCGCACGCCAAGCTATTGGGCGTCGACTTCACCGATGTTCTGGCCGCGCCCGGCGTTGTCGGCGTGTTGACCGCGGATGATGTGCCGGGGGCCAATGATATCAGCCCGACACATCTGAACGACGAACCGGTTTTCCCAACCGATGCCATTCAGTTTCATGGGCAGCCTTTGTTTGCTGTAGTTGCCGAAACCCGCGACATCGCGCGCCGGGCCGCCGAACTGGCAAAGATCGAGTACGAAACCCTGCCCCACGCGCTGGACCCTATTTCCGCGCAAGACGCCGGATACCCGCATGTCACGGCACCGCTCAAGCTGGAGCGCGGCGATGTCGCGCCCGCGCAGGAAGCCGCCCCCAATCGGATCAAAGGCCGGATGAGTGTTGGCGGTCAGGATCACATGTACCTCGAAGGTCACATCGCTTTTGCCATTCCCGGCGAAGACGATGACGTGGTCGTGCATTGTTCCACGCAGCACCCGTCCGAGGCGCAGCATATGGTAGCCCATGTTCTTGGCGTACCGTCCAACGCCGTTGTGGTCAATGTGCGCCGCATGGGTGGCGGATTTGGCGGCAAGGAAAGTCAGATGAACCTGTTCTGCGCTGTTGCTGCTATGGCCGCGAAGAAATGGAACCGCGCCGTGAAAATCCGCCCCGACCGGGATCAGGATATGACGGCGACCGGTAAACGCCATGACTTCGTGATCGACTACGATGTCGCCTTTGACGACGACGGCCGCATTCGGGCTGTCGAAAGCAGCTTTGCTGCGCGGTGCGGGTTCTCGGCCGATCTTTCGGGCCCTGTGACCGACCGGGCGCTCTTCCACGCGGACAACGCCTATTTCTATCCAAACGTGCGCCTGAACAGCCACCCGATGAAAACCAATACGGTTTCGAATACCGCGTTTCGCGGGTTTGGCGGACCGCAAGGCGTGATCGCGGCAGAACGGATGATCGAAGAAATCGCTTATGCCACGGGGCAGGACCCGCTGGATGTGCGAAAGGCCAATTTCTACGGCGCCGACGACCGCAACATTACCCCGTACCACCAAGAGGTCGAAGACAGCATTCTCGACCGGTTGGTCGGAGAGCTGGAAGAGACCTCGGAATACCGCCAGCGCCGACAGGACATCATCGAATTCAACAAGACTTCGCCGATCCTGAAAAAAGGTATCGCGCTGACACCGGTCAAATTCGGTATTTCCTTCACCGCGACCTGGTACAACCAAGCCGGTGCCTTGGTTCATGTCTACAATGACGGCTCGATCCACCTGAACCACGGCGGCACCGAAATGGGGCAGGGCCTCAACACCAAGGTCGCGCAGGTCGTGGCCGAGGCGTTCCAGGTTGATTTCAGCCGGATCAAGATCACCAAAACGACCACCGAGAAAGTTCCCAACACCTCGGCTACTGCGGCCTCCAGCGGGACCGACTTGAATGGTATGGCCGCCTTGAACGCGGTCGAACAGATCAAAGAGCGTCTGGTGAAATTCGCAGCCGAGAACTGGAACGTCGCCCCTGAGGAAGTGGCTTTTCACGCCAATCAAGTCTTTATCGGCCAAGATGTTCTGCCGTTCGAAGTGTTCATCAAGCAGGCCTATCTGGCCCGTGTGCAACTGTCGGCAGCCGGGTTCTACAAAACTCCGAAAATCCACTGGGATAGGGCCAAGGGTCAAGGGCGACCGTTCTATTACTACGCCTATGGCGCGTCGTGCTCGGAAGTGACGATTGACACCCTGACAGGTGAGTACCGCGTAGAACGTACGGATGTGCTGCACGATGTCGGACGTTCGCTGAACCCGGTGCTTGATAAGGGTCAGGTCGAAGGCGCGTTTATTCAGGGCATGGGGTGGCTGACCACCGAAGAGCTCTGGTGGGATGATGCCGGTCGTCTGCGCACGCATGCTCCGTCGACTTACAAAATCCCGCTCGCGTCAGACCGCCCACGCATCTTCAATGTCAACCTCGCCGATTGGTCAGAAAACCGCGAATTGACCATCAAACGGTCCAAGGCCGTTGGCGAGCCACCGTTCATGTTGGGAATCTCGGTGTTCGAAGCCCTGTCGATGGCCGTGGCCTCTGTTGCCGACTACCGAGAATGCCCACGCCTTGACGCTCCGGCAACCCCCGAGCGTGTGCTGATGGCAGTTACACGGCTGAAAGAAGGTCCCTGAGCCATGACCGCCCTGGGTTCCCTAAACGAATTTCTGTCCGCTCAGCGTTGCGTGATCCAAGTTGCCCTTACGCGTGTGCGCGGGTCTTCTCCACGCAATGAGGGGACAGAAATGTTCGTGACTCCAAAGGCACTTTGGGGAACCATTGGTGGTGGGCAATTGGAATTCATGGCCATCAACGCAGCGCGGGACATGCTGCGCGACGGTACGCTGCACCAGGATTTGGATGTACCGCTTGGCCCTGAAATCGGGCAATGCTGTGGTGGTCGCGTCGAGTTGCAGCTGAACCGTATGCGAGTGTCAGACAAATGGGCCGCAACAGAACGTGCGGCCCGGCGCGAGCAAGCACTGCCGCACGTATACGTCATGGGCGCAGGCCATGTCGGGCGTGCATTGGCAATTCAGTTTCAGCACCTACCGGTACGCTGCATCCTCGTCGATACACGCGCTGACGAAGTCGAGCTTTGCACCGCAAATGTCGAAACCCGAGTGAGCGCCATTCCAGAGGCCGAAATCCGGAGTGCCCCTGCAGACAGCGCCTTTATCATTCTGACCCATGATCATGGGCTCGACTTCCTGCTGACGTCTGCAGCGCTGGAACGTCAGGACGCAGCATATGTGGGGATGATCGGATCCGCCACCAAGCGGGTAAAGCTCAGAAACTGGGCGCACAAAAACTGTGACGGACAGTCTATCGAACACTTGAATTGCCCCATTGGGGCAAGCGGTAGCCGCGATAAGCGGCCCAGCGTCATCGCCGCCTTTGTGGTGGCCGAAGTGATGGCTGAATTGACCTCTGAAACTGCCGCGACCGCCCTGACCGGGGCAAACCAGGCGCCCGCCGAGGGCCACCATAGCGACCGGAAAGGGAGAACGGCCTGACATCCGTCGGGCAATTCCGGTCATATCAGAGGAGGAGACCGTCATGGACGGGAGGACCTACGAATACAAGCTGTTTACCCGCAGCGACTTCAGCGCTTTCTGGGCGCTGTTTACCGACAACCTTGTGAACCTGCTGATCCTTTCCGGGGTCTGCCAGTTCGTGTTTCAGATGCCTGCAGAGATCGTCTTTGGCCGCATCGTTCCCGGTGCCGCTATCGCGATTTTGGCCGGTGTGGCCGTCTACACGTACCTCGCCAAATGGGCGGCATCCGCTCAAGGCAAAGACGTAACGGCCTTGCCCTACGGCATCTCGACACCGGTAATGTTTGTCTACTTGTTTGGCGTGATCGGACCCATTTACTGGGCGACCAACGACCCGATGCTTGCATGGCAAGTGGGTATTGGCGCCGGATTTATGGGCGGCATCGTGGCTGCACTTGGTTCCGTGATCGGACCGTACCTCAAGCGGATCACGCCGCGCGCCGGGATGCTGGGCACGCTTTGCGGCATCGCACTGGTCTTCATCGGCGCCGTCCCACTGGCGGAAGTCTTCGAAAACCCAATCATCGGCTTCACGTCACTGCTGTTTATCCTCTGGGGCCTTATCGGTCGTTTCCGCCTTCCGGGCAATGTACCCGCCGGTTTGGTTGCAATTGCTGCCGGTACCGTGATCGCAATTCTTCTTGGTGAGTCCAAAATTGACGTAAGCGGCATCGGTTTTTACCCACCGATCCCGTATTTCGGTGACCTCGTTGCCGGTGTGCAGTACCTGTTCGCAAACCCCGAGCTGTTCCTGGTGCTGATCCCCGTGCAGATTTACAACTTCATCGAAACGATGAACAACGTAGAGTCCGCCGAAGCTGCAGGCGACCATTATCCGGTCGGACTGTGTCAGGTGACGGACGGAGCAGGCACGATGCTGGGTGCTCTCTTTGGTTCGCCCTTCCCGACAACCGTTTACATAGGTCACCCAGCCTATAAGCGGCTGGATGCTCATGCAGGGTACATCGTCGGTGTGGCAGTCGTTATCGCTGCTGCTGCGTTCCTTGGCTTTCTGTCCTTTCTTGCCGGCCTGATCCCGATTGCCGCCGCTGCACCTGTTTTGGTCTTTGTCTCTGTGAGCCTAATCACCAATACAGCCTGGGCTGTGAAGCCGATGCACATGGCAGCTGTGTCCTTTGCGATCTTGCCTCACATCTCGGCCTTCCTGATGGTTAAATGGGGTTCATTGATGAATGCTCTGCGCAGTTCCGGTGTCGAAGGTTTGCCGTCTTTGGGTGATGAGGGGCTGACTGCGGCCCTTCTCATGGAAGGTGCCCATTACGAAGGTCATCTTGCCTTAAGCCAGGGTGCGATCATTACTGGTTTGATCTGGGGTGCAATCGTGGCCGACGTGATCGACGGTCGATTCCGGATGGCAGCGGCGTTTGCTTTCGCGGGCGGACTGATGTCTTCGTTTGGAATCATTCACTCCTACACGCTGCAGATGCCTCAGCTTGACGGGATCACTGTTGGCTACTGGATCATCGGCGCATTCCTCTATGCTTACCCGGTGCTCGCACCGAAAGAGGACCTCGAGCATCGCGTCATCGTGCCGGATGAGCCGGATCTCATCGACGACGACTCGCCCGCCCAACAGGCCTGAACCATCGAGGGCAGCTGCACGGCTGCCCCCACCCTTCCCTTTCAAAGTAACCGAGACTATTCATGACACAGAGATTGCTCCGCGGTCGTCTGCTGACCTTTCACCGCGAACCGCAGAACGGCGAAGATTTCGACGCTTACACTTATCTCGAAGACGGTGCCTTGCTGATCCAGGACGGGATCATCCAGGATACAGGACCCTTCGCCGAGATCAGTGCGAAAGCCGGGAATGTACCAGTGACAGACCATCGCCCGCATCTGATGATGGCTGGTTTCATCGACACGCACATTCACTTCCCGCAAGTACAGGTGATCGCCTCTTGGGGCGCGCAACTTTTGGATTGGCTCCACAACTACACCTTTCCGGAAGAGACCCGCTTTGCTTCGGAAGAGCACAGCACACTTATGGCTCGGGCGTTCTTCGATCAGCTCGTCACGCACGGCACGACGACTGCTGTTGCATATTGCTCGGTCCACAAGACATCGGCGGACGCCTTCTTTACCGAAGCGACAAGACGCAACATGCGCATGCTTGGTGGCAAGGTCCTGATGGACCGCAATGCGCCCGAAGGTCTTCAGGACACGCCACAATCCGGGTACGATGACACTAAGGCCTTAATCGCGGATTGGCACGGTAAGGGCCGGAACGGCTATGTCATCACGCCTCGTTTCGCAATCACGTCAACCCCGGAACAGATGGCGATGGCGCAAGCGCTGGCGCAGGAACATCCGGACTGCCACATCCAGACGCATCTGTCGGAAAACAAGGATGAGATCGCCTTTACCAAGCAACTTTATCCGCAGGCCCGCGACTATCTGGATGTCTACCAGTCTTACGGTCTGCTGGGGCAAAAAACGTTTCTTGGGCACTCCATCCATCTGGAACCACGCGAGATCGACGCTCTTGCCGAAACCGGTGCGCATCCCGTGTTCTGTCCGACCTCAAACTTGTTTCTTGGCAGCGGTCTTTTTGATTATAGTGGTTTGAGAGCGCGAGGTATATCGAACGGTATCGCGACCGATGTTGGGGCAGGCACCAGCTATTCGATGCTGCAAACCCTGAGCGAGGGTTACAAGATCCTGCAGTTGCAAGGGTCGGCACTGCATCCTCTACAGGCCTTTCACTGGGCAACGCTCGGAAATGCGCGCGTTCTTGGGTTGGAAGATAGAATTGGAAATCTCGACCCCGGAACCGAGGCAGACGTTGTTGTCCTGAATGCGCGCAGCACGCCCTCCATGGCCTTACGCATGAACCGTGTGGGCAGTCTTGCAGAGGAGTTGTTTGTTTTGCAGATGATGGGAGATGACCGCGCGATTGAGGAGGTATATGTCTCCGGATCACCCAGCAAGATTACGCCTGATCAAATACCCAAGGCCCAAGTTTCATAACGGAATCGCCAGGCTATCTGACTGTTCTTACCGTGCCACTCGCTTCGGATGAGGATTTCGAACAATATGGGTTATGTCGCAAGCTTTTGGTTCAGATTGAGGGAAGGCTTGTTCCGTCGCTCGGACGGGATGAAAACAAGGGGCTTGCCGTGATTATCTCAGATTCGACAAAGTACACCGATTTGTCTTTCACTTTGATGTACGTTTCACCCATTCTTCAGGAAGGGTCACTTGCGCACTCAGTACACCTACAGCCATTCACGCACTACCTATGTGAGCTTCGCCTGCATGAAAGTCCTGCATATCCGAGGTTCGGATTGAATCTCTGTCAGCCCGACTAAAGTCGGGCCGATCTTTTTTGCGGCCGGCGCATCCGAGGTGCTACACCGCCTGGTACTGCGGGCAGGAGGCGAGGTATTCACTGTACGCCCTGTGGTTGGGATAGCTGAATTGCTCGGCCAACGGGTTCGACCGTTTGTTCTTTTTAGCCCCCATATCCGCAAGCAATTCGTCAAGGTGCTTAAAATGGAACGGCGCCGAGCACTGACCGCCATAGATCTGAGCCGCAGGGCGCTCATGCCGTTTCCAGTTCAGCATCATGTCGATGTTCTCATTCATCTGTGCTGCGGTCGGTTGCTGTTCCAGTTGACCATCAGCATAGCGCACCAGCCAGTTCGCGATCATCTCGGCCGACAGGATGGTGCAGAACGACGAATTGAACCCGACAAATCCCATATCCGGCAGGTCGGGATTTACCGACAGACGATAGGTCCGGTACTGGCCATCGGATTCAATCAGCTTATCCTGATATTCTTGCGGCAAGTACGGAACGCCCATCTTCCAACCCACGGCAAGGATCGAGACGTCGGCCTCAACCTTTTCTCCGGTGCTCATGTAAATGGTCTTGCCGTCGTACCGGTCATAAGTGCCTTCGATGTTCTTTAGCGTTCCGTCGTTCAACGCTTCAAACAATCCCGGGGTCACAATAGGTACTGAACAGGAGATATCCTTCTCAATCGGGACTTTGGGTACAAGGTTATGCTTTTTCAGCCCGAGTTGTAATTTGAGCAAGGTCTCCAGCCCACGGAAGTTCGCCCAGACCAACGGCTTGAAAAGGGTCGCGATTGTGCGTTGCAGGCCGGTCCTGCCCCAAGAATTGAACTGCTGTTCCTGCGCCCGCATGTAGAGCAGCCGTTTGAAGTTGATGCCGCCCACGAAATAGGGAATGCGCCACATCCGTTCACGATAGACCCAATGGACAGAACGCGCGCCGTTCTTGACGGCATTGACCGCAATATCCGTGGCGGACTTGGACCCGCCCAGCACCACTACGCGTTTGCCTTTGACCACCGAAGGGTCCGTGTATTCGGACGAATGCATGACCTGCCCACCGGCCGCTTCAAAGGACTCCTGACCGGGATGGGTAATGATATTCTTGTCCGAGAATTGTCCGGTGCCGATGGCCACGAAATCGAAATCCTCGGTCCAGCGCTGGCCGCCGGAGTCCAGCGTCAGGGTCCAACCGGGTTCCCCGTCCGAGCGCCGATCCATGGAAACCACATTGGTGTTGAGCCGGAAGAGCCGCTGCAGATTGTGCTTGTCTGCATAGGAATGCAGATAGGCGTGCACCTGAGGACCCTTGGGCCATTCCGGATATTCATCCGGCATCGGGTGATCGGTATAACAATATAGATCCTTGGGGGATTGGGTCTGCACATCCGGGTAAGACCGGCTGAGCTCCCATACACCGCCAAAATCGTGGCTTCGTTCAAAACCGACGACGCTGTGGCCGCGTTCGTCAAAGGCCTTGGCGGCCGCAAGGCCCGAGACCCCACCCCCGATGACCGCTACTTTTTTGCGTTTGGCCATGTCTGAACCCCCTTAACCCGCGCCCGGAGGCGGCGGCAGGAAGTCGACCTCGTGCAGGGCCGACAGGCGCACCAGTTCGTCGGGGTCTGTCACGCCGTCCAGCTGACCAAAAAGGTCAAAGAGCTTGCGAGCCGGCGCAACGCCAAAGACACATGTCGCCTCCGCCCCAGAGCGGTTGAAGATGCCATGCGACTTGCCCATCGGCATCCGCACGAGATCACCGGCACTGGCCGGATGCGTTGTTACTTTGCCTTCATCATGGCCAAACTCGACCTCCAGATTTCCGGTCAGCATATATATCCATTCATCCTGCGTCGGGTGGATATGGGGCGGGACAAAGGTGCCGTCCGGGATCTGCGCGTGCCAGATAAATGCATTCGGGCTGTGCAGTTTCGGGGTGTAAATATGTCCGACAACGTTCCAGGCCCTGTCGCCGACATGACCGTCGCTTTGAGTGATGCCCAGGTCCATGTTGTTTCCTCGCTGTTGTTGCAGGAATACTCTGCACCGAACCCGGTCCGAGGCATTATCCACTTTGCGAGTCAAAAAGGTTCAGGCTTGAAATAGTTTTCCCATCGGGTAGTTTTTTTTCATGGGGCATCAGGGCACATTGCTTGAGAACTTTAATGTTCTGCGCACACGTAGGCTGGACGAAGCGCGGGCAGCCGTAACGCAGCGCTATTGCGATCATCGGCTCGAGCTTTTCTCAGATGGTGAAGTCACGGTCGTGCATCACCATGTTCGCGGCGCTCAGGTCTCGCTTAACGTTCTTGGGTATGGGGCCGACGTCGCGATCAACCCCGGAGAACTAAAGGATTTCTATCTGCTGCAACTGCCGATGGCCGGCAGCGCCCGGATTGAACATCGCGGCGAAGAGGTTGAGGCGAGCGCCAGCTGCGGCACGTTGCTCAACCCCGACAGGCCGTCGCGGATGGTATGGAAGGGTGACTGCCGCAAGCTGATGGTTCAGATCGACGCGGATTACCTTTCGCGCGTCGCAACCGAGGAAATCGGCGCAGAGCTTCCCGGACCTGTGCGTTTTGACCCGAAAGTGGTGCTTTCGGAAAAGGCCGGTCAGCGTATCAGAGCCATGTCTCTTATTGCGGCACGGGCCTTTGATACGGGACGCGTGCGACCGATCGCGCAGGATCTCAACCTGCTCACGCTAGAGCGGCAGATTGCGGTCACCTTGCTGAAAAACCAGCGCAGCAATATCTATCACCTCATGAATGCGGTGGTGCCGCCCTGCTCTGCCGCGCATGTGCGCCGCGCCATTGCCTTTATCCATGAAAATGCCCACGACAACATCGGGTTGTACGATATTGCATGTGCCGCAGGGGTGCATCACCGCACGCTGCAAACGGCGTTTCGCGAGAGTTTGGACATGACCCCGATCCAGTTTTTGCGCGACGTTCGTTTGGACAAGGCGCGGTTTCATCTTCTGCGGCGTCAGAACCGCGCGAGTGTGTCTGAAATCGCCTATGACTGCGGTTATAGCCATTTGGGTCGCTTTTCTCGGGACTTCCGCGCACGGTTCGGCCACGCGCCAAGCGAGACCCGGTAGATCCGCGGCCTCATACAGGAAACAGGGACTGGAAATCATAACAGAGTTCAAAGTGAACTTTCAAAACGGCTGGTCAGACGGAATACCGCCGGTGCTACACGCGCTCTATGATGATTGCAGCTCCCTGCCCGACACCGACACACATAGAACACAGCGCGTATCGCCCACCCGTTCGGCGGAGTTGATAGGCGGCGGTCATCACCAGTCGCGCGCCAGACATACCCAGAGGATGTCCCAGAGCGATTGCGCCGCCATTGGGATTCACGTGTGGCGCATCGTCGGGCACGCCAAGTTCGCGCAGAGACGCCAACCCCTGAGCGGCAAATGCCTCGTTCAGCTCCATAACATCCATCTGATCAATGCGCAGCCCGGCGCGTGCAAGTACCTTGCGCGTCGCGGGTACAGGGCCAATGCCCATAAGGCGCGGTTCCACACCCGCAACTGACATACCCACGACGCGTGCCAGCGGCGTCAGGCCATTGCGGTTAGCAGCGGTCTCGTTTGCCAGCAAGATGGCGGCGGCCCCGTCGTTGACGCCCGAGGCATTGCCCGCGGTAACCGTTTTGTCAGGCCCGTTTATGCCGCGCAGACCGGACAGCTTTTCCACACTAGTTCCCGGCCGGGGATGTTCGTCCTCTTCCACGATAATCGGCTCACCTTTGCGTTGCGGAATCGTGACCTTGGTGATCTCGTCCCGGAAAAACCCGCTGTTCTGCGCAGCGGACCAGCGGGCTTGGCTGCGGGCAGCAAAAGCATCCTGATCGGCGCGGTTGATACCATAGTGCTCGGCCACGTTGTCGGCCGTCTGCGGCATCGAGTCGGTGCCGTACATGTCTTCCATCACCGGGTTTACAAAGCGCCAGCCGATGGTCGTGTCATAAACCGCATTGGCTCGTGAAAAGGCGCTGCTGGCCTTAGGCATCACAAACGGCGCGCGGGACATGCTTTCCACGCCCCCTGCAATTGCCAGATCATAGTCACCGGACCGAATTGCACGGGCAGCCATGCCCACCGCGTCCATGCCTGATGCACAAAGCCGGTTGATCGTAGTGCCCGGCACCTCCACCGGCAACCCGGCCAAGAGCGCCGCCATTCGCGCTACGTTGCGGTTGCTTTCACCCGCCTGGTTCGCGTCCCCAAGAATTACGTCATCCAACGCGGCCCAATCCACCTGTGGATTCCTCTCAACCAAAGATGCGATCGGAATCGCCGCCAGATCATCGGTGCGCACCTGCGCCAGCGCGCCGCCATACCGGCCGATCGGGGTGCGTTGTGCGTCACAGATAAATGCGTCGGTCATAACTCAACTCTGTTCTTTGAATATGCGTGGCAGTGTGTTTGCCTTACCGGTTCAGGAAATGATCGATCCTGTGGCGAACCCGATCAGGCCACGGTTGCGGTCGTCCCTGCTCGTTTACGAATACCAGGGTCGAATTGGTCTCGAATCTCGTTTCGCCGTCGCACTTCGCCCGAAGTGCAAGACCCATGGACGTGCGGCCCAGATTGGTGACCTCCAGTTCCATGTTCAGTTCTTCTCCTATCCTGCAAGGAGCCAAGAACCTGGTCGAGGTTTCAGCAGTTGGAACCGCTCCATCCCGGTGAATCTCTGCAAAGGGAAAGTCCAGTTCCTGTTCAAAAAAGGCCTCGACGCAGTCATTTATCATTTCGAAAAACCGCGGGTAGAAGACGATTCCTGCCGGATCACAGTGCCTGAACAGAATTTTCTGCGGAAAGTTAAAAGCCATGGCTCAGACCCCAAGATACTTGTCAGTGATTTCCGGAGTGAGCGAACCAAAGTCCCCCACCCAAACCGACCTGCCCTTTTCCAGAATGACGGCTTTGTCGGCAACCGCGGACAATTCCTTGAGGGATTTGTCCACAACGATAATCGCCATTCCGGTTTCGGCTTTCAGCTTGGAAATCGCCGTCCAGATTTCCTGCCGAACAACTGGTGCAAGGCCCTCGGTCGCCTCATCCAACACCAGAAGACGGGGGTTGGTCATCAGCGCCCGGCCAATGGCCAGCATTTGCTGTTCACCGCCCGACAGGGTGCCAGCGGTCTGATCCTTGCGTTCCCTCAGTCTGGGAAACAACCGGGCGACCCTGGCGAAATCCCATTCACCCGGTCGCGCGGCGGCGATCAGGTTTTCATAGACCGTCAGATCGGTGAAGCATCGACGCCCTTCCGGCACCAGCCCTACCCCCATGCGAGCAACCTTATGGGGGGGCAACCGAGTGATATCCTCGCCACTGAACAAGACCGAGCCTCCGCGGTTTTTCAATAACCGGCAAATGACCTTGATCGTGGTCGACTTCCCCATCCCATTACGGCCCATCAGTGCGACAAGCTCGCCGTCCTCAACCGAAAGATGGACATCGAACAACGCCTGAGACGGTCCGTAAAAGGCGGACACATGGGCCATTTTCAAAAGGCTCATACTGCGTCCTCCTCGCCCAGATAGGCACTGCGTATAGTTGGATTTGACCGAATCTCTGCGACCGACCCCGATGCAATGATTTCGCCGTAAACCAGCACGCTGATCCGATCGGCCAAGGTGAAGACGGCATCCATGTCATGCTCAACCAGCAGGATGGGCGCTTTGCTCCGTAAGCCGTCAAGGAAACCGATCAGGCGTTGAGAGCCTTCCAGCCCAAGCCCGGCCATAGGTTCGTCCATCAGAAAGGCCTTGGGCTCCAGCGTCAGGGCGACCGCAACCTCAAGCTGGCGCCGCTGACCATGAGACAGGTCGGATGTTCTGAAGGCGCGAAACTCCTCCAGACCGACCTGTTCGAGGGCGTTTTCGGCGGCCTGAACCAGCTCCTTATCTTTCATGACTGGTTTGAAGAACCGGAACACATCGCCACGATGACCCAATGCTCCCAGAACCGCGTTTTGCAAAACGGTGTAATCCATGGCCAGAGACGAAATCTGGAAGGTTCTCCCCATGCCCAGTCTCGCACGTGCGGCCGTCGACAACGGGCTGACGTCCGTCCCATCGAAGTAGACGCTGCCCTCGTCCGGCTGCAGCCCTCCGGCAACTTGCTTGATCAGCGTCGACTTTCCCGCACCGTTTGGTCCTATCAAAGCATGAATTTCACCCGGACGCAGATCAAGGCTGATGTTTTTACTTGCGACCAGCCCGCCAAACCTTTTGGTCAGGCCACGTATGTCGAGAACCGGCTCAGTCATGTGCCACCTCCCGGCCCGCGATCAGTCCGAACAGCCCGCCCCGGGCAAACAGCACGACGCCAAGCAGGATGGCACCCAGGTAGATGTGCCAATACTCGCTTAGCCCGCCAAGACTGTGTTCGAGCAAAACGAACAGGGCAGCCCCGGCAACGGGTCCGAATACTCGACCGACCCCCCCGAGGATGACAAAGATCATGATTTCGCCCGATGTCTGCCAACTAAGCATGGACGGGCTGACAAACCGATTCAGATCGGCGAACAATGCGCCGGCCAGCCCGGTAATCGCACCGGATATCGTGAAGGCTGTCAGATAGAGGCGATAAGGTACCTGCCCCACGGCCTGCACGCGGTCTTCATTTTGCCGCGCCGCCTGCAGCATCAACCCGAATGGCGATTTTTCGGTCCTATATACGCCGTAGACCACCACCAGAAGCAGCACATAGCAAATGATGAAGAACTGGATCGGATCCATGGTGTTCAAACCGGGGAACCCGTTCCGCACGTAAATCGAAAGGCCGTCTTCGCCACCATATGCAGACCAGGATATCGTGAAATAATAGAGCATTTGCCCGAAGGCGAGTGTGATCATAATGAAGTAAACACCCGTCGTTCGCAGGCTCAATGCGCCGATAGCCAGCGCGGCGAGGGCACCAACAACGGTGGCAACCACCCAGATGATCATCATCGAGTTTGTGCCTTCGACCAAGACTGGCCATTCCAGCAGCGGTGTGTAGGTCTGGGCATGATAAGCCAGAATGCCCATGGCATAGCCGCCGAGACCAAAGAATGCAGCGTGGCCAAAGCTGACCAGCCCACCAAAGCCAAGTGCGAAATTCAGTCCGATGCCCGCAATCGAGAAGATCACCGCGCGCGTGACCAACGTGATCAGGAAGGGTTCATCCGAAAACCACGCCGCCGTTGGGATCACAATTAGCAGGATGAGAAGGCCGCTGTTCAGCAAGGATTCCCGTTTCATTTCATACCCCTCCAAACAGCCCTTTGGGCCGAACCAAAAGGACGCCCGCCATAAGGATGTAAATTGACATTGAAGCCAGCGACGATCCAACCGAAGTGGCCGCTGAAGGAGAAAGGAACAGGGCGAACAGTTTTGGCAGCAGGAAGCCACCCAATGTGTCGGTAAGGCCAACCAGAATTGCGCCTATCAATGCGCCTTTGATCGACCCGATCCCGCCGATCACGATCACGACAAACGCCAGGATCAGAACGGGTTCGCCCATACCCACCTGCACGGATTGAATTGCGCCGATCAGCGCACCGGCCAACCCCGCAAGGGCTGCTCCAAGCGCGAAGACCAGCGTGTAGAGACTGGAAATGTCGATCCCCAAAGCACCGATCATTTCCCGATCGTTCTCTCCGGCCCGGATGCGGATACCAATCCGGGTTTTGGCGATCATCCAGAACAGACCGGCAGCTACGGCCAATCCAACCACGATAAGGCTGAGACGATAGCGGGAATATTCGATACCGAACGGCAGCGAGACGGAGCCCGACAAATAATCGGGCGGGTCAAGAAACAGGGGAAATGACCCAAAGACCCAGCGTGTTCCTTCCGAAAAGATCAGGATCAGCGCAAACGTGGCGAGAACCTGATCCAGATGATCGCGATCGTAAAGCCTGCGGATGACGGTGGTTTCGACCACGATCCCGGCGGCGGCAGCGGCAGCCAGACTTGCCATGAGTGCGAGCAGAAACGAACCGGTCGCGGCCGCAACCGCTGCGGCGGCAAAAGCCCCGATCATGTAAAGCGATCCGTGGACGAGGTTGATCAACCCCATGACCCCGAAGATCAGTGTCAAGCCAGCGGCCATAAGGAACAACATAACGCCGAACTGTAAACCGTTAAGCGTTTGTTCCACCAAAAGAATCCAGGACATATTTACCCCTGTTTCAGCACAAACCCGCCCGTCTTTTCGAACGGGCGGGTTTAGGGCAATTTACATCTGGCATTCGGCGGCGTAGGCGTCGCCGCGATCTTCAAGAGCAACCGAAATGATGCGGTTGGTGTAGACATCGCCTTCCTTGATCACCTCGCGGACATAGATGTCCTGAATCGGGTGATGGTTGGGGCCAAACTCAAAGTCGCCACGGGTAGAGGAGAAGTTGGCCGCTTTCAGTGCTTCCCGGAACGCGTCTTGATCGGTGACATCGGCCGAGTCCATCGCTGACATCAACAGGTTCGCGGTATCAAAGCCTTGGCTGGCATAAAGCGAAGGCAGCCTGCCGTATTTGGCCTGAAAGCTCTCGACAAACGCTGCGTTGGTCGGGTTATCAATGTCTTTCGACCACTGCGACGTGTTGTGAACACCCAGAGCGGCATCACCCACGGCCTGCAGAATTCCCTGATCAAAGCTGAACGCGGGGCCGACAACCGGCAGGTCGACGCCACTGTCCGCGTATTGCTTCAGGAACGAAATCCCCATTCCCCCCGGAAGGAAAAAGAACACACTGTCCGCGTCCGATGCGCGGATCTGGGCGATCTCGCTGGCATAGTCGGTCTGGCCCAGCTTGGTGTAGATTTCGCCGGCCACGTCACCTTCGTAAAAACGCTTGAAGCCCGCAAGCGCGTCTTTCCCGGCAGGGTAATTCGGCGCAAGGATGAAGGTTTTTTCGTAACCCGTCGAGTTTGCATGGGCGCCGGCCGCCTCGTGCAGATTGTCATTCTGCCACGCAACATTGAAATAGTTCTGGTGACATCCGCGCCCGGCAAGAGGCGAAGGACCGGCGTTGGGCGAAAGATAGAATTTGCCCTGCGCCACCGCTCCGGGCACCACGGCCATTGCAAGGTTGGACCAGATGATGCCCGTTAGAACGTCGACCTTCTCGGATTGGATCAGTTTGTCCGCAAGCTGAACCGCGATGTCCGGTTTACGCTGGTCGTCTTCAATGACGACCTCAATGTCGTCCCGGCCGGATTGCTCGACAGCCAGAACAAACCCGTCGCGCACATCAATCCCCAGTCCGGCTCCGCCACCCGACAAGGTTGTTATCATCCCGACTTTCAGGCCCTCTGCCTGAGCTCCGGTGGTCAGAGCGGCTGTGCATATTGCTGCAAGCAACGGTTTTAGTGACATGATGATCTCCCAGTTTATTGTTTGGCTTGCTCTGAAGGTGAGCGGTGTCAGCGTCCGCCCGATCCCGGCAATGTCAAGAAGGCTTTAGTCTTTTTGCCTCCCGGCACATCTCGTATTTTGGGGGGTGCACAGTTTAAACAGCAGGTCAAATGTCCCGCTTGGAGAATTGAGTCCGGAGTGAATTTTGCGGAGATATCTCTCATGCTTCACTTGATTTGACTGTCCGGGGCGCGTCGCACCCCTACCCTCCGATTTATTGGCCAAAGGTGCATTTAGCATGTACAGATGTAGCCGAAACTTCAACAACGTTCAAGCTTAAAGTTTCAAGCTTGAAGAAGTGTATCTGTTATCTCTGATGAGGCGTGACCAGAAAGCATCGAACACGAAACAGTCCGAGCTGGACCGCAAAAACAACCCATAATGCTTTAAGTTTAAAGAACCATCGTCTAAGATCGATTTTGCAAAGCGACTTAACATCGCGTGACTTTCTTGAAATGGGGCCTTCCGGTCAATGAGTGACAAAGATGAACTGGCAAGACGGCGTCTCAGAGCCTGGATCAGACTCCTGCGAGCAACGCGCGCAACAGAAAACCACTTGCGGGAATTCCTAAGAACGCAACACGACACCACGCTGCCTCGCTTCGATGTTGCGGCCGCTTTGTATCGCCACAACAAGCCGATGAAAATGAGCGAGCTAGGAAAGCTATTGCTGGTGTCAAACGGCAATGTCACGGCGATCGTTGAGCGGATGGAAAGTGACGGGTTGGCCCAACGCTGGCAAAGCCCGGATGACCGCCGCAGCGTGCTTGTGGCGCTCACGGAGTCCGGGCGGAACAAGTTTGAAGATATGGCCCGCGCGCATGAGGCCGAGGTCAATTCGCTGTTCAGCGGCCTTGATGACAGCGATCTGGATTTGGTTCGGGACCTGTTGCACAAGGTCGAGCGTGATCACTGACCAGCGCCAATGCCACGCTTTTCGGCAAACCTTTCGATTATGATCCGCTAGGCCGCCGGTTTTCCGCGATAAACATAGGTCCCCCTTTCCATCTGGGGAAGCCAAACGCATTCACCATGGCAACATCAATATCCTGCGCACACCGGGCGATCCCCTCATCAAGAATGGCCTGCCCTTCAGCCTGCATACGCTCAAGTATGCGACCCATGATGTGCTCAGCGCTCATTTTCCGACGGGTGATCCCTTTGCGGCTGGACGCTGAAACAACCAGTTCTTCCACCTCAGGATTGGGCGATCGCTGTTTGCCGTTATAGATGTACCAGCCACGGCCGGTCTTTTGCCCAAACCAACCCTTTTCACAAATCCTGTCCGCGATCTCGACATATCTCAGATCCGGATCGCGCGTTGCCGCCTGCCGCTTGCGCATCGCCCACGCGATATCCAACCCCGCCAGATCCTGCATCTGGAAAACACCCATCGGCAGCCCAAACTCGACCATTGCAGCGTCGATTTCCCAAGGCAGTGCACCATCTTCCAACATGTACTCACACTCGCGGCGATAGGATGACATAATCCGGTTGGCAATAAACCCGTCGCAAACGCCGGACGTGACGCAGATCTTGCCCAGCTGTTTTCCAAACCCGATGCAACTGGCCAGAACCGCATCCGACACCTGATCGGGGGCAACGATTTCAAGCAGTTTCATGATATGAGCCGGAGAGAAGAAATGCAGCCCGATCACCCGTTCCGGGTGGCCGACGGATCGAGCGATTTCGTTCACGTCCAGATAGGACGTGTTCGAGGCGAGGATCGCATCGGGTCGGGCAACGGCGGCAAGGTCAGCAAAGACAGACTTCTTGACCTCCATGTCCTCAAACACGGCCTCAATCACCAAGTCCGCAGTCGCGAAATCGGTATAGCTGGTGGTCGATCGAAAGTTCCGCTCAAGCCATTCAAGCCGGCTTTGGGAAATCAATCCACGCTTCAGACTGCCCGACAGGATTCCCACCACGCGATCCGCGCCCGCCTGGGCCGCGCTTGCGTCGCGCTCGGCCATCGTTACATTTAACCCGGCCAGAAGACAGGCCGCAGCGATCCCGGCTCCCATTGTTCCGCCGCCAACAACGCCAACGGTTTTGATTTCCTTTTTCGTCAAGCCCTTCAGGCGACTCAACCGACCGGCATCGCGTTCAGCAAAGAACATATATCGCAACGCGTTTGATTGCGGAGACTCCTTGAGCCGCAGGAAGGTCTCGCGCTCCTTCGTCAGCGCTGCGTCTGCTGATAGGTCCAGCGCATCCCTAACAGCAGACGCTGCAGCCACCGGAGACAGCTGGCCACGGGCCTTATTTTCGATCTTCTCTATTTTGCTCTCAAACGCCGCCCTATCCGACACCATAATCACCGGGCGATTCAGAGTTGACTGGTGGTCGCCAGACGCGCCTTTTGCGCGAGCAAGCTCCACTGCATCTTCCAAAAGGCCCTCCCCGGCTAGCGCATCAATCAGACCGGCGCCCAAGGCTTTCTGCGCCTTGATGGGTTTACCACCGGATATCATGTCGAGCGCCAGTTCTGCCGGAACCAGGCGCGGTAGTTGCACAGTGCCTCCGGCACCGGGGATGAGACCCAGATTGACTTCAGGCAATCCAAGAAGCGTATCTTCCATGGCGATACGCGAATGACAGGCCATTGCCAGTTCCAGCCCGCCCCCCAAAACCGTGCCGTGCAACGCGGCGACCCATGGCTTTTCGGCCACTTCAATAGCCCTGAGAACATCCGGCAGCAGAGGGCCGACAGGCGGTTTGCCAAACTCTCTTACGTCTGCGCCCGCGACAAAGGTACGCCCGGAGCAAGCCAGCACAACGGCCTGCACGGTCGGGTCGTTCTCGGTTTCACGCAAGGCATCCAGCAAACCTTGCCGCACACTCTGACCAAGCGCGTTTACCGGCGGGTTGTCGATTGTCACAACCCCGATCGTGCCGCGTTTTGTAAGCGTAACCGTCATGACCGTTCTCCGATAAGGGTTTTGACCAGCATGCTTTCGGGGTCAGTGAGGTCGTCGATGACATCGAAATGGTGGCGCCCGACCTCGACGTGAAGCCGCGTGTTTATGCCGACGGACCGCCAGCGCTCTGCCAGCAACGCCGATTGCCGTAGGAACTCAGGCCGCTCGTCATTGCCAACCCAGCACACCAGATCAGACCCTGCCCTGGGGGTGCTCAGAACCGCGCTTTCCGCGGCGGCAGTTTTGTCCGTCAGGCCAAGCTGGCTGTTCATCTGGCTCAGCTTCAATGGCCGCAGATCATGAAGACCACTGATAGACACAACACGCTTGATGCGCGCGGACACGTTGGCCCGCAGCGGTGAATTCTCGCACATCATCCGGGTTACAAGCTGGCCACCCGCAGAATGCCCAGACAGGCAGATCGGTCCATCTATGCGCTGTGCCGCCTCGGTTATTGCGTTTGCAATTTGGCGCGTGATTTCCGGTATCTCGGCTTCAGGAGCAAGAACGTAACTTGGCAGGCAAACTGCCCAGCCGTGCTCTAAGGCGCCTTGGGCCAGATGGGACCAATCCGACTTGTCAAATCTCAGCCAGTACCCGCCGTGCACGATCACGGCCAACCCGCGTGCCTTACCCGCTGGAAGGAAAAGATCCAGCTTTTCGCGTGGGTGTGCACCATAGGCGATGTTTAGTTGCGCATTACCCGCCGTGATTCGGAACTCGGCGGCCCGCCTTTTCCAGCGCACCGGGTACGCCATCCCGTCCGGAATGAAATCGGCATTTGCGAACGCTTCGGTCCAATCAATTCCCGCTTCGTTTGTCATTTGAATGCCCGCACCCTGTTGAGGTTTCTGCCCGAATTCAGGGTTCGAATCTTACAGCTATCAACCACCTCGGGACTAGCAGAGCGGATCATGCACTCCCCACCCCAAACGAGAAAAATTGTCAGCTGTGAGGGGCTGCAAAGTGGGCATGCGGGCTGCATGCCAATCGCAAAAGGGGTCATTAAGTCGGACTTTCTCTGGTGCGGATCAGGTTAGTGAGACCATAATACTTCAAACTTAAATATTCAAGCTTGAAGCAAATAAGGAAACAACCTAGGATGTATTCAAAATGAAGCCCTGATTTCGGATGGAGGCACACATGAAGATTGCCTGTTTAGGGGGCGGGCCGGCGGGTCTGTATTTTGCGATTTCCATGAAGCTGCGCGATCCATCGCATGAAGTCGTGGTGTTCGAGCGCAACCGGTCAAACGACACGTTTGGCTGGGGCGTAGTGTTGTCTGATGACGCCCTTGAAAACCTACAGGAAAACGACCCCAAAAGCGCGCAGGCGATCCGTGAAAACTTTGCCTATTGGGATGACATTGCCGTCGTGCATGATGGCGTCCGCACCGTATCCGGCGGGCACGGTTTTGCCGGCATAGGCCGAAAGCAGATGCTGATCCTGCTACAGGACCGCGCGCGGGAATTGGGCGTCGATCTGCGATTCGAGGCTGAGTTCGGAACCGCGGCAGAATTCAAGGATGACTACGATCTCGTTGTAGCTTGCGATGGCATCAACTCACAGACCCGCACTGCCTTCGCAGAACATTTCAAACCCGACGTCGATGTGCGGGCTTGTAAATTCATCTGGCTGGGCACCCATCAGAAATTCGACGACGCCTTTACCTTCATTTTCGAAAAGACTGAGCACGGCTGGATCTGGGGGCATGTCTATCAGTTCGATGATGACACAGCGACATTCATCGTAGAATGCGCGCAAGACACCTGGGACCGGTTCGATTTTGAGGCCATGTCGAAAGAAGAGATCATCGCCACCTGTCAGGATGTGTTTGCCGCGCATCTTGATGGCCACGCACTGATGTCCAACGCAGATCACCTGCGCGGATCGGCCGTCTGGATGAACTTCCCGCGGATACTTTGCGAGAAATGGTATCATGACAATGTCGTCCTGCTGGGCGATGCTTCCGCGACCGCACATTTTTCGATCGGCTCGGGCTCTCGACTGGCGTTTGACAGCGCAATTGCCCTCGCCAACTACCTGCATTCCGAACCGTCGATGGAGGCGGCCTTCCAACGCTATCAGGAAGAGCGTCGTCTGGAAGTATTGCGCCTGCAATCCGCCGCCCGCAACTCGCTGGAATGGTTTGAAGATGTGGAACGGTATCTGGACCTCGATCCGGTTCAGTTCAACTATTCTCTGCTGACGCGGTCGCAGCGCATCAGTCACGAAAACCTGCGCCTGCGGGATCCGAAATGGCTGGAATCGGCTGAGCGCTGGTTCCAGACACAGGCTGGCGTCGCCGAGGATGCACCAGTACGTGCCCCGATGTTCGCACCCTACAAGTTGCGGGACATGGAGCTGCAGAACCGGATCGTCGTATCGCCCATGGCACAATACAAGGCTGTCGATGGATCGCCGACCGACTGGCATCTTGTGCATCTGGGCGAACGGGCAAAAGGGGGCGCAGGGCTTGTCTATACCGAGATGACCTGCGTATCCGACACTGGCCGCATCACGCCGGGATGCCCCGGTCTGTACAAAGACGAGCATGAAGCCGCATGGAAGCGGATCACCGACTTTGTGCACCACGAGACTGAGGCCAAGATCTGTTGCCAGATCGGCCATTCCGGTCGCAAGGGTTCAACCAATCTGGGCTGGGAGGGGATGGATAAGCCCCTCGGCAACGGAAACTGGGACCTGATCTCTGCTTCCGAGATTCCGTGGTCGCCCGACAACGCAACACCCCGTGCGATGACGCGCGCCGACATGGATGAGGTCACGGCACAGTTTGCGGCATCCGCCAAAATGGCTGACCGCGCGGGCTTTGATATGATTGAGCTGCATGCGGCGCACGGGTATCTGATATCCTCTTTCATCTCCCCGGTGGCCAACACACGCACGGACGAGTACGGCGGGTCTCTGGAAAACCGGCTACGCTACCCGCTTGAGGTATTTGCCTCGATGCGGGCGGCCTGGCCTTCTGAAAAGCCCATGGCGGTCCGAATTTCAGCCAATGATTGGGTCGGCGAAGACGGTGTCACCCCCGAGGAAGCGGTCGAAATTGCCCGCGCCTTCCAAGACGCAGGCGCTGATATCATTGACGTGTCCGCTGGTCAGACCACCATTGACGCAAAACCGGTATATGGACGGATGTTCCAGACACCTTTTTCGGACCGCATTCGCAACGAAACCGGCATCCGGACCATGGCCGTCGGCAACATCTATGAACCCGATCACGTGAATTCGATCCTGATGGCCGGGCGCGCGGATCTTGTGTGTCTGGCCCGCCCGCATCTGGCTGACCCCTACTGGACGCTGCATGCGGGTGCCTCAATCGGTGATCGCCACGCGGATTGGCCGCTCCCGTACCTGGCGGGTCGGGATCAAAGCTGGCGACTGGCGGATCGCGAAGCAGAGGTTTTGGGTAAGGTATGACGATTTCGGGGAAACATGTCATCGTGACGGGCGGCGGATCCGGTGTCGGCGCCGAAACGGCGCGCGCGTTCGCGCAGGCCGGCGCCAAGGTCACAATCATGGGCCGCGGTCAGCAACAACTGCAGGCTCAGGGGCTGTCCTGGCAGGTTTGCGATGTCACCGATCCTGCCTCTGTTTCTTCTGCCTTTGACACCGCACGGGCCGAGCACGGCGATATCGCAGTCGTCGTGGCAAATGCCGGGGCTGCGCTTTCGGTGCCTTTCGAGAAAATGTCGCCGGATGACTTGAACACCATGCTGGGCGTCAACCTGACCGGCGTCTTCAACGTATGGCAGGCCGCATTGCCCGACATGAAAGCTGCGGGCTGGGGTCGGATGATTGCCATTGCCTCAACGGCTGGCCTTAAGGGATACTCGTACGTGTCGGGATACTGCGCTGCCAAGCACGGCGTTGTGGGGCTAACCCGTGCGCTGTCTCTGGAATTGGCATCGTCGGGCATAACAGTGAATGCGATTTGCCCAGGTTTCATCGAAACACCGATGCTGGACCGGAGCATAGCCAACATTACCGAAAAGACCGGCATGACTTCGGAACAAGCCGCCGAGTCGCTTTGGCGCAATAACCCGCAGAAACGGTTTGTCCAGACCGACGAGGTGGCCGGAACGGCAATGTGGCTTTGCTCGGATGCCGCACGATCGGTCAACGGGCACGCGCTCAGCATTTCGGGTGGAGAAATATGACAGGGAGAGATCAATGCGCAGCGAGGTGACGCATTTCAGATGTGAAATTTCCGACGGTATCGCCACTGTGGCGCTGAACCGACCGGAGCGAAAGAACCCCCTGTCTTTTGACAGCTATGCCGAACTGCGGGACTGGTTCCGTGACCTGCACTACAGCGACACCGTCAAGGCCGTCATTTTTGCGCCCAACGACGGGAATTTCAGCTCTGGCGGGGATGTTCACGAAATCATTGGCCCGCTGACCAAAATGAACATGAAAGAGCTGCTGGCCTTCACCCGGATGACCGGAGATCTGATAAAGGCAATGGTGAATTGCGGCAAGCCGATCATTGCGGCCGTTGACGGTATCAGCGCAGGGGCTGGTGCCATCATCGCCATGGCGTCGGATCTCAGGATCGCCACGCCCGAGGCAAAAACCGCTTTTCTGTTCAACCGTGTGGGTCTGGCGGGCTGCGATATGGGGGCTTGCGCCATCCTGCCCCGGATCATCGGCCAGGGCCGCGCCGCCGAACTACTGTATCTGGGCCGCTCGATGACCGCCGAAGAAGGCGCGGCCTGGGGATACTTCAACCGGGTCGTGCCGCAGGACCAGTTGCTGGACACGGCAAACGATCTGGCACGCCGGATCGCTGACGGGCCGGGTTTCGCGAACATGATAACAAAAACGATGTTGGCGCAGGAATGGTCGATGTCGATTGAGCAAGCGATCGAAGCCGAAGCGCAGGCGCAAGCAATTTGTATGCAAGGTCAGGATTTTCACCGCGCCTACAATGCGTTTGTGGCCAAGGAAAAACCTGTATTCGAGGGTAACTGATGCCGGACAAGAGCTTTCTCAACTGGCCGTTTTTTGAGGACCGTCACCGGGATCTGGCCGCGCACCTGGAGGGTTGGGCGGCGACCGAATTGGCGGGTATCGATCACTCTGACACGGATCAGGCCTGTCGCGATCTGGTCACGGCATTGGGGCGCGACGGTTGGCTGGAACATACTGCCGTTGATCCCGAAGGCGGTGCAATGCTTGACGTCCGGAGCCTGTGCCTCATTCGTGAGACATTGGCCCGGCACGATGGGTTGGCTGATTTTTCCTTTGCCATGCAGGGACTTGGAACCGGCGCGATATCGCTGTTCGGCACCAAGGCCCAGCAATCCGAATGGTTGTCCCAGACCCGTGCGGGTCAGGCGATCTCGGCATTTGCGCTGACAGAACCTCAGTCCGGGTCCGATGTTGCCAGTTCGACCATGACGGCCGTGCAGGATGGCGATGACTTCATTCTCAACGGCGAAAAGACGTGGATTTCCAATGGGGGAATTGCCGACGTCTATACCCTCTTTGCCCGCACCGGCGAAGCACCGGGTGCCAAAGGTCTTTCCGCCTTTATTGTTCCCGCTGGAATACCGGGGTTCGAGGTAGTTGAGCGTCTTGAGACAATCGCGCCTCATCCGCTTGCAAGGCTCAGATTCACGGATTGTCGCATCCCCTCCTCTGCTCTCATCGGGGAACGAGGCTCAGGGTTCAAGATTGCCATGTCGGTTCTGGACGTGTTCCGGACCACCGTGGCAGCCGCCGCGCTGGGATTTGCACGCCGTGCCCTGGACGAAACCCTGAGCCGGGTCGCCACCCGCCACCTTCAGGGCGCACCGCTGTTCGATCTGCAGATGGTGCAGGGTCACGTTGCTGACATGGCGCTGGATGTCGATGCTGCTGCACTGCTGGTCTATCGCGCCGCCTGGACCAAGGATAGCGGAGCACCGAGAGTAACGCGCGAAGCCGCTATGGCCAAGTTGTTCGCAACGGATCAGGCACAGGTCGTGATCGACAAGGCAGTTCAGCTGCACGGCGGAGACGGCGTGAAGGCCGACGAACCCGTCGAGAAGCTCTATCGCGATATCCGCGCCCTTCGGATCTACGAAGGTGCCTCAGACGTTCAGCGCGTCGTCATCGCACGTCAGGCGCTCAACGCAAACCACGGAGTATGATCATGCTCAGGGATTCAGCTCATACCGACACGTTTACCCGCGACAACCTGCCGGAAACCGACACATGGCCGGAATTGCTGCTGGACGGTTTTGACTATCCCGATCGTCTGAACGCGGCGGTCGAGTTGACGGATGCCATGGTTGCAAAGGGTTTCGGTGATCATACGGCGTTGATCGGCAATGGTCGCCGCCGCACGTATAAAGAGCTGATGGACTGGACCAACCGTCTGGCTCATGCCCTGGTGAGTGATCTTGGCGTAAAGCCAGGCAACCGCGTTTTGATCCGGTCCGCCAACAACCCGGCCATGGTTGCCTGCTGGCTGGCCGCCACCAAGGCGGGCGCAGTGGTGGTCAATACAATGCCGATGCTGCGGGCGGCGGAACTGGCGAAATATGTAGACAAGGCCGAGGTGACCCACGCGTTGTGCGACACCCGTCTGATGGATGAAATGACCGCCTGCGCCAAGGGCAGCAAATTCCTCAAAACCGTTGTGGGGTTTGACGGTACTGCAAATCATGATGCCGAACTGGATCGTCTGGCACTGGAAAAACCTGTGACTTTCGACGCGGTAGAGACGGCACAGGATGATGTTGCACTGATCGGGTTCACATCGGGATCAACCGGTGAACCCAAGGGCACGATGCACTTTCACCGCGATCTGCTGATCATCGCCGACGGCTATGCAAAAGAAGTGCTGAACGTCACGCCAGAGGATGTCTTCATAGGATCGCCGCCGCTGGCTTTTACCTTTGGACTGGGCGGGTTGGCCGTTTTCCCGCTGCGTTTCGGGGCGACAGCGACACTTTTGGAGAATGCCTCGCCGCCGAACATGGTGGACGTTATCGAACAATATGGGGCAACGATCTGCTTCACCGCCCCAACGGCCTACCGGGCCATGATGCGGGCCATGGATGAAGGGGCCGATCTTTCCTCTTTGCGTGCGGCCGTTTCCGCAGGTGAGACCTTGCCCGGTCCGGTCTACGACGACTGGATTGCGAAAACGGGCAAGCCAATGCTCGACGGAATTGGTGCAACCGAGATGTTGCATATCTTTGTCACCAACCGTTTTGAAGACCACAAACCGGCCTGCACGGGCAAACCGGTCACGGGATATGTGGCCAAAATTATCGACAACGACGGCAAGGAGGTGCCCGTTGGTGAGGTCGGCCGCCTTGCGATACGTGGTCCAACCGGATGCCGGTACCTGAGAGGCGAACGCCAGAAGGAATACGTCCAGGACGGTTGGAACGTGTCGGGCGATGCCTTTTACCGTGATCAGGACGGGTATTTTCATTTTGCCGCCCGGAACGACGACATAATCGTTTCATCGGGATACAATATTGCCGGTCCCGAAGTTGAAGCGGCCTTGCTTAGCCACGAAGCAGTCGCCGAATGCGCCGTCATCGGGTTCCCTGACGAAGCCCGCGGTGCAATCGTTCAGGCGCATGTCGTTCTCTCATCCGGCCACAACCCCGACGAGGACATGGTCAAAGCGTTGCAGGACCACGTCAAAGCATCCATCGCCCCATTCAAATACCCCCGTTCGATCGTCTTTGCGCAGACTTTGCCGAAAACCGAAACGGGAAAAATCCAGCGTTTCAGATTGAAGGAAAAGTCATGAGCGCGCAGCCATATGATCCGGGCTCGGAAGGAGCAAAGATGCGCTTCAAGGACGCTATGTCTTATGGCGACTACCTGAAGCTGGACAACCTGTTGAATCAACAATGCCCGTTGTCAAACGCCCATGACGAGATGCTGTTCATCATTCAGCATCAGACCAGCGAGCTTTGGATGAAGCTGGCCCTTCATGAAATGTCCGTAGCCCGAGACGCGTTGAACGCAGGAAACATGTCCCACATGTTCAAAATGCTGGCGCGTGTGTCGCGAATTTTCGAGCAGCTCAACAATGCATGGGACGTTCTGCGCACGATGACGCCCGCCGACTACACCAGGTTTCGCGAGGCGCTTGGTCCGTCGTCGGGATTTCAATCCTATCAGTACCGAATGATCGAATACGTTCTGGGCAACAGAAACCCCAACATGCTCAAACCGCACGAGCATAATGCGGAAGTGCGTGAAATACTCAGCACAGAACTGGCCCGTCCGAGCTTCTATGACGATGTCATCCGGTTGTTGTTCACCACTATCGACGGGCCCGACGCGAAAATCCCGGAACCGCAGCTGAATTCGCCACATACCCCCCTGCCCGAGGTACAGGCCAAGTGGAGGCAGGTTTACGAGGACGTAGACACCTACTGGACTCTGTATGAACTCGGCGAAAAGCTTGTCGATCTCGAGGACTACTTCAGGCGCTGGCGCTTCAACCACGTCACCACTGTTGAGCGGGTGATAGGATTCAAGCGCGGGACGGGCGGGACATCCGGCGTGGAATACCTGCGTCGAATGCTCAGCGTTGAGCTCTTCCCGGAACTCTGGCACTTGCGCGGAGAGCTTTGAGATGCCCGAAAACACCGTTTACCGAAAGCATCTGTTCGATATTCCGGACGACGTAATTTACCTCGACGGAAACTCTCTCGGCCCGCTTCCCAAAACGGCGGCAGACCGCGCGCTGGCAACCATTCGGTCCGAATGGGGACAGGAGTTGATCAAAGCGTGGAACACGGCCGACTGGATATCTCTGCCCCAGAGGGTTGGCGATAAGATTGCCCGGCTGATCGGTGCGCCAGCGGGATCGGTCGCAACTGGCGACACGTTGTCGATCAAGGAATATCAGGCACTGGCCGCCGCTTTGAAAATGCGCCCTGAAAGGCGTGTCATATTGTCGGATGATGGCAATTTTCCAACTGATCTCTATATGGCGCAGGGGCTGATCGAAACCATCGACAAAGGGTACGAACTGCGCACCACGGCACCGGAAGATGTCGCGGACGCCATCAACAAAGACGTGGCCGTGGTCATGCTGACCGAAGTGGATTTTCGCACAGGTCGCAAGCACGACATGATCGAGATCACCCGCTGCGCCCATGAGGCCGGAGCGGTCATGATCTGGGATCTTGCCCACAGCGCAGGCGCGTTTCCCGTCAATCTGATCGCCAGCAAGGCCGAATTTGCGACGGGCTGTACCTACAAGTACCTAAATGGCGGCCCCGGTGCTCCGGCGTTCATCTATGTGCGGCCTGACCTCGTTGAAACGGTACAGCCCGCGCTTGCGGGGTGGATGGGGCATGAGGCTCCGTTTGCCATGGACCCACAGTACCGCCCGGCAATGTCGACCGAACGTTTGCGTGTTGGTACGCCTCCTGTGGTTCAGCTATCGATACTGGATGAGGCTCTGCAGATCTGGGAAGACGTGGATTTGCAGGACTTACGCATGGCCTCGGTCGCCCTGTCCGAAAGGTTCATTGCCGAGGTCGAGGACCGCTGCCCGCAGCTGCAACTGGCCTCGCCACGTGATCCGTCCGAACGCGGCTCGCAGGTCTCGTTTGCTTACGAGCACGGCTATCCTTCCATGCAGGCGCTGATAGACAGAGGCGTGATCGGCGATTTCCGGTCACCGGACATCATGCGGTTCGGTTTCACCCCGCTCTACCTGAACGTAGACGATGTCGTCGCCGCTGCGAAAATCATCGAGACCGTGATTCAAAACGAGCTCTGGCGAGACCCGAAATACCAACTGAGATCGCGCGTAACCTGAGATCGGCGCGCCAGCTTCGGCCCTCTTGCACACACTGCCCGAAACCAAGCGGAAGAGACAAAAGATGAACCTGAAAGAAATTCACCCCGACGGATGGGCCCCCGCACTTGGCTACGCAAACGGCATGCTGGCCGAGAACGGAACGCTTCATGTTGGCGGCCAGATCGGCTGGAACGCAAACAAGGAATTCGAATCCAAGGACTTTATCGGGCAAATGGAGCAGACCTTGCGCAATATCGTCGCCGTGGTCGAAGCCGCCGGAGGCAAATCAACGGATATCGCACGCTTGACCTGGTTCGTTAAGGACAAGGATGAATACCTGGCAAAACAACGCGAAGTCGGTCAGGCGTACCGCAGGGTGTTGGGCAAGCATTTTCCGGCCATGTCCTTGCTGATTGTCAAGGATCTGGTCGAGGATGAAGCTCTGATCGAAATTGAAGCCACGGCGCATATCTCCGGCGGTCGGTGACGGCAACAGCGTATGATTGAAGAGAAAGATCTCAAAAGTGAGTTGACCCTTTCGGATCAAGTTCACCGCTTCAATGCCATTATGCATTGCTGCCGCTGACTCGTCACGATGGAGGATTGGGTTTTTATCGTAAGTCACTGCTTGATCAACGGGCCTGGCCTAGGATCCGTTCGAAGGTGCCAAGATCAACGGCGCTGAATATCGCGCTCAATATGGCGAACCAGACCAGACGCCCGTGCTAGCTGGTTAAGATGTTTCCGACCTAATGATCTTCCCGTCCTTCTCAAAATCAGCCTGACATGGCCTGCAATTTGTAGAGTGGCAGGAGTATCGTTTGTATGGGACATTTATCCTGCGCTCTAGCAATCTTTGCACTACGTCGCGCTAGCTCTAATCGGATCGCATGTGCAACCAGACAAGTTGACCAAAGGTCCATCGCGGGAAACGGTGACGATCCTTGCTAAAAGATGGGATTTGTATCCGCGCCACTTACGCGGAAATCGCGAGGTCAACAGCCGCTCCATGGTATTAGCGAAATGACCCTCAAACCTGGCGCGTCCAAAGTTTTGTAACTGCACAGACCAAGATGCAAAAAAGGTAAACCGATTAATGGGTTCACCACCATTTAATGATCTAGGTCAAGGTGAATCACCCTAGGGCTGTATATTTCGCTCAACCCAGAAAGCACGCTCGTCACAAGATGATGGGTTGAGTCGAGACCCCAACCGGTAAATCCGGAGGCCCTATAATGTTAAGAAATGTGCTTGCGATCGCTTTGGTGCTGGTTGCTCCGACAGGTTTGTTTGCGCAATCCACGACAGTGCCGGCAGATTCTGCTGCACAGGCTGCAAACCGGATCAACATCGCGGGACGCCAGCGGATGTTGTCGCAGCGAATGGCAAAGGCGGCCTGCCTGATGGCTCAGGACATCAGCACAACCACGGCTTATGACCAGCTGACCCAGGCATACAGTTTGTTCATTCGTTCAGACAGCGCCTTGCGGAGAGGAGACCCGGAATTCGGGCTGGCCCCGGAAAGCTTCAGCGCTGTGCTGGCTGCGCTGGAAGAGATTGACTCGCACTGGACAGTCTATCGGAACATTGTTGACGCCGGGATCGAAAACGCAGCGATCGAAAGTGCGGATCTCGAAGTACTCGACAACGCAAGTCTCAATGTGCTCGAGTTTATGAATTCAGCGGTTTACACCACCGCGCAAGCATATGCTTCTGCAACCCCAGACGTTCCGCTGGGCCTTGCGATGACAATCAATGTCGCCGGGCGTCAGCGTATGCTGACACAAAAGGCTGTGAAGGAAGCCTGCCTGATGCGTGTCGCAACTGACCCCAAGGTCCAGGCCGCTCGGCTGGCGAAGACAGTGGATCTGTTTGACCACTCACTAGTGGCCCTTCTGGAAGGCTTTCCGTCCGCAGGCGTTATTCCTCCATCCAACCCAGAGCTTTCCCGAAAACTAAGAGAAGTATCCGATCTTTGGGCGCCCGTGAAAGCGATCCTCGATCGCGCGGTTGCCAAAGAACAACTGACGGACCGGGATCTCGCAGCTCTTGCGAGGGAAACTGAACCTCTTCTGCGCACGATGAACGAAGCCGTCATTATGTACAGGTGACCCCAACAAAACGACCTGAGACAGCCAACTCTCAGTACAAAAGGAAACAAAAATGATCAGAATGGTTCTGACCGCAACCTTCTTGGTCTGCGCAACAGTTGCCCCGCAGACTTCGATTGCACAGGACAGCACAAGTGTGGATCAGGTCACACATCGCGTGAACATCGCCGGCCGTCAACGAATGCTAACCCAACGCATAACCAAAGCCGCCTGCCTGATGGCGCGGGATGTGGGTTTCAACACGTCATTTGACCAAATGACTCAGGCCTTTGATCTTTTTTTGCAATCGGACCAGGGATTGCGCAACGGGGACTCAGATTTGGGTCTGGATGCTGAAAGCAATGACACAGTCATCAGCGCATTGGGGGCAATTGATTCACATTGGGCCGCTTATAAGGCGATCATTGAAGCCGGCATCGACAACGCCACTATTGCCAATGCAGAGTTGGATGAACTCGACAGCGCAAGCCTACGGGTGCTGAAGTTCATGAATATCGCTGTCTACAAAATGGCACGGGCCTATGCCTCTGAAACCGCGTCGGTTTCTCTGAACCTGGCCATCACCGTTGATATCGCCGGGCGTCAGCGCATGCTGACCCAAAAAGCAGTAAAAGAGGCCTGTCTGATGCAGGCGGTTGAAGACCCGTCTGAGCAGGCGGCGCGTTTGGCGGATACGGTTGAACTTTTTGATACCTCGCTGTCAGCGCTGCAGGACGGTTTTGACGATATTGGCGTCATTGCCCCGCCAACACCTGAAATCTCCCGAAAACTGCGCGAAGTCGAAGAGCTGTGGAATCCGGTGAAAAGCCTGCTGGAACGCGCGGTGAACGGTGAAGTGCTGTCAGATCGCGATCTATCAGTTCTTGCACGCGACAGTGAACCGCTGCTGCAGCGCATGAATGAGGCCGTTGCCCTTTACACAACGCAGTCCTCTTCGAACTGAAGGCATCCGTCGGGAGGCTGTAGCGGGAGCAACCCAATCCCCAGCCACCCGGTTCTTCGGCGAACCCACCAGGTGAATTTGGAGTGAAATCAGATGTCTCATGCTTCCCGGATTTCAAAATCGTTTCTGGCACACAATTCCAGACAATTGTTTGTGGTTGCCAGCATGTTCGCATCTGCTTTTGCAATAGAGGCAAACGCGCAAACGGCCAACGAAGTAGAACTGACCACTCATGACGGAGGCACAAGCGTCCGAGGCGTAATTCTGGAGTATGATGGCGCCACCTATGTTCTTCAGACAGAGTTGGGAATACTGACACTTTATGCTGCGATGCTCACGTGTTCCGGAACAGGCTGTCCCGGAGCTGACGGGACTATCGCGGAAGCGGAACCTGAAAAAGAAGTTGTCGACACACGAGTGACATTGGTCTCCCGGAGCGATGACACCGAGGTTATGGGGGAGCTGGTTGATTACAGCGACAGCTACTACGTCATTGAGACCCCGCTCGGCAGCTTTCAACTTTCCACTGATCGGGTAGACTGCGTTGGTGCCGCCTGCCCGGATCTGAAACTCTATGATCCGAAGATCGCAGTGCTTGGCGGATCCAACGCTGTGGACTTGATGATGCCCGCATTGCTGAGCGAATATGCGCTCGAGCGTGGTCTTCGATATCTGATTGAGGAGCAATCCCCAGGTCGGTCTGTTATCACTCTTCTGAGCGGTGAGGACGGTTCCGTGGTTGCCGAGATAGACATGCAGCCTGCCAGCGCGGCCGATGCCGTCTTCGCACCGGACATCACGATCACAGACCAACGGATCAACGCGGCTGCAAGTACAGAGCGGGAGTTCTTGCTTGCACTGGACAGTCGCGTTCTGATTGCCGGTGACAAGAACCCTGTCCGCGACCTGAGCATAGAAGAAATCGCGGCCATTTTGTCCGGTGATCTGCGGTCCTGGGAAAACCTGGGCGGGGGCAATTCGCCAGTCACACTACACTTGCTGGAAGGGGATAAACCGGCGCTCTTTTATCAGAAGGTCTCCGGCAGCCCCGATGGCCCGCTGGCTGCAGATACGGTATTTCATCCAAGTGCGCAGGACTTGATCAGCTCGGTCCGCGCAGACCGCACGGCGCTTGGTCTTATTGATCGCGTGCAGGTACAGCGGGACGGGGCCGACATGATGTCCATTCGTAAAGCCTGTGGGCTTATGTCTGAACCGTCCAATTTCGATCTGAGGATCAACAACTATCCATTGTCGCGCCCTGTCCTTGCATATGCCGCAGAAGAGAACCTGCACCCGGTTGCCGGTGATTTCCTTAAATGGACGCAGACAGATGCTGCGCAATCCGTGCTTGAGGATACTGGCTTTGCAAGCGCCCGACTTCAACGCATGAAGATTCAGGACATGGGCATCGCGCTCATCCACGCCGCTGCCGTGGAACCGGATTTCAGCGGGGATGAGTTTTCGTCAATGATGCAAGAGCTACGCCGTGCGGACCGCCTGTCGATCACGTTTCGCTTTGACAATGCCTCCAGCAACCTGGATGCGGAGTCGGTGCTGAACATCCGCGATCTGGCAGACCGGCTGCGCAACAGCGAATTTGACGGGCTGGAACTCCTACTTGTCGGTTTTGCCGATAGTGTGGGTGATGCGGGGCAGAATACGCGGCTTGCGCAACAACGCGCCGAGGCTGTGCGAGAGGTGCTTGCAAATGAGTTTGCCGCCGATGGGCTGAGCGGCTTTAACATTCAGGCACTCAGTTTCGGTGAACAGATGCCGCTCGATTGCAATGACACTGATGAAGGCCGGGCCAGCAATCGTCGCGTTGAGGTTTGGGTTCGGGTGCCTGAAAGCTCTTGATCAGGTAAATGCAGATTACTGTTTGTGCGTCGAACGGCGAGAAAGTTGTAAATGACGCCTGTCGCGCAACGCGCGAACAGTATTCAACCGATGAAAAGAAAAAGATCGTTCTGGATGGCCTGAAGGGTGAGTACAGCGCTGCGGGCAGTGCCGACGATATTGATCCCATCAAATTACCAAGCCACTGGTGGAGCCGAGCCAAGACAGGGCGTTGGATGACAGATAAGTACCGATCCGCTGTTTCATCTCCGCATGATAGGTGTTGAGCCAAGTCCGCTCGGCATTACTCAATTTGTCGAGCAGCAACATGTCCGTCTGGATTGGAATCCATGTGAGGTTCGAGAATTCCATAAAGCCATCTTCTGCCCGGACAATTTCGAACAGGTTCTCAATGCGAATGCCAAACCGGTTCGTTTCGTAATATCCGGGCTCAATCGACAAGATCATACCCGGTGCCAAGTCCACTGGGTTGTAAGGTTTTCCAATGCGTTGAGGATGTTCGTGAACCGATAACCGATGGCCAATTCCATGACCGGTCCCATGGTCGTAATCCAACCCCAGATCCCATAACGGCCGACGGCATATCGCATCAATGTGGTGACCTTGTGTACCAGCGGGAAAACGCAAGGTCGCTATTGCATGGAACGCTTTGAAAACAGCGGTATAAGCGCGGTCATACCCATCGGGTCTGTGTGCCCCGAAAGCGATACTGCGCGTTGCATCCGTCGTTCCCGTCTCATACTGCCCGCCTGAATCCAGCAGATATGTGCCATCCGGTGGGATCGGCACCTGATTGTCCGGGCTTGTCGCGTAGTGGCACATGGCAGCATTGCCTGCAGCAGCAGAAATCGTGTTGAAGCTTTCGCAGATAAAGCCCGGTTGCTGGCACCGGAAGGACAGGATTTTTTCCTCAGCCTCGCGCTCAGTCACTGGATGCCCTGACGCCGCACGGGCCGGCACCTCACGTGCCAGCCAAGCGCAGAACTCCGTCCAGGCGATCCCGTCTTCTATGTGACAGGCTTTCAAACCTTCGATCTCGGACTTGTTCTTTCGGGCTTTCGTCAATGCAATGAGGCTGCTTTTTGCTAGCTCCTTTGCACCGTTCTGTCGTAAAATGGATCGCACGGCTTCCGGCGAGAAGTCCGGATCGAACAAGACGCCCTGATCAGCTTGCACCTTATCCGCAAGCGTCGGCAGCAGTGCTTCCATGGGTAGCAAGCAAACAAAATCGGGCAAATGGTCGGTAATGTCCGCATCTATTTTTCGGTCCGCCACAAACCAAAATACCTGCCCCGATGCATCCGCGAGAAGAAAGGAATGCGGTATCGGATTGAAGGCCACATCAGACCCGCGCACATTCAGCAACCATGCGATATTGTCGGGCTGAGTTTCAATCAGCAGCGTCGCACCTTGCAAGCGCATTTCCGTGACCAGATCCGATATTTTTTTCGCTGAACTCTTACCCGCAAACTGCAATGGAAAGGGTTCGATCTTCCCCATTGGAGGGTCAGGTTGATCAGGCCAGACAGCGTCGACTGGGTTGGTCGCTGTCGCGACCAGCTCTGCCCCGGTCCCCGCCAACGCAGTGAAAAATCGGTCATACCAAACAGGCGGTAGATGCATTGCATCATAGCCAATTTTCCAATTTGTGACCGCAACTGATGCTAGCCAGTTCTCCGGCGGCTCGTTGTGCAGGTGATGGTGGGAAAAGGCCGGACCAGCGCATTGGTTTGCGGCTTGCACCACATAGCGGCCATCAACGAATATCGCGACAGTGTCCGGTGTCACAATTGCCATCCCCGCCGATCCGGTGAAACCTGTTATGTGGGCAAGACGTTCATCATGTGGGGCAACATACTCTGCCTGATGTGCATCATAACGGGGCAAAATAAACGCATCTAATCCTTGTTTGGCCAGTTCCTCACACAAAGCTGAGACAGTGGTTTTCTGGTCCGGGGCATCAAGCATGGGCATTTATCTCTTCGACATGATGACAGGCAACTTCGCCACGACCTTCAAAGGGCAGCAGTGCGGGTACCGTTTGTTTGCAGCCATCCGTGGCGTGGCGGCACCGGACATGGAATGGGCAACCCGAGGGCATGTTCAGGGGTGACGGCAACTCTCCTTCGAGACGAGCCACATTACCCCGATCATCGGGATTTAGTGTGGGGGCTGCAGAAAGAAGCGCCTGACTGTAAGGGTGTGCGGGAGCTGAGAACAGTGTCTCGCTGTCCCCAATTTCCACGATCCGGCCCAGATAGATCACAGCGACCCTGTTAGAAACGTGGCGAACGAGCCTTAGATCATGGGCAACGAACAGGATCGTCAGATCCAGTTCTTCCTGCAGCTCCAGCAGCAAGTTCACAACCTGGGCCTGGACAGAAACATCAAGCGCCGAAACCAACTCATCCGCAATCAGGACTTCTGGCTCAACCGCCAGCGCGCGCGCGATTGCGATGCGCTGGCGCTGCCCACCGGAAAACTCATGCGGAAGCTTGTGCTGCGCATCCTGAGGAAGGCGAACAAGATCAAGAAGTTCAACCACCCGGGCCGGAATCTCGGCCTCTGGGCGCATATTGTGAACGTTCAGCGCTTCGGCCAGTATCTGGCCTGCCGTCATGCGCGGGTTTAGCGAAGAATATGGGTCCTGGAACATCATCTGGACGCGCCGGTTATAGGTACGGTCAGAGCGGTTCTGCTCGCCAAAAACGTCCTGACCTTCGAATTCGATCGTTCCTTCGCTGGGGGCATGCAGGCGCACGATGCAGCGCGCCAGCGTCGACTTTCCGCAGCCGGACTCGCCAACAACGCCCAATGCCTCACCCTTGATCAAATCCAGGCTGATGCCGTTCAACGCTTTGACCACACGGCCTGGCCGACCCGAGGCGTAGTCCACCAGGCTGCGACTTAGAGGGAACCGCAGATGCAGGTCGCGTATTTGCATAACGGTGATCATGCAGCATTTCCTTTGGCGTTGATCACAGGATTGAAACAGGCCACATGCCGCATGTCATTGATGTGCGACAGGTCAGGCCGGTCCTGCACGCAAGCTTCGATGCAGGAACTGCAGCGAGGTGCGAAAGCGCACCCCGGCGGCAATGTGTCCAGACTGGGGGGAACGCCTGGTATCGAATAGAGCGGCGTTCGGGGCGGCAAATTCTGGGGCACCGACCGCATCAGGCCAACGGTGTAAGGATGACGCGGCGCACGCAGCACGTCGCGCACGGGCCCCTGTTCCACAATGCGCCCGGCATACATGACAGAAACACTGTCACAAGTCTGGGCCACCACACCCAGATCATGGGTAACCAAAACCACTCCCATATCCATCTCTTCCGCCAAACGCAGGATCAGGTCGAGGATCTGCGCCTGAATGGTCACGTCCAACGCGGTTGTCGGTTCATCAGCCAAAAGAAGTTTCGGATTGGCGGCCAGTGCAATTGCAATCATCACCCGTTGCCGCATCCCGCCTGAAAACTGATGTGGATAGTCTTTTAGACGTTCCGCGGCCGAGGGGATTCCAACGAGGTTCAGCATTTCGATAGCCCGGTCGCGCCGGGCCGCGCGCGAGAGGTCCGTATGCGTGCACAAGGTCTCCTCAAGCTGGAGGCCGACAGTCAGTAGCGGGTTGAGCGAGGTCATCGGCTCCTGAAAGATCATCGCGATCTCGCGCCCCTGAACACGGCGGAGTTCACGATCCGGCATCGGCACCAGATCACGACCCTGCCAACGTACTTGTCCAGAGACGTCCCCGTAACGACGCGCAAGCCCCATGATCGATCTCAGGGTAACGCTTTTGCCTGACCCACTTTCACCGACCAATCCCAGTACTTCGCCGCGTGTGACAGAAAAATTCACGTCCCGCACAGCAGGCAGCGCCAGTCCGTTGCGATAGAACGTTGTGTTCAACCCTTCGACCTCCAGGATCGGCATCTTGTCGTTCATACCCATCCCCTACCCTCGCGGCCTTAACAGATCGGCCAGCCCATCACCCAGCAACGAGAACCCAAGACCGGTCAGGACGATGGCGATACCGGGCATCAGGCTCAGCCACCAGGCGGTGGAAATGAAGTTGCGACCTTCGGCAATCAAAACGCCCCATTCCGCCTGCGGAGGTTGCGCGCCCAAGCCCAGATAGCCCAGCGACGACCCAAGCAGGATCGCCAAGGCCATATCGGTCATCCAATAAACGATGACCGGGGAAATCGCATTGGGCAGCAAATGGCGAAAGATGATGCGCCGGTCGGAATACCCCATAACGATCCCCGCCGCAGCATAGTCATTGCCCATCTGCGCAATGACCTCGGCCCGCATCAAGCGCGCATAGTAGACCCAGCCGACCACTGAGATGGCGATGTACATGTTGACCAGTCCGGGGCCGAGTACAGCGACAACGGCGATCACCAATACGAGGAAGGGAAATGTGATTACCGCATCGACGACCCGGCCAAAGATCAAGTCAGCAATGCCCCGATAGTAGCCTACCAACGCCCCAATCACGACGCCGATCACCAGCGCAAATACCGTGGCAAAAACGGCCATCTGCATGTTCACCTGATATGCCCAGATCACGCGGGACAAGCTGTCCCGCCCCAACAAATCGGTGCCGAAAGGATGGGCCCATGACGGAGGTTGACGCACAGCCAGATAGTCGATTGCGTTTGGGTCGTACGGCGCGAATGCTCCGGGAAATACGGCGAGCATGATCGAAAACCCGATAATTAACAGGCCAGCCACAAAGCCCGGCTTGCGCAATACCCGCCGCCATCTGGACGGGTTCTGGGTCACAGGATTGAAGGTCGCATCGCTCATTGCAGGCGCATCCTCGGGTCAAGGCGGCTTTGAAAAAGGTCCGTCAGAAGAAAAACCAGCGAGATGAGGACCGCGAATGTCAGGGTCAGTCCCTGAATCAACGGATAGTCACGGGCAAAGATGGCTTCGAGCATCAGTCGGCCCATGCCCGGAACGGCAAACACGGTTTCAGTCACCAGTGTACCGCTCATTAAATTGCCGATGGACAGGCCCAGCAAAGTGACCGTCGAGATGAGTGCATTCCGAAGAACATGTCGTCCAAGGATCAGACGTGCGGGCAATCCCTTGGCACGTGCGAACTGGACGTATTCTGCATCCAATACTTCGATGATTGCGCTGCGCAGATTCCGCATGATGATGGCCGAAGTATATAGCGCGACGGTAATCGAGGGCAGGAACAGGTGGTACAGGCGCTCTCCAAATGTGTCGCCATACCCGCCCACGGGAAACAGGCGCAACTGCGCTGCGAGAAAAGTCAGCAAAACCAGACCGATATAGAAAACCGGCATTGACAACCCAATCTGGAACACGGTGCGAATGACGGCATCCGGCCAGCGCCCTCGATTAAGTGCTGCGACAAATGCCAGCGGCCCGGCGATCAGCAGCGACAAAACCACCGAGTATATGGTCAGAAACACGGTGATCGGCAATCGATCTGCGATCACGTCGAGCACATCCGTTCGCATCAGAATTGAACGGCCGAGATCACCGTGCAGCGTGTTTCTTAGAAACAACCAGAACTGCAACAGCATTGGCTCGTTCAGGCCCAGCCTTTCCCGAATGGCCGCGATGTCCGCGTCAGACGCCCGGTCTCCTGCCATTGCGATGGCCGGGTCGCCCGGCAAAAGGCGCACGAGCAAGAAGATGATGATCATGACCAAAAAGAAGGTCGGGACCATCAGCAAAAGCCGTTTCAAAATGTAAGACAGGCTGGACAAGTCTACGCTCCGCAAAGGGCCCCGCCGCATCTGGCGGCGAGGCAAAAGGTCAGCTCTTATCGGCTGATTGTTGCTTCATCGAAGATGTTATTGCCCAGAGGCGTCTGAACATAGCCTTCGACGGTTGTACCAAGCGCGACTGCGAAGGGTGTTTCATACATGAACAACAACGGAGCGGCCTCTGCATAGAGTTCCTGCATCCTCGCGAACTTGGCCTCACGAGCTGCCGGGTCCATCTCATTTGCGGCTTCTTCGAACAAAGTGTTGAACTCGGCATTCTCCCAGCCTGTGCCTACGGCTTTGGCGGTGGGAGTATGGCCAAGCCAACCGACAACCTGACTGGGGTCATTTACATCATTGACCCAACCATAGGTGTGAATGTCGAACTCACCAGATCGGTTTTTTGCCCCGCGGGTGGCACCGTCCACCTGCTCGACGACCAAATCGATGCCCAAAGGTGCCCACATTTGTTGAAGTGCTGCAAAGATCGTCGCGTCATCGGCGGATCCCGCCAATGTGGTCAGGGTGACTTGCGTCCCCGGCTCAACCCCGGCCTCGCTGATCAAAGCCTTGGCCTTGTCCATGTCGTAACTATAGAGCGGACTCAGATCGGCAGCATATTGTGTCGCTTTCGCCATCAGAGGCGAGCTCATGGGCTGCCCAGCCCCATGCAGGACGACACCAATCAAAGCGTCTTTGTTGGTCCCGTAGTTCAGAGCCTGCCGTACGCGGGCGTCAGCAAGCGGATTGGGCGAGCCGTCTGAGCGTGTTTCACGCGTGTTGATCGGCGAGTAGATAATTCGGGTCGAAGGGTAAAGCTGCATACTGATTTTCGGATCAGCTTCCAGTTCAGCCACACGGCTGAACGGAATAAACTCTGCGGCGTCGACCTCGCCCGCCTGCAGACGCAGGATACGCGTTGCATCATCCGGCACGATCTCAAAATGCACATTTTCGAGATAGGGTAGCGGTTCACCGTCCGATCCCATGCGCCAATAATGCTCGTTCGCACAGAAATCCATCGAGGCACCCTGCTCGAAGCCGCACAGATAGAAAGGACCGGAACCCACTCCAGGTGCAGTTGCAGCAAAGATGGCTGCAGATTTGTCCTGATCGGTGTCACCAGCCGCTGCTTCAAATGCAGCTTTTGAGACGATCGCCGTATTAAAGGTGGACAGCATTGACAGGATAGTCGGATCAGGATCATTCAGAGCAATTGTGATGTCGTTTCCATCTGCCGTAACGCTGCCGATTGATCCTAACAATCCAGCCCAGGGGCTGAGGTCGGGGTTACGCGCGCGATCCAGCGAGAACACGACATCTGCCCCGGACATGGAAGAGCCATCTGCGAACTTGATCCCTTCGCGCAGGGTCAAGGTAACGCTCTTTCCATCGTCAGCGACCGAATAGCTTTCCGCCAGCCCCGGTTCCACTGAATTTCCATCTGTGTTGCCCCGCAGCAGGGTGTCGAACAGACTGCCCACCATCCATATGTCCGGATTACGATCCGCATAGATCGGATCAATCAGGCGAGATCCTTCATAGCGAGCAAAGTTGAGCGTGCCGCCACGTTCCTGTGCAAACAAAGGCATCGCCAATGCTGCGGCAACGGTCGCTCCCAGTACCATTCTTAGCTTCATTATCTTCTCCTCCCGCAAAGTCTTTGCTTTGTGATGAAGGACAATAAGTGATTCTTAGTTTTACTAAAGTTTTTTTTAGTAAAATAATAAAAAATTTTACTCCTCGTTAATTTCATACCTTTCGGGAAGAGAAATTTAGGCCCATCAGCCTGCTTCGGTCATCGGCGACGTAGTCACCCAAAGCTCAACTGCCTCAGCCTCACCAAGCACGACGGAGTAATGACGTACTGAGGTGTCATGATGAATCACATCACCTGGCGACAGGATGAACACCTTGTCCCCAAGGTGATATTCCAACTTTCCCGACAGCAGATAGCAGAACGCCTCGCCCGTGTGACACATCTTTTCTGACACATGCCCTGGTGGGCGATGTACGATCTGTGGGTGGAACAACGCGCCAGCAAACCCGGGGCCCAACTTTTCATAAAACCGGCCGCGTGTCCCAAGAGAATATGTCTGTCTGCTATCTTTCGCGACATATTCTGAAAAAACTTCGGGCACGCTCAACAACTGCTCGATGCTAGTTTGCAAGGCCGCAGCGATAGCCATCAGCGACGTTAGCGAAGGTGAGCTCAGCCCGCGTTCAACTTGCGACAGAAAGCCGGTCGTCAGATCGGTTGCCTTGGCGACTTGATCCAGGGTTTGTCCCATGGCCTTGCGCCGCCGTCGTATCGCCGCACCCAGTTCGGTCGGTTGCCCTTTGGCTTTGATACGCGCTGTCGGAGCCTGCATCCGATCTCTCCTGCTTGTCATACGGCTTGAACCATTCAATAGAAAATTAGCAAGAAGATCAAAATTTATTTTAGCTGAGCTAAAAAACAATGTGACGAAAGCTCTAACCTGGGATCAACGAAAATATCTACTGCTCGTCGCCCCCCCTCCAAAGAGATCATCCCGATGGAGAATAGACCAATCAAGCACAACCAAAACGGCTGCCCAAAAGGTCTTGCTATCAGCCATCGCATTAGCGGCACCCGTCATCCACTGATTGTGAACCCTGACCCCTGGCTTCACCAATGTAGCCAGAATGCTTGAAATCTAGACAACAGGCGGTGAGAATTGAACTGCCTTCCAAGTGAAGTTGACTCTGTTGGAGCTTCTCGTTTTGACAAACACAGACTTCACATGCGTCTGTGCAGCGGAAGTTGCCAGACCAAGCTGTTCTCCGATCCCTGGAGAGGTGAGTCCTGTTATCAGCAAATTGGAAACCCGGATTTCTGCCAGCGAGAGGCCATAGGAAGACCCAAATGCCTCCACCCGAAGTTGCTGCTTCCCGTCTGTGTCGATGAAGGTGATCAAGCATCCTGAAAGACTTTTTTCCAACTCCATGACGGCATCCCGAAGAGGGGACGCAATCATTGGAAATGATGTTGGTTGTGTCGCAAACTATGGGGTCTAGTTGACGAGCCTGCGTGATCTGAGGTTTGTACTGGTCGAAAAATTTTAACAGGTTATTTGAGCATGATCTCGTTAAAGGGCTGTCATTTCCCCAAAGATGCAGTTTTGTACGCTGTTTACTTCTATTTGCGGTACACGGTGTCCTATCGTGACTTGGAAGAGATCATGGCTGAGCGCGGTGTGCGAATTGACCATGCCACATTGAATAGGTGGGTTGTGAAATACTCACCGATCGTCGCAGCTCGTGCGCAATCGAAGAAACGCCCAACGCTGAATTCATGGCGCATGGACGAGACCTATATTCGTGTTCGCGGCAAATGGATGTACCTCTATCGGGCCGTCGATAAAACTGGGAATACTCTTGATTTCATGCTGTCTGAGCGTAGGAACCGTCCAGCAGCAGCACGGCTCTTTGGCAAAGCGCTGGCTTCCAATGGAATCCCGAGCAAGATCGTCATCGACAAAAGTGGAGCCAACGCGGCGGGCATTCGAGAGGTGAACAATATCCTCAATCGGTTTAGCTGCCCAGCCAAAATCCAAACGGTCAGGTCCAAGTATCTGAATAACCTGATCGAACAGGATCATCGATTTATCAAGCGTCGCGTAAGGCACATGTGTGGGTTCAAATCGTTCAGATCCGCATCAGCTACTTTGGACGGCATTGAAGTCGCCAACATGATCCGGAAGCGGCAATTCCCAGCAATACGACGTCTGGCTTCCAGCTATTCGCCGAGATCGCAGGATAGGTGTATCCAGTAAGTCGCTGACCTTGACCGTTCCTATTGTTTGCGACACATCCCTCGCAGCTCTCGTCATCTATTGGCGATGAGTCCTGACCCTAGATAGAACTAAACAGCTTTCAAAACTGCATCCTTGGGGAAATGGCAGCCTTTCAATGAGATGGTGCTAAACCTGTTCGAGAACTTTTCAACTGTGAGAAACCTCAGATTACGCGGGTTCGTCAATTAGACCCAAAGTTTGCGACACATCCCGAAAAATATTGTAAATGAAGCCTATCAAGGACTTGGTGCTCATTTTTTGCGCTTTTTGCTCACTGCTGACGACTACTGAATTCAAACCGGAAGCCTCCCCTATGATCTGTTGCCGTCGAAACCTGAAGTCGCGGAAGGCGCTCCAGGTTTCGCTGCGAAACTAGCTTAGGTGGCGTGCAACTTGCTTAACCAACTCTTGGGCATCTTCTTCAGAGACACCTTTCAACCGAATACGGATACGCACTTCGTCCGACGACAACTCTGCCAGCACATCCCCACCGCCTGGCAATTTGACTGGTGCCAAAGGTTTGACTTGCTGAGGGCGCCCCCCCCGCGACTTACTCTTGTTAGGCATCGGTGCTGCATTCATCGCACTTTCTAAGATTGCCCATTCGGACTTTGGATCCAGTACTTCCGCCTCTGCCAAGGCTTGCCGGAGCTCAGCTTGCGCGCCTCCCCGCAAAGCCGAAGCCAGTTTCAATCCTGCTTTTTCCGATAGCGCAACTGGATGCTGCAGTAAGTCCCCAAGCGCCTCATGAACAACTGCAAAGCTACGAACTTTCGATCGCTTAGCTTTCGACGCTGCCGCAAAGAGAACATCGACGGCCGCTTCGGTCGTGTCAAATATCCCCTGCCCCACAGCCAAAACCGCGATGCGCCCACGCTCGTAGGGGCTGAGGTTTGAGCGCAGCTCATTTTCTTCGACCATAGATACGTAGGCACCCTGCCCCGAACCCGAATCTCGCACAAATGCGGGAATTGTCGAAAAGCGCGGGTCATCTTCCGAAAGCCGCCGAAAAGCATCTAAGCGCCTAAATCCTGAGATCAGACCGTATCCATCGCCGTCACGTGAAACCTCAATGGGCGTTCGCAATCCGTGAGCACGTAACGACTCAAGAAGCTCAGACATGGCCTCTTCGTCTTCGACCATCCGATCTCTGCGGATAAACTCAGCGTCAATCTGGTCAATCGGCAGCATTTCAGCGACTAGGCCGGCTTCTTGCGCATCTCGCCAAAGTGCCGCGTCGTTTTGGTCCTGAGCCAACGCAACGCGATCCGTTACAGACGCCATTCCATTCAGGGTTGCTGCTTCGGCAGCAACCTGGGCGATTGGCGGTGTAGCCGCAGAGGCTTCAAACGGATTCAATGCCGGTTTCGCCGCGAAACCGGCCTCCAATTCTTCAAGATCTGCGGTATTTGGTGCTGTCAATCGCCTGCGCTTAGCCATCTAGCTGTCCTCCCATTTGGGCATCCCGCCACCAACACCCTATCAACACTTCTTTGAACTCGGCGTATGTGCGATCAAAGGTTTCCCGACCACGTACATAAGTGTCGCGGTTGAAATCGCGGTAGTCCGCCTCATAGATGCCGTTAACTTGCTCACCGGCCTGCCCCACTAAAGCGGTAAAATCCTGCCTGTAGGCATTCATGAAATCACCAAAATAGGCTTGGATGACGTTGGCCATATCTGTCTGTTGGCTCGCATCAAATCGAGTGATAATGGCTCGGACCACATCCCATTCAAACTTCAATTCGGGCAATCCGGCCGCTCGCTGCGCAGCGTTTTCGCCATCTTCGATGCTCGCAAAGGTCGTGTAGAGCATATCAAAGAACCGGCCGGTTGAATCGAACTCCAGGAATGAAGCCCCTAATGGCACCAAGAGAATATCAGCAGCCGCCAAAGCGTTGATCGTTAGGTACCCAAGTGCAGGAGGCGTATCAACGAAAACGACATCATAGTCGTTAAGCACGCCTTCATCTTCCAGGAAATTGGTGAGCCCATCCCAAAGCGGCCAACTTCGAAGCCCCATACGCCATACGGGTATCTGAAACTCCGCCCAGTACAGGTTTAACTGCGCTCCAATAAGATCGATATTGGGCCAATGTGTTTTCTGGATAACGTCACTAGGCTTTGTATTCAGGGCTTCCTGCAACGTTTCATCCAGGGGAATTTCAGGCTGCCCCCCTACCTGCCGTACGCGGTTTTCTTCCTGCACAGCCCGCGCGTAGTCCTTGGCAATGAGTGGAAAGACAGTCTGCCACTCGTCGGCGACAGATCCCCCGAGAATCGAAGTCATGGATCCCTGACTATCCAAATCAATGACAAGGACCTTGTATCCATCCAATGCCGCAGACATTGCAAGATGAGCAGCTGTTGACGTCTTTCCCACGCCGCCCTTAAAATTCGCAACAGAAACGACCTTGGCGGGCAACCCTTCCGGACGATAAGGCAAATATTCTTTGGTGCTGACACCTTCCGCAGCAAAGTACTTCCTGAGTGTTAGAACTTCGTCGAGTGTAAACCACTTGGAACCCGCTTCACCTTCGCCCTGCGGAAGCTCCGGATTGGCCTTGAGGACACGCCTCAGATGGGCGGGTGCAACCGGTATCAGATACTTTGTAATCTCCCAGATTGAAAAACGCCGCAATCTCTTTTCCCCGTCGGGCGCATACCCTCGCCGTGCCAAATCTTCACGTCCTTTGGCGCAGAACGTAGCTGCTTTCGCGAATCGTGTTGTGCCAATAGGATCTGGTAACTTCGCCGCCGCACTTTCCGGGTCGAGATTAAGATAAGGAGGTAGGGGAGGTTGGTTCGTTTTGCTCACTGTCGATGCCTCAGCTAATGTTCGCCTTGCCGGCGTATATGGGGCAATGTAGCGAACATTACCTTGCGAGGCTATCCTGTGAATGCGAGTTTTCCACAGAAATTGCGCCTCAAGCATGGTTTCGCCACGAAACTGAGAAAAAAATGAAAAGAGGAAGCACTAAACAGTTTATTCTTTTTATATAGTTTAGACTCTTTGCGAATAAAATATTGTTTAAAAACAATGCCTAATGGTACATAGGGGACCCGAATACAGGCCGAAAGGTACCAGAGTCCGGGATTAAAGGTACCCGGATACGGGTTCAATAGCACCGAACGTCGGGAAGAAGGGCTCCGATTCTCAGGACGTCAGTTTTCCAGCGATTTCAGGCTCTAATTTTGACTTTCAGAGGCGCAATTCGTTCATTGATTCGTTGGGTGAGAATCCCAAAACGACTCTTTCTGGGGATAACTCTGTTCAGTGTTCGGTTAGGTACCCAAATGCGGGTTGGGCCAAATCCCGTATATTGGTACCCAATAAAGATTGAACTAAAGGTACCTTTCGTGCCAAGAATCAGAAAACGAGCAGCCAGGCAGAATCATGCCGGATACAGAACTTAACATGGACCAGCTCTCCGGGGCTTTGCGCCGGGAGACGGTAAAGAAGAACGTCGCTGCGATTCATATCAGCGGCAAGCTGACCTTGTTGCAACGTAAGCTATCGAATGTTCTGTTGCTCAACGCATACGACGCTTTGACCTCGGCGCCGACACATACTATCGATGCGCGGACATTGGCGATGATGGTCGGGTACAATTCCAACGACTTTGACACTCTGCGGGCCAGTCTGCGCGCACTGGCTGAAACCGTCGCTGAGTGGGACATGCTGGATGAACAAGGCCGCCAGGAATGGGGCGTCTCGTCGCTTCTTAGTTTTGCCAAGTTGAAGAATGGAGTGTGTGAATATGCGTATTCCCCGGCTTTAGCGCAAAAACTGTATGATCCGAAAATCTACGCGTTGATAAATGTTCAAATTCAGCGGAACTTCAGTTCCGGTCATGGATTGGCGCTCTACGAAAACTGCTATCGGTTTGTGCGGACCGGGTCCACGGGATGGTGGGCGCTTGACGTATTTCGAAAGCTCATGGGAGTGGATGGCAGCGACTACTACAGCAGCTTTAAGCATCTGAATGCCAAGATAATTAAACCTGCCGTCGCTGAAGTGAACAAAAGCTCTGACATACTCATAGAGCCTGAGTTTCAGAAAAAGGGACGGACCGTTACGGACATTCGCTTCTTGATAAAAGGAAACCCGCAGAAAGCGATGTTTGAAATAGATGATAGCGATGGTGTCCGGAACCTATCGATTTACAAAACGCTGCGGAAACAGGGCGTTTCAGACCGTCTTGCGCGTCAGTGGATATCGGAGCACGGAGAGGACTACGTCCAACAAAAGCTGGACTATGTAAACCGGCAGGAGGGGGTGAAGTCGGCGCTAGGTTATTTGTCGGCGGCTATGCGGGATGATTACATTACAGCCAAAAAAGAGCCCGAGATTGTGCCGAGTCCGGAAGCAGTGGAAGTGGCTCAACTCAGGGATGCCGAAAAGCAAAAGCAAGACAGGGAATACGAAGCGCGAGCGGCCGAACGTACCGAGCGGGCCAGGAAGCTGGCAGTGGTGGAAGACTTGGTTTCGCGGCGAAACCCCACACAAAGAGATGCAGACAAGCGGTTGTTCGTGTCAGGGCTCGATAATGATCTCGACCGTGAGCACTTTCGGGCTCACGGTTGGCGATCGGGTCTAAACGCAACAAAAATATTCGAATTTTGGGAGGAACTGGAGCCAGACGCATTCACATAGTATCATTCAGGAAGGACTGGTAAAACGTCACTCAATCCCTATCGATTTTTCATAGCCGACCTGAGCGCATCTCCAAGGGCGCTGTGATGTGCATTCTTGTCAGATTTTGCGTGTTGCGGGCTTTTACCTTTTGCCGCGTAAGGACGTTTTCCAGGAGCATTTGCTTCACGATCCCGGCGCCCCGAAGCTCCACCGTCCTTTCGCATGGTTAACCCAATACGCTTACGTTGTACATCTACCTCAACAACGGTCACTTTGACAACTTGCCCGGTCTTAACCACTTCATGAGGGTCTTTGACAAATCGATCGGCAAGCTGGCTGACATGCACCAGACCGTCCTGATGCACACCGATATCGACAAAAGCGCCGAATGCAGCAACGTTGGTGATCGTACCTTCCAACACCATTCCGGGCTTCAAATCGGTTATTTCTTCGACCCCATCGGTGAACGATGCGGTCACGAAACTGGGGCGTGGATCCCGACCCGGTTTCTCCAACTCAGAGAAAATGTCCAACACAGTTGGAAGGCCAAAGTTCTCATCCACGAAACGCTCGGCATGCAGACCCTTCAATGCGCCATCGTGACCCATGATCTGGCGAATATCGCGACCACAGGCTGATACGATCCTTTGGGCGACGTCATAGGCCTCAGGGTGGACCGAAGACGCATCCAGCGGTTCCCACCCGTCACGTATCCGCAAAAAACCCGCGCATTGTTCGTAGGCGCGAGGACCCAGGCGTGCGACCTTCAAAAGCTCTTTTCGGGACCTAAACGCGCCATTCAAATCCCGGTGCAGGACGATGGCCTCAGCCAATCCGGGTCCAAGGCCAGAGACGTGTGAGAGTAGGGGGGCAGAGGCCGTGTTCAGGTCTACGCCCACCGCATTCACGACGTCTTCGATGACCGAGGCCAGCGACTGCGATAAACGATGCTGGTCAACATCATGTTGGTATTGCCCAACGCCGATGGACTTAGGTTCAATCTTAACGAGTTCGGCCAATGGGTCCTGCAAACGCCGTGCGATCGACACAGCTCCGCGAAGCGAGACATCGAGATCAGGGAATTCTCGCGCGGCTAGTTCTGAAGCCGAGTACACGGACGCACCGGCTTCGGACACTACAACCTTTGTGGGCGCCGTGACAGTTTTGGGCAGCAGCTTCAGAGTATCGGAAACCAGCTTTTCTGTTTCGCGACTTGCCGTGCCGTTGCCAATGGCGATCAGCTCGATCTTGTGAGCCGAAATCAGGTTCAGGATGGCTGCCTGCGCGCCGTGCAGGTCTTTTTTGGGCTGAAAGGGGTACAGCGTGTCCGTCGCAACCACTTTACCGGTTGCATCAACGACAGCGGCTTTGACGCCGGTGCGGATTCCCGGATCCAAGCCCAGAGTTGGTCTCGCGCCGGCCGGTGCGGCGAAAAGTAAGTCTTTGAGATTTCTGGAAAAAACGTGAATTGCCTCTTCCTGAGACCGACTGCGCAGATCGGCCATCAATTCGACCATCATCGACAGAGAGAGTTTTACCCGCCAGGTCCAGCCGGCAACTTTGCGCAGCCAGGTGTCTCCGGGAGCATCGCTGCGGGTTTGCAGATGGGCTGCAACGATGGCCTCGGCCCGCGTGGCGCCGGCATCGGGTTCAGGAGAGATATCCAGTGTCACGATGCCTTCTTTCGACGCGCGCAACATGGCCAGCGCGCGGTGAGATGGCGTTTTGGACCAGAGCTCGGTGTGATCAAAGTAGTCGCTGAATTTCGCGCCTTCCTGTTGCTTGCCGTCAATCACTTTCGAGGTCAGCAAAGCTTCGCGTTGCATAAAAGAGCGCAGCTCTCCCAGAAGGGAGGCATTTTCGGTCAGACGCTCGGTGACTATGTCCCGAGCGCCATTGAGTGCGTCCTTTGTGGTTGGAACTGCTGCGGTGACATAGGTCTGGGCCAACTCTTCGGGATCAGCAGAACGGTTTGCCAGAATGGCGTCCGCAAGTGGCTCCAACCCGTTTTCTCGCGCAATCATCGCCTTGGTGCGACGCTTGGGTTTGTAGGGCAGATAGATGTCTTCCAACTGGGCTTTGGTATCCGCCTGCGCGATAGACTTGGCCAAATCATCCGTCAACTTGCCCTGATCCTTGATCGAACTCAGGATCGTCTCGCGACGGGCTTCCAATTCACGCAAATATGTCAGGCGGTCCGACAATGTCCGAAGTTGTGTGTCGTCCAATCCGCCCGTCACCTCTTTGCGGTAGCGGGCGACGAAGGGAACTGTAGCCCCTTCGTCCAGCAGCTTGACCGCGGCGCCGACCTGTTCGGGGCGGGCGTTGATTTCGGTGGCGATGGTGCGGGCGATGCGGTCCAAGGGGGCCTCCTGTCTTCAGTTGGGAGGAACTTCTTAGCCAGCCGAATCGCAGAGGGAAAGGGTATATCGCAACCGCAAGCCCCGTTCGGCCAAATCCAGCAAATCATCGTGTAGGGTTTTCGCGACCTCGACACAGCCGCGGGCTGTGTCGCGCGCATGAGGTGCATGTCTGTGGATCTCACGTTTGGTTAACAATGCCCGTCTTAGCCGCGTGTTCCGGATCAATACCGGACTCGGTCAGAATAGAATGGCTGAGATTCCTGATGTCCGCCAGTGTCAGTTTGGCCCTGCCGCTCCCTTGCCTGAGGGTAGACAAGGGACAGCGTGGCAATTCGGACAATCGAAACCCGGGTTCCACTGAGCCAAGGGTTAGCCCCGAGATTCTGCCTGCAAATAGGCGATCACGTCGGCAATATCCTTGGCGTTTGTGAGGCCAGAGAACTGCATCCTGTTTCCGGGAATGGCACCCTTGGGATCAGCCAGAAACGCGGCAAGAGTTTCGGTTGTCCAGACCGTGCGGGACTGTCGCAAGGGGACAGAGTATCCGTAACCGGGGGTCTGGCCAGCAGCCGATCCGATTATACCATGCAGCGACGGGCCAACTTCGTGCAGTCCTTGTTTCAGCTGATGACAGGCCCGGCACTTGCGAAACACTTTCTTGCCCGCTTTGATATCGCCATCTACGGCGGCCACAGTAATCGGAACGACCGGCACAATGTTGGATTGTCTGCCATCCGCGTTGAAGACCAACCGCGCTGTGACCGGAACAGTTCTAGTGATGCCGGGCAGGTTGGCCAGTTCCATCAGCCTGTCAACACCCGCATTGACGCCAGCGTCTTCGGTACTGAGGAACACCATGTCGTTGGTGGATACCATCACCGACGTCTCGGACAGGCGGACGGCAAACATCTCAGCGTCAAATTCGACATTTGTTCCGACCAGAGACAAAACGGCCTCAACGTCAATTGTTGTGGTTTGACCAACGCCGAGGGTCGAAATTTCGCCGATGTCAAATTTTGCAGTAAGCGAAGCGGTTCCTGCATTGCGGAATACGTGCGCGATCATCCGTTCGTTGCGAATGTCGACATTGGTCTCGACCGAGGACAGGTCGATCTCAATTTCGGCTTTGCCGTCCGGGCTGACGTGACCCGAGAGTTTTGTGAAGGAATTGACCTCGCCAATAGTGTCTTTCTTGATTGTGCCATAGGCCAAATGCGACCCTTCCGAGGCCAACGTCCAACTGTCGGCCAACGCCTGGGTTGCAACAATTGCCGACGCAATCGTGACCGCCTTCAACAGAAGTTTCATTTCATTCCTCCAACATATGTGTCAGTCCAGACCACGCGGGCCCGGTCCGTGAATGACAAACACACACAGGTCGCGATTTATTCGATGAGTGTTGAAATGAGCTCCGAACAGGCCGTGCGCGGCGCGATCCAGACGCATTCGAAACGTGTCTGGCGGTTTGGGCTTGCCTTGTCCGGCGCATCCGACGTTGCCGACGACCTTTTGCAATCCACATGTCTGCGCGCGCTGGAACGTCACCATCAGGTGACGTCACATGATCGGCTGGACAGCTGGCTGATGACGATCTGCCGCTCGATCTGGCTGAATGAGGTGCGGGCGCGTTCGGTGCGCAAGGCGCAAGCGTTGTCTGTTACACCCGAGGCAGAATTAATTGCGTCCGGACCGGATTCGGAAACGAATATTTTCGCCGCTGAAGTGTTTACACAAGTGATGCAGTTGCCAGAAGCGCAGCGAGAGACGGTTATGCTTGTGTTCGTCGAAGGGTACAGCTACCGCGAAGCCGCCGCGTTGCTGGAAGTGCCGATTGGGACTATCATGAGCCGGCTGTCCAACGCCCGGCAGAAACTGAAAAACGTGATGCAGCATGATGCGGCAGACGCCGTTCGACGGAGTGGCAAATGAAGTTTTCCGACGAGACGCTCAGGGCGTATCTGGAAGGCAATGCGGATGTGGCCGAGGCCGCCGCTATCGAAGCGGCGATCGAAAATGACGCAGATCTGGAACAGCGCCTTATGGCACTGGACCCGTACGCGCCGGTCGTGCAGTCGGTGTTCGAGAATATTCCCGCCAAAGCGCCGCAGTTAGATTTACCGAAGTCGGGAACGGCCAGTCCCGTCCATCCTTCGGGTGGGCCGTGGCGTTTGCTGGCTGTGGCGGCGTCAGTTGCCGTTGTGGCCGTGTCCGCCACGTACTGGGTGAACCGCCCGCAACCGATGGGCTGGGCCGAGCAGGCGGCAATCTACCAGTCGTTGTATTCTCCGGATACGATCGCCTCTCTGGACAATACACCGGAGGCGCTTGACGCTCAGTTCGCGCTGGCTGAGGCGCAATTGGGTCGGTCCCTGAACCGGGACACGCTTGAATCATTGTCGGGGTTGGAGCTGAAGCGCGCGCAGGTTTTGTCGTTTAAGGGCAAGCCGTTGATTCAGGTGGTTTTCGCGGATGATAAGGGTCAGCCCCTGGCCTTTTGCATTATCCGGCAAGGCGAAGGTGCCCCTGCGAAGGACGTCAAACATGCGGCTCTTAGCGGTTTGGCCACCGCGACATGGGCGCAGGACGGCTATGGATACATGCTAATCGGTAGCAGCGAGCAAACCGATCTGAACGAACCGCTGGAAATCCTGACCACGACCTTCACGGGTTGATGGTCCGTCGTGTCGAAAACGCCTTGTGAACCGCTCAAAATATCCGAATTATAGCGGGCATGACGTCGAAACCAGTGATGCCGGATCCGGATGAGGACGCCGATACGGTCGGTCCTCCCAGTATCTATGATACCGACCCGCCCGATGATGATGATCTTTGGTTTCTTCCTCCGGATGAGGGCAGTCCACAGGCGGGCTTTCTGCCGCCCGGACCGGTGGCCGACCGGCGACAGTTGTTCGACCCACGGGATTGGCGCGCCGCGCAGTCCGAGCTGTCTTGTGAGCTGGCTGAATTGGCGGCCACTTTCGGTGCCCTGGATGAGCGGCTGCGCGCAGGGCCGAACGGTTGGGGACATCGTCTGGCATTGATGGACGTGTCCGATCTTGGCTGGTGGACAGGTGACCGGATCGGCGTCGACAGGCTGGCGCTGTGGACAGGATTGCGGATCGGGGCAACCGGGGATGACGTTCAGGCGTTGTTTCGTGCTGGTTGGGCTGTCCGCCGTCTGACATCAGGCGCAGGTCCGTCGGATGGCGGTTGGGAAACCGGGCTAACGGCGTTTCTGGATCGCTTGGCGCAGGGGATCGAAGATACTCCTGATGCTGTTGCTGATCTGGCCGAAGTCATGCGCAACGCGGAAGGATTGCACCCCGTCACGCAAGCCGCGATCGGATTTCACGCGTGGCGTGCATTATCCGAAGGCATTGGGCAGGACACCGAAGCCGCGATCATTGCCGCGCGCCATGCCGCGACGATGGGTCGGGGTGGGGCGGTCTTTATGCCTCTGGCGTTGTCGGGGCCGGGTGCGTTGCGCGGGGTTGGCACGCCTGACGAAAAGCTCTCGGCCTGGATCAGGGGAGCAGGGCAGGCTGTTCTGGCCGCGCTGCTGCATCTGGATCGGGTCAATGCTTGGGATCTGCGCGCCCGAGAGGCGATAAGCGATCTGAGCGGCCGAACGCCGCCGCGCCTTGTCGACGCTCTGACCGCATGGCCCATGGTATCTGCGCCGCTTGCCGAGGAATTGACACAGGCCTCACGTGCGGCCGTACAGCGCAACATCGACAAGATCATGAACCGCGGTCTGATCCGCGAGGTGACGGGGCAGGGGCGTTACCGGGTCTGGACCGCAGCGCTTTAGTCTGTGGTTCAATTTCGGAAAGCGCCGGTCGGATAACTCGGATCTGTTGTAAAGCCTCCGGCGTTCCCAAAAAGGTTCAATCCCTCCGTGATACATAGGCAATGGCCCCGAAGGTACGAGTTACCGTCAGAGAACGACCAACTGCGGGTTTGTTCGGGCGTCGCTGCCCAAAAGGTTGAGAGATTGAGCAACGAATGGAACGGTTTCCTTCGGTTTCCCCGCAGCAGGGTCTCACTTGTCGACTCGATCGGGCTTGAAGATCAACTGGTGGCGCCACTTCAATTCTGAGTTGAACATGTATTTGGAGATTTTGGTAAGTCCCCCTAAACTGCAAGGAGATTTTATTGGAGATTTTTAGATGTCAGTTATCAGCAAAACCGCACACCGATTGCATCCCAGGCTGCGGGTGGTTGGAAATGGTGATGGGCCGGTAAATGCGTGCCGGGCTAAGATTTCGACACAAGTTTCCACAGGAACGTCGGTCGAATTCTCCGTCGACGATATCGAAGATGAAACGTCGATCGCCGATTTGCAGACAAGCGTTCAGACCTTCTCACGAGGTCTGGATCGCGATCTCTTGAAAAGACACGGCCTGTCAGCCCGCGAGAAGCTTGCCAAAAGACCACCTGCGGACACGTCTTACGTAAATGTACTCATTGATGTTACTTCAAACAGTCAGGACACAGACGATGCCGCGAACAAAGCGGCGGTGCAAAAAATCTCGGACCTTTGCGCGCACGCACTCGACAGACGACGCGCACCTTCGAAAGTTTCTGAAGTTATTACTCGCGGTAACCAGATTGCCGCCACGGTTCCGGTGTCCTTCCTCAGCGACCTGAGCGCCATGGATGAAGTTGCATTCGTGAATGTCACCGACCCGCTAAAACTGGATATTCCAGCTGCGATACCTTCGTCCAAACCCACAAATCGCTCAATCGGCAAAAAGTCTCTTCACAATGATGGTGAGGGCTTGCTTGTCGGAATCGTTGATGTTGGAGGATTTGATTTCGCGCATCCTGACTTTCTGGATGAAAACGGCAAAACTCGGTTTTTGCGCATCTGGGATCAGGGTGGAGAGTTCCGGGTGCCACCGGCTCAATTTGACTATGGCAGCGAATTTACCGCATCTCATCTTGATGCAGCGTTAGCAGCTTCGGGTACGTCAACTGGCTTGCCCGCAACCCTGATCGAGCGTCAATCCCAAACCAACAGATCGTCTCACGCAACCCATGTGGCGAGCATCGCGGCAGGCAATAGTGGTGTTTGCCCAAAGGCACAAATCATCGGTGTGTTGATCGATGTACCTGTTCCTGAAGGCGACTATGAACGCAGGCGCGAAACATTCGCAGAGACCAGTCGGGTCGTCCATGCGGTCGAGTACCTGCTTGATGTCGCCCGTCAGGAAGAAAAGCCGATTACCATAAATATCAGTTTGGGGACAAACGGTGGGGGTCACGACGGGCTGAGTGCCACAAGCCGCTGGCTGGACAATGCTTTGGCGCAACCGAACCGGGCGATCACACTTGCTGCGGGAAATGCCGGCCAGGAAGCTCCTCAGGAAGAAGGTGATATCAGCTGGATCATGGGGCGGATTCACTCGAACGGTCGGATCGCGTCGCGCGGTTTGGAAACTGAATTGGAGTGGATTGTCGTCGGTAACGGCATCGCGGACGTTTCCGAAAACGAATTGGAAATCTGGTATTCGCCGCAAGATCGGATGCAAGTTGAGGTGCTACCTCCGGGCGAAACGCGCTGGCTTAAAGTGAAGCCTCAGGAATTCATCGAAAACAAGCGATTGCGTGATGGCACGATGGTTTCGATCTACAATGAGCTTTTTCATCCAAGCAATGGTGAGAACTACATTGCAGTCTACCTGTCACCGCACTTGAGGCCCGGAGAAATACGAGGTGTACGGGCTGGAATCTGGCGTGTGCGGCTGATCGGCGAAGAAATCCGCAACGGTCGGTTCCATTGCTGGATTGAACGGGACGATCCGCATGAGTTTGGTGTTCAAGATGGGCAGCGAATTTTCCGGTTCCCATCCTTCTTTTCCACTTCCAGCAATGTCGACTCGCATTCGGTGTCGTCACTTGCGTGCGGACGGGCGACCATTAGCGTTTCAAACTATGATGCCGCCACAAACCGCATGAACGTAACCAGCAGTCAGGGACCGACGCGTGACAATCGCATGAAGCCCGATCTGGCGGCCCCGGGTACAAACATCGTTGCAGCAAATGGTTTTCGAAATGAGGACGATCCTCTGTGGGTGTCGCAGTCGGGAACGAGCATGGCGAGCCCCTACATAGCCGGCGTGGTTGGGCTGATGATGGCTGCGGCGGATATCCCACTGAATTCATTGCAATGCCTCGGTATTCTGCAACGCACCGCCAAACCCTTGCCTGGTGGGTCCTATGATTGGGTCAACGATGCTGGGTTTGGGCGCATCGATCCCGAAGCCGCGATCTCTGAGGCGCGCGACTTTTCGGCCCGTTTCGACAAGAGCTGAAAGGGGGCGAGATGAAACTGAGAATTTTTCAATCCGAGCACGGCGATTGCCTCCTTCTTCAGGGTGACGGCACCAATATTCTTTGTGACGGCGGCCTTGGCAAAAGTATGAAAAAGCATGTACGTCGCCCGCTGGCCGAACTTGTGGCCGAAAACGGCGGTGCGCTTGATGCCGTGTATGTGTCCCATCTGGACCAGGACCATATTCAAGGTGTTCAGTATCTTATGCGGGATGCTGTGGAATGGATGGTTTACGACTACCACCAGGCCCAGGGCAATGACGGGGTAAGGGAACCGAGAATCCCGCGGCCACCTGAAATGAAGGCGCTTTGGCATAACTCGTTCCGCGATCAGGTCGGTGAGAACGCCGGAGAGATCGGTGACCTTCTTGCCGCGGCGGTTCCGGCATTGCGAAGCACCGGAATCGACGCATTTTTGCACGAAGCGCATGAACTGCAAAACATAGCTGCGTCGATACCGCAGGCCTTGGAAGTATCGCGGTACGCGCAACCGGACTTTCTTGATATCCCCATCAATGTCCTGCCGGGCCAACTTGGACCGGGAAAACTCCTAATGCGCGGAGATGACCTTGTTCAGTTTACGATTGGCACACTCGACTTTACCCTGATCGGCCCCTCAAAACCGGCTCTAAAAAACTTGCGGGACGGTTGGAACAACTGGCTTGAAACGTCAAAGGGTGAAAGGGGTGTGCAACGCGTAAACGAACGGATACGCAAACAGCTTGATCGATTTGCCGCTGGTGAATGGAGTGGGTCTCCGTTTGATCTCTACGATTGGAACGGGATTGACGCATTCAAAGGCGTGACGGCGCCGAATGTTGCCTCTCTTGTTTTCATGGTGGAAGAAAACGGACATCGCGTTCTTTTGACGGGAGATGCGCAGCAGGACAAATTAACTGAAGATCTGGAAGCTACGGGATATCTTGAGAACGGATACTGCCATTTGAGTGTTCTCAAGGTCGCCCACCATGGGTCGGAACACAACACTGACGCAAGCTTTGCCAAAGCGGTGTCGGCTGATCATTATGTCTTTTGTGGCAACGGCGAAAACGGGAACCCCGAGCCTGAAGTTCTCAGGCACTACTACGACTCGCGAATAGGTCCCTCCTCAAAACGCGCTCTTGCGCCTGAGGCACAGGACCGGCCATTTACATTCTGGTTTTCCACCAACTCCAGCGAGTTGCCGGGGCAAAGTGATAGGCGGAAAAATTTCGAAGAAACCGAGCGCCTGGTTGCCGAAATGATCGAAGGTAGCAATGGGCAAATGCGCGCAGAGTTTGTGCGCCGTGATTACCGCACATTGACCATTACATGAAATGGAGGCCGGAGTATTTCGTTAATCCAAGCGGTTGGGCAAATCAGGTCTTTTGAGCCCCTTAGCATTGAGGGCTGAGAAGATTATTCAGGTTTTTTGAAAGGCCCAGCTTGCCCGATTGGGGCAGTAGCCCCGGCGCGAAGCAAGCATGTCAAGCCGCCGTTTAATCAAGCGGCACGTGTGGATCCCTGTTACCAACACCTAGGGCCGACGCCGTGAAACTCGTTGCACATGAAACCAAGGCGACTTATGGTTTTGTATGCAACTAGATTCCTTCTTTCCCTATCGTCTCGCTGTGGCGTCCGAAGCGTTCTCGCGAAAACTGACCGAGGTTTATCATCGTGAGTTTGGTCTGTCGCGAGAAGAGTGGCGCCTGCTTTTTTTGCTCGCCAACGCCAAAAGCCTGACCTCTTTGGAACTGACACAGCGCACGACTTTGGATAAGGTTCAGGTCAGCAGGGCGGCGCAGAGGCTTGACGATAAAGGCCTGATAACCCGAGCGACGTCTGAAGAAGATCGCCGGCTCAGGGTTTATCATTGTACTCCAGAAGGCCTTCGACAGTTCAAAAAGCTGCTCCCGCAAGTCGAAGCTTGTGCGCAAGAGATGCTGAACTCAATGTCGGCCGAAGACCGTGCGGCGCTGGACCAGGGCGTTACCGCGCTCCTCAAGGCCGCAACAGAGAACTAAAGACCTTTTCCGTTTTGCCAAAGCCAGTCTGGCGCAATTCGAACTGTCCGGTGGGGCAGGGTCGGACGGCGTAAATAGGTCATGACATTTTCTTCAGGAGGCGTCGGGTTGGTTTTCAGGACGAGCGGCGGCGAATTCAGGTAGCGCCAAAGCGTGTTCTTCAATCTCAAGAAGCCGGGCGAACGGGGTCATGTCTACGCCCCATCGATGTGCATTATACAGCTGCGCGACCAGGCAGATATCGGCAAGGTCCGGGCTGTCGCCAAAACTGAAAACGCACCCATCAAGCAAAAGCGCCTGATAGGCATGGAACCCTTCGGTCATCCAATGCCGGAACCATTCGATCCCGTCCTCGGCTGAAAGCCCGTAACGGGACTTCAGATGTGTGACGACCTTCAGATTGTTGACCGGATGAATGTCCATCGCGATGGTGTGGGCCGCAGCCCGTACCCGAGCACGCTCGAGCGGGTTTTCCGGTAGAAACGGAGGTTCGGGTATTGTGGCATCGAGGTAATCTATGATGGCAAGCGATTGGGTCAGCACTTCTCCGTTATCCAGCACCAGTGTCGGCACGCCCTTGCCGGGGTTCAGCGCAACATAGTCCGGCGCGCGCTGCTCTCCGGCAACCAGATTGATCGGTACCGTTTCGTAGGAAACACCTTTGAGATTCAGAGCGATCCGAACCCGGTAAGAGGTCGTGGAGCGCCAATAGCTGTATAGTTTCATGACTCGCTTGTTTTTTATTTACCGCTTCAGGCCCTGCGGATCGGGTGCCCCGCGCCGAAATCCATCCGACGCGGAAAGCCGTTCACGCTGTCTTGTTCAGTTCTTTCGCATGCAGCCAATCGGCATGTTTCGGAGCTTTCTTGGTCTTCGACCAATCCTCCAGCATCAGCCATTTCACTTCGTCCATGCGTTTCAACATCGCTTCCTCTTCCGGGTCCGGGCAGGCCAGTTCGATACGATGGCCGGACGGATCGAAGAAGTAGATGGAGTGGAAAATCGAATGGTCGGTCACGCCAAGCACCTCGACGCCATTGGCTTCTAGATGGTCCTTGAACTGAATTAGCGTTTCACGATCCTTCACCTTGAAGGCGATGTGCTGCACCCAAACCGGGGTGTTCGGGTCCCGGCTCATCTCTGGCTTCGTGGGCAATTCAAAGAAGGCGAGCACATTGCCGTCCCCGGCATCCAGAAACAGATGCATGTAAGGGTCAGGTTCGTGCGTTGAGGGGACATGATCCTCGGCAATGGCCAGGATGAAGTCCATATTCAGCATTTTTCCGTACCATTCGACCGTCTCTTTTGCGTCTTTGCAGCGGTAAGCGACGTGATGGATCTTCTCGATTTTCATCGGTTTCTCCTTTTCGAACATGCAGTTTCAATTGTCGAGGCGACCGAGGGCCGCCCCGATTGGTCACATCAATCCCACCAGCCATAGCGACAGTGAGGGCACGAGGATCAGCAAGGTCAGCCGCAGGACATCGGCGATCCAGAAGGGCAGTACACCGCGGAAGATGGTTCCAAGCGAGACATCCTGCAGCACGCCCTTCAAAACGAAGACGTTCATGCCGACCGGCGGTGTGATAAGGCTGATTTCCGTGGCTACGACGACCACAATGGCGAACCAGATCAGTGCGTTTTCCGGGTCCAGCAGCAGTTCGTTTGCAAACTCAAGTTCGAACATCAGCGGGTAGAAGACCGGCACCGTCAGCAAGATCATCGACAGGCTTTCCAGCACGCAGCCAAGCACCATGTAGGTGACGATGATGAACAGGATGACAGCCCAAACCGGAAGTTCGTTATCGATGACGAAGCCCGACAGCGCATCCGGTAACCCGGCATAGTTGATGAAATTGGTGAATAGCTCGGCACCGATGATGACGGCAAAGATCATTGCGGTGGCCCGGATCGAGTCCAGCGTCGCGGTGAAAAACCCGCGCCACGTCATTGTCCGCAGCGCTAGAGCGATCAGCACCGCAGCGCCGGAACCCATCCCTGCCGCCTCGGTCGGTGTGAAGAAGCCACCATAGATACCGACCATGATGAAAAGGAACAGACCCAATACACAGAAGACGCCGATTACATCGGTCCGGCTCATGGGTTCGGTGTTTTCCTCCTCCGGAGCCAACGCGGGATTTACCCGTACGGCAACCATGACTGCGCCAAGATAAAGCAGCACGCCGATGATGCCGGGCACAATTCCAGCAATGAAAAGCTTGGCAATATTGGTTTCGGTCAACAGGCCGTAAATGATCAGGATCACCGAGGGTGGGATCAGGATGCCGAGGGTTCCGCCAGCGGCAATGGACCCCGTAGCAAGACGGTCATCGTACCCAAACCGGCGCATGGAGGGCATCGCCACTTTCGACATCGTCGCCGCCGTGGCCAGTGACGAGCCGCAGACCGCCGAGAAGCCACCGCAGGAGAAGACAGAAGCCATGGCAAGCCCGCCGCGCAATCTGCCGAAAAGCCGATCTGCGCCCGCGAACAACCCGTGGGCCACTCCAGAGCCAGCCAAAACGTTGCCCATGAAGATGAAAAGGGGAATGACAGAAAGGCTGTAGGACAGAGCCGTGTCGAAAGCCACCTGACCGGTCATTGCCCAAGCCGGTTCCCAACCGCGCATGAAGGCAAATCCGAACCCACCCACGGCCGCCATTGCAAATGCGATTGGCACACGCAGAAGGATCAGACCCAGAAGGATCGCGAAGCCGATCAGAGATTCAATCATGGCGCGCTCTCCAGGTGGTCTTTGTCAGTTTCGTGTTCGACAGGTGGTTGCAAGCCGCGCAGGAACGCGATGAAAGCCGAAATCATGCACGAGACGCCAGCCAGGTAGCCAAAGGGTGCCAGCGGAATCTCCAGCGCATTTGTCACTGCGCCGTCATGGGCTGCCTTGGCGGCATGGGTGAAAAGCCGCCAGGCGAAGGTGGCCAACAACGCTGCAGAGAACAGGCCAGCAAATGCGGCCAAAAACCGTTGTGTTTTTCGTCCAAGCGCCAGATTCAGCAGGTCTACTTCGACATGCTCGCGGCGTTCGGTCGTGAGTGGCAGGGCCAGAAAAACAAGCGCTGCCAACAGTATTTCAGTGAGTTCGAAAGCGCCAGACAGCGGCGCATTGAACAAGTATCGTCCCACCACATCCACACAGGTGATGAGAACGAGGCTGAACAGGATCAAAGCGGCTCCGACACCCAGCGACCGGTCGAGCAGCAGCCCGATGTCCAGCCCCTCTTCAGGGGGCTGGTCGGGAAAACGATGACGAAGCCGTTCCATGGATCAGAAGTCCACACCAGCTTGTTTGCGCATCTCTTCCAGAGCGGCTGCTCCGTCGTAGCCGTCAGCCGAGATGGCTTCGGACCACGCTATCTCGGCATCTGCTGCCTGGGACTTGATCGCATCAACCACTTCAGCTGGCGCTTCGTAGATCTCGATCCCGGCCTTTTCAGCTTCGGCATTGCCTTTCTCGTCGGCACCGATCCAAGCCTGACCGACCAACTCGGCAAAGGCTTCGCCGGAAATCGCTTCGATAGCCGCCTGATCTTCCTCAGAGATCTCATTCCACTTTGCCTCGTTCATGACCATGAACCAGGTTGTATTGTAGATACCACCGGGTACTTTCATGGTGTACTTGACGTCCCCGGTCAGCTTGAAGGCGGCAAGGGCGTCGAACGGGAAGGTCACGCCGTCGATCACACCGCGGGACAGTTTTTCGTAAACTTCACCCGAGGACATGAAGAGTGTCGTGGAGCCCAGACCTGACATCAGGTCCGAGATGTATCCGCCAGGCACACGGATTTTCAGACCGGAAAAGTCATCCGTCGTCTCGATTTTGCGGACATTGTTGTGCAGCATGCCGGGGCCGTGCACAAAAAGCCCGAGAAGTTTGGTGCCCTCATGTTCTTTCTGTGCTTCCAATGGACCGGAATAAACATTCCAGAACGCCTTGGAACCAGCAACGGCATCGTCCCCGATGAAAGAGAACTGGCCGATCCGCGAGCGAGTGAAACGGTCATCGGTGGTAAAGGAATGCAAGCCATAGGTAATGTCAGCAATCCCTTCGGCAGCCATGTCGTAATGCGCCGGGGGCGGGCCCATCGGCTTTGCCAGAACACGCACCGTCACACGACCATCGGTGACGTCTTCCACCTGCTTGGCCCAGGGTTTGATCGCATTCACCACGATTGGGTGGCGCGGTGGCAGCCAGCTTGAAAGCGCCAGCTTGGTTTCTGCCGCGGCAGTCGTGGCAATGGTCATGGCAGCGGTTGCTATACCCGCGAAAAGCAGGGCGTTGCCCTTCAGCTTAAGTTTCATAGTGTCCTCCCTTGGATTTACGTGATGTCTGCAGCTTTGAGCGCCTGGCTCAGAACCTCGCGGTCACCGATATGGTTAGCCAGGATCAGGATCAGCCGCGCATTAACGGCGTCGCTCTCGGCCTTGGTCTTGCCTTCATGGGTTGCCAGCAGGTCGGCGTAAAAGTCGTCGGTCCCGTCGATGTTCGACGTCAGGATCAGATCGCTCATTGGCTTGCCTCCTTCCCGGTAGCGCGGCGCAGGGCAGTGCGCATCAAATGTTCATTGAAGTTATCCCGGCGAGCCGCAACGTGTTGGTCCGGCCGGATCAGGTAGACTGCTGAATTGGCTTCGCCGAGATAGCGTTTCTTCAACTGACCGGTCGGGTCGTCTCGGGTCGAAAGCGCCAACCGGCGGGCCGTGATGCCGTCTTCCTCCAGAGTTTCGGGTGCCTCCGCATCGATCGTCAGAAGGATGAATTCATCGCCCAGCTTCGACAGCAGGAATTCGTCGCCCAGCGGCGCGTCGGGGCAGGAGGCACCGGGCTGTGTCCGCTCTGGGCCACCCGCCAGCGCATCGGCCGAATTGAGGCGCGATCCACTGTACACGCATGGAACCGAAAGCCTGCCAGAATTCACCATCGGTCGTGCGAACTCATGCTCGCCGCTCAGGCTGAGAACAGCATCGCGGAAAATCCGGCTGGTCTCAGACTTCGGGGTGATGAAATCGGTTGAGCGGGTAGAATTCAGGATATTCTCGTCCGCGCCATGGATGCGTTCGGTATTGTATGTCTCAAGCAGGCTTTCCGGCGCTTTTCCTTGCAGTACCAGCCCCAGTTTCCAACCCAGGTTGTCCACGTCCTGCATACCGGAGTTGGCGCCGCGTGCGCCAAAGGGCGAGACCTGATGCGCCGCATCACCGGCAAAGATCACCCGACCCGAGCGGAAGCTGTCCATGCGTTTGCACTGGAAGGTGTAGATCGAGGACCAGACCATCTCATAGTCGACGTCCCCCAACATCGCGTCCAAACGTCGACGGATGTTTTCCTCTTTCAATTCTTCCTTTCGGTCTACATCCCAGCCGATCTGGAAGTCGATCCGCCATACATCGTCAGGCTGTTTGTGTAGCAGAGCCGACGCGCCCGAGCCGTGGGTCGGCTCGAACCAGAACCAGCGTTCGGTGGGGAAATTCAGATTGCCCTTCAGCTTGATGTCGGCGATCAGGAAACTGTCCTGAAAGACGCGGCCGGTGAAATCCAAGCCGAGCATCCGGCGCAGCGGCGAATTGGCACCGTCGCAACCGATCAACCAGTCAGCTTCCAGCGTGTACGGCCCGTCCGGTGTCATCACCGTCAAAACGACATAATCGTCGTGCACCTGAACCGTATCCACCCGGTTCTTGCCGCGCAATTGGATCGGGGCGCCTTCGGCCTGCAGCTCGCGCAGGCGGTCGATCATGTATTGCTCGAAATAGGGTTGCTGAAGATTGATGAAGGCGGGAAATTTATGCCCGTCTTCCGGCAGCAGGTTGAACTCGAACACCTTGTCGTCACGGTGAAACACCTTGCCGAGGTTCCAAACAACGCCCTTGTCCAGCATTGGCTCGCCGCAGCCATAACGGTCAGCCACTTCCAGGCAGCGCTTTGCAAAGCAGATCGCGCGGCTACCCATGCCGATGCCTTCGTGATCGTCCAGCACCAGTACCGGAATGCCTTGGCGCCCCAGGTCCAGCGCGGTGGCGATACCAATCGGACCACCCCCCATGACCACGACCGGGTGGCGCACCGGTGCGTCGCGATCCTGATCCGGCGACTTTTCGTACGGATAGCTCTTGTAAGCCAGCGTGTAACGGTCATCGAACATTGAATAATCCCCTCCCTTCAGACGGTCAGCCCTGCAGCTGTTCCCACATTTGCAGATCTCGTTGCGCCGTCCATATGCGCGGCGTATCGATGCCGCAGGCCTCGTCATAGGCGCGGGCAACATTGAACGGCAGACAGTGTTCGTAGATCGCGTAGTCCGCGAATTTCGGGTCGCACGCGGCGCGTACGGCGTCCCAGGCATCTTTCAGGCTGCCGCCGCCGGCGGCGATGCGGGCGGCCGGGCGATAAGTGCTTTCGACGAAGTCACGGGTGGACTCGATTGCCGCTTCAACCATGTCTTTGCCGACCAACGCATCACCTCGGCCGGGTGCAATGGCGTCAACGTCGAAAGCGGCGATATTGTCGAGTGTGCCACCCCAGTCTTTGAAATGACCGTCGCCGCAGTAGCAGGCCGAATGGTATTCGACGATGTCACCTGTAAACATGACATTCTGGTCCGGGACGTGAATAACGATATCACCGGCAGTATGAGCACGGCCAAGATGCATCAGATCCACGCGCCGGCTGCCGAGGTAAACGCTCATGCGATCTTTGAAGGTGGTGGTGGGCCAGGTCAGTCCGGGAATGCTCTCATGACCTTCGAACAGGCGGGGGAAACGCTGAAACTCACTGTCCCAATCTTCCTGACCACGCTCGACAACCTGCGCCCGAGTTGTTTCGGACATGAGAACCTGATCAGCACCATAAGCCGAAGCGCCAAGGACACGGACCGCGTGATAGTGGGTCAGTGCCAGATGTGTAATTGGTTTGTCGGTTACTTCACGGACTTTCTCGATCACCTTGCTGGCCAGACGTGGCGTCGCCTGCGCTTCGACGATCATCACGCTGTCGTCGCCGATGATCACGCCGGAATTGGGGTCCCCCTCAGCAGTAAAGGCCCAAAGCCCGTCGCCGACTTCGGTAAAGCTGATGGTCTTTTCGGTCAAATCTTCCTGAGATGCGAATGCCTTAGCCATCGTTTTCTCCAAGAGTGAATTGCTCACGCGACTCATAACGTTTCATTTGCAACGATCATCGTTGCAAATGAAACTAATGTCAATGCTGTTTCGTTTGGTGCAATTGGGGTGAGTTTCGCGCACCGAGGGCAAATCCCACCCGAAGTTTGGCTTGCGAATTCGAAAAAAAAGGGCGAGCCCCGTTGTCTGCTCGTCGGTCAGCCTATCATGGCTGCTTCTGGCACTGCTCCGCTATCTTAGCCCTAAATGACGCAGTGCTGGGAAACCCAATGCACACTGTCCCTGATCAGCCCAAATTCATTGGTAGGGTGTGTTGCCCTAAGCGGGCTCTCTTGATTTCACGGTGCGTTCCCCGCGTGTCAAAACCTATCAGGCCCGTAAGGGGTCAGGTTGGTATCGGTGCTACGGTTTGCAATAGTGTCAGCCACCATTCGGCCCGTTGTCGCGCCAAGCGTCAGGCCGAGTTGCCCGTGACCTGTGGCGAAAACGACATTGCCGAGGCTGCGAGGCCGCCCGATAACAGGCCGCGTGTCCGGCATGAAGGGACGGCGGCCAGCACGCCTTTCGCCGTTTTCTGTGTTGAGCCCCGGCAGCACTCGGCGCGCGCGCTCTACCAACACGTCAGCACGTCGCCAGTTGGGCTTTGCCGAGAGACTAGCGAACTCGATAGTGCCGGCGATGGCCAGTGCGTTCTCATGAGGTGTGATGCCAAAGCCGCCAGAAGGATAGAAGACGGTATGCTTCAGATCGACACCAGGCTCTGGAAGACCGGTCCAATAGCCCATCAGACCTTCCATCGGGAGCTTTACGCCCATTTCTGCAGCCAGTGCCTTAGACCCTATGCCAGCGGCAAGTACGAATTCCTCGGCCTCCAATAGATCACCATTCTGCAGCCGTACCGACTGAATCAGACCATCCGTCCGTTCAAATCCACACGCTCCCGACGCAACCACTTCGCCGCCTCGAGCCAGAAAGGCCTGATGCAGATCGCCCACCAGTCGGACGCTGTCTGCCACGAAACTCCAATCGCGTAGCACCGAGGCGTATTGAAAATCCGGTGCAATCGCAGGATCTATGTCGTGCGCTTCCGCGCCCGGAATGTCCTCGATCGTGCAGCCCAGATCGCGGGCCAGATCAAAGGCGGCGCCCATGCTTGCCTTGTCAGCGTCATTGTCAAAAAGCTTTATGATTGGTCGCTGGATGAGCATATCCTTGATGCCATATTCGGACATCTGGCTTTTGAAATCAGCTGTGGCCCGGAAAGTCACCTGCGCCAGATCGGCAGCAATGGCTCGCATTTTCGGATCGGTGGCGTTCGCAACAAAACGCAGGAACCAGGGAAGCATGCGCAGTGCTGAGGCGGGGCGCAATGCAAGGGGGGCCTCAGGGTCCATCAGCAACCCGGGGACCTTCCAAAGTAGGCCGGGCTGTGACAGCGGGACAATCTCACCAATGGCGATGCAACCGCAAGAAGCCCAGCTTGCACCCTGGCCAATCTTGTCCGGCTCAAGGACAGTAACCTGATGGCCATCCGCCTGCAGGGCCAGCGCAGCGGAAATCCCCACAACGCCGCCGCCGATTACGATGATCTTCTTCATTCAGCCCCGGCCATATCACGCAGTTGTTCAAGCAATTCGGTGCTGACGGCCACGCCATCTGTGCCAGATGCTGAACGCTTGGCCAAACGACCGTCGCCCGGTACACGGGCGCTGCCATTGCCTTCGATCTCGTCGCAGATACGGGTGACATAGTCACTAAAACCTGCGTTGCCGAACTTTGTCGGATCAATCGCAATCAGTGTCGCGCCGCCCTTGATGTTGAGCGCGCCGTGGGCCTCACGATCTTCGTTGTCGACCGAAAGCGCCCCGCCGGCCAAAGCTGCGCCCAGTATTTCAACAAGCAACGCTATGGCGCTGCCTTTGTGGGCGCCAAACGGCAGGAGGCTTTTGGTCTCCAGGATCGCATTCGGATCATTGGTGGGGTTGCCGTCACGATCAAGGCCGCCATCCACGCCCAAATCGTGGCCTTCAGCAGCGGCCATGCGAACGTCCATCAGCGCGACAACTGAAGACGCCTGATCCCAGACAATGGGCGCTTTACCATCGCGTGGACACGCAAAGGACATCGGATTTGTGCCAAAGACAGGCTTGGTGCCGCCATGTGGAACAACCATCGACAGCGAATTGACCACGCCAAGTGCCACAAGCCCGGCCTCGGCCAGTGGTTCGGTGTCAAAGCGCAGGCCGCCAAGGTGATGGCAGTTGGCGCAAGCGAAGGCGGCGATACCATTCTGGCGTGCCATCGCGATCAGCTGTTCGCGGGCCTGTTCGGCGGCGATCTGGAAATAGCCGTTATCGCCATCCCCGCGCAGAACGCCGGGCGCTGTTTCGGTAACGGACGGAGTGGCGTCGGGGTTCGCGTAGCCCGAGGAGAAGCTTTGTACATAGACGGGCAGCATCCGCAATCCATGGCTACGGGGGCCGTCGCGCTCGGATTTGTAGACCAGCTCTGCCAGAACATCGCTGCCGCTGTCATTCATGCCGGCATTGGTCAGTATGGCTTTGGCCAGGGCTCTGACCTCATCAAGCGAGATTGCCGTCGTTTCCATTTGGTCCTCCTAAGCGCTGATGCGTTCGTTGTACGCTTGCTTTCTGTTTGCCACAAACTCATCAAGCGCGCCGCGAATGTCATCAGGCATAGAAGGCTGAATATAGTTGGCAAGCATGGTGCGTGCGGCTTCGCGGCCAACTTCATCCGCGTTCCTGGCTCCTTCCAGCTCCCATTGTTCAAAGCTGTCGTTGTTTTGCAGCGGGTTCATCACCATCGGGTTTTCGCGCGTATGATCCGTGCCAAGGAAATGCCCACCGGGACCAATACGAGAAACATCCTCCAGGATGTCGTTCAGGTTTTCTGTCTTCAGACCAGAGAAGAAACGGTGATAGCCTTCGAGTTGGTAGCTGTCGTGGATCCATTTTGAATAGCTGACACCAAGCGCGCCTTCGACGAAGCCTGCAGAATGAACCACAAAGTTGCAGCCGCCCAGCAGCACAGGCCACATGGTATTTGCGCTGTCGAATGCGGCCTGAAGGTCGGGCGATTTGGAACCGGACCACATCGTGCAGGAACGCCAGGGTACGCCATAGAATCGCGCCATCTGGCCAACAAGCAGGTTCATCAACCCCGGCTCTGGCGAGCCCATCATTGGCGCGCCGGTTTTCATCGACACGCCCATGATTGCCACACCCAAAACCATCGGAGCGCCGCGGCGAATGATCTGCGAATAAGCCATACCTGCGAGGCTTTCGGCAATCAGCAGGGCGACGCCGCCTATGGGGCTGGCGGGGGTCGAAGCGCCTGCGAGCACAAAGGGTGACAACAGGCAAGGCTGGTTTGCGCGCGCATAGACTCTCAGGCTTTGCAACATCGTATCGTCCCACACCAGTGGCGTATTGCAGTTCAAAAGTGCCGCGACGACGACATTTTCATCAACAAACTGCTCACCATGGACGATACGCAGCATGTCCATCGTCTCGCGGGCAGCTGTTTCGGAGAGGACCGAGCCTTTGATGGGTTTGTCCGTCAGCGTCAGTGCGGCGTGCACCAGATCCAAATGGCGCAGCGGTACCTGCACATCTTGCGGCTCTGCCGGGAGAATACCGGGGACATGCATGCTCTGACTCATCTGCGCCAGTTTGAAGAAGTTGTGCGCGTCCTCCAGCGTCGAGGGCCGCCGAACCCCGTCGAGCCCATAGACAAAAGGCGCACCATAAGCATTGGCAAAGACGGTGTCCCGCCCGCCGACCCGGGCCGAACGTTCGGGATTGCGGGCGTGATAATCCCAGTCCTTGGGCACGGAAGAAATCAGGTCCATCAGCATCTCGCGGCCGATCCGCACCCGCTGATTTTCGACATCTGCACCTGCGCGTTTCCAGTCTGCCAGCGCCACCGGATCCCGAAACTCGATCCCGGTCGTTTCCAGAATTGTCATTGCTGCGTTGTGTATTTCTTCAACACCCTCGGGGCCGAGCAGATCAATTGGTCCAACCTTCCTATGCAGGGTGGAAAGATACACCGGTGGGGGGTTGGTTCGTGCCGATACCCGCGCAGCCCGTCCTCCGGAGCGGCTGCTGCGCCGCGACTTTGTCTGTCCTTCGCTCATTGCCTGTCCTCTGCTCATGCACGCGCCCGGGCGCTGGTCGGGTCATAGGCGCAGATGTCGATCACCTCGCCATCGCGCAGTTCATTGTGAATCTTCACCTGCAGTTTGGTGCCCGGCTCCATGAGCTCTTGCGGCACCAGCGCCATCGCGATGTCATGCTGGCAGTGATAGGAGAAGCCGCCCGAAGTCACGCGGCCGACAATCTGGCCATCCTTGTACACAGCTTCATAGGCAATGACCGATGTATCGCAGAACGGCAGCTTGATGGTGACAAGCGAGTTGTAGTTGCCTTGAGATTTCTGCTTCAGCAAAGCCTCTTTACCGATGAATTCGCGCTCGCGCTCAACTCCCTGCACCTTCTCAGTGAAGGCTACAAAGCGATCCAGGCCTGCCTCGAAAGGTGTCATGTCCTTGCAAATCTCGCGATTGATCGCGCGATAGGACTTGTCCAGGCGCATGGACTCGAGCGCCAGTGCGCCGAAGGGTTTGACGCCCGCTTTAAGCAGTTGGTCTACGATGTGGCGGTTGTAATTTACCGGATGGTGCAACTCCCAACCAAGCTCGCCGGTGTAACTGACGCGCAAGAGCCGCACGCCTTTGGCATAGCCCACTTCACCCATTTGCGCCGAAAGCCATGGGAAAGCTTCGTTCGACAGGTCGTTGTCCGTCAGCTTTTGCAGTATTTCGCGGGATTTAGGACCAGCAAGGGCAACAACGCCGAGCTGCTCGGATACATCTTCCATGACGACAGAGCCGTCCTGCGGCAACTGCTTGCTTAGAGTATCCCAATTGTAGACTTGCCCGTTCGGGGTTGAGACGAGGTAAAACTCGTCCTCCGCATCCCGTACGATGGTGTATTCGGCGTCCATACCTCCTTTGGCGTTCAGCATCAGAGACAGCGTCATCCGCCCGACCTTGGGCAGCTTGTTTGCCATCAACCCATCTAGCCAGGCGGCAGCGCCCGGCCCCTTCACGGTGAATTTGGTCATGGGCGACATTTCGATAAAGCCCGCCTCTTCACGTGTGGCTCGGACCTCTTCTGTCACATGGTCCCAGGCGTAGGTTTGGCGGAAACTGTGGACAGGGATCGCCTCTTCGGGGGAAGGCGCAAACCATTTGGGGAATTCGTAACCGTTGTAAATCGTCCAGACCGCGCCCTCAGCTGTTAGAAGATCGTAAGAGCCAACCGTGCGCATGGGCCGAGCGGAATAGCGGTCTTCGCCCGGAATATGCGCTTCCATATGCGTGCCCCATGTCTCGCGGACCTTGTCCATGGTCCAGCGCTTTGAGGCGTAGTCACCAAACCGGCGCGGATCGAGTTCTGACATATCAATCGCAGGTTGGCCGTCGAGGATCCACTGGGCGAGTTGATTGCCAACAGTGCCGCCCCAAAGGATGCCACCGGGCATGCCTTCTGCCAGCCAGAGATTGTCATGCCCCGGCGCTGGGCCTGCAAGGGGTAACTCATCCGGCGTCATCTGAAACGGGCCTCTGGTATTGGCTTTGATGCCAACTTCGCCCAGCACTGGCACCCGCTCGATTGCAAGCTCCCATTGGGTTTCAACAGCGTCGAAATCCTCGGGCAACAAATCCGCGCCGAACTGGGGGGGGACGCGGTCTTCGGCAAATAGCTTCAGGTCTTTCTCGAATTCATAGGGTCCGAACTGAATACCGCCCGTGTCTTCGCGCAGATAGGCACCATAGTCCTCGTCCCGCAAAATGGGATACTCCGGAAAGCCCTTCTTCTTGCGTTCAATCAGTTGAGGAACTGTTTCCGTGGTCCAGTACTGGTGAACGATCGGGATACAAGGCAGGTCCAGCCCCACGCGGCGCGCGTTTTCGCGCGCATAGTTTCCGGTGGCGAAAACAAGATGCTCGCAGGTGATCTCGCCTTGATTGGTGACCACTTTCCAATGTCCGTTCGGCAGCTTCTCGTAGCTTTGCGCCTCGGTGTTCTGATACACTTTCGCGCCCGCATCCCGCGCCAGCTTTGCCATGGCTTGCGTGATGTCCGCAGGGTTCACATAGCCGTCTTCGGTGTGCAGGATACCGCCTTTAATGTTTTCATTCTGATTGAGAAGTGGGTGTACTTCGGCAATTTCTTCTGCTGTCAGCAGCCTGCAAGGCACACCTGCGGCTTCTGCCACCGACAGGTAGCTTTGAAACTCGTCCCAACGTTCCGGCGTGTTTGCCACGCGCAGCTGCCCGACTTTGCGCAGTCCGACTGACGTGCCCAGTTTTTCCTCAACTTCTGAATAAATGCGAATTGTCTCCAATGTCATCTTAGAGACGTTGTGTGAGCGCACGAAGGTCACCAGCAAGCCCGCAGCGTGCCACGTTGATCCGGCGGTTAGCTGTGTGCGTTCCAGCATCACCGCATCGGTGCAACCGTGCTCTGTGAGCCCATAGAGAATGGACGCTCCGACACATCCGCCGCCAACGACAACTACCTTTGCATGGGACTTCATTGGACACTCTCCGATTCTGTGCTGACTTGTCGAGACTAATGGTCGTTAAACTGCCGGATTGCCGTCCTTTCAATTGCAATAAAATTTTCTTTGGATTAGGTGTAGTAATCCGAATCTCGACGGGGATTGTGGTTTTTATCCTTGTTGAACTCGTCACAACTGAATGGATTTTACCCGTGTCTGGCTATTCCCATCTGCCGATGCGCGCCCTGATCAGCTTTGAAGCGGCTGCACGACATGAAAGTTTCAAGGGTGCTGCGGCCGAACTCAATGTCACCCCGGCCGCCATCAGTCACCAGATCAAAGCGCTTGAACGTGAGGTGCGTGGAAACCTATTTCAACGATTGCACCGTCGCGTTGAGCTGACAGAAAAGGGCGCGTATCTGCTAGTTGCCATTCAGGGTGGGTTGGATCAGGTCAGTCAGGCCATGGATCAGTTGAAGTCTCGCCAAAGCCGTAGTGCTGTCACGATCCACTCCACTACTGCTGTAAGTTCTCTCTGGTTGACTCCCCGACTTGCGGAGTTCTGGAAGTCAAACCCTGATGTCTCTGTCTCGCAGGTGGTCAGTGACACGGATCGAAACGAAGGAACCTGTGATCTGAGTATCCATTACGGTGATATGTCCAGCGAAAGCGCTGAGTGCAGGCGGCTTTTCAATGATCGGATCAGTGCGCTGGCCAGCCCGGAGTTTGCTCGTAAGCATCCGGTTTCTTCGGTGTCCGATCTGGCTTCGGTGCCCCTCATTCAACTTCGCCGGGCGGAAAACCATTGGACCACTTGGGAACAGTGGGCCGAAGCGCTGGGCTATTGCGGACCGTTGCGGATGTCGCATTTCGTAAACAATTATGTCATCGCTCTGCAGGCCGCGCGCGATGGGATGGGTGCAGTTCTGGGTTGGGAGGGGTTGACGGCCGGCCTCACTGAAGCCGGCACCTTGGTCCGTTTGCTGCCCGAGACCCTATTGTCGCCATTGGATTTCTATGTCGCGCGTCACAACCACGATTCAAGTCAGGTGGATCGGGTGATCGAGTGGCTTTCGAATAACTAGCGTCGGGACCCATTGATTTCCGTTTTGCGGCGTGATTCACGGTTCAAAAACGAGCGGTGAACGTGTCTGATCTTTTCTGGCTTTCGGATGCGCAAATGGCGCGTCTGGAGCCCTTCTTCCCGAAGCCCCACGGCAAGCCGCGCGTCGATGACAGGCGTGTGGTGAGCGGGATTATCTTCATTAATCGCAATGGTTTGCGGTGGCGGGATGCCCCTGCTGCCCATGGACCGCACAAGACGCTGTACCATCGATGGAAACGGTGGAGCGACAAGGGCATCTTCGCGCGAATGATGGCTGGCCTGGCCGCCGGGCACGGCGAACAGAAGACTGTGATGATCGCGCGACCTGTCTGAAGGCTCACCGGACAGCGACCAGCATGGGCGTCAAAAAGGGGGGCGTGGACGCCTGATTGGCCGAACCAAGGGCGGCATGAACACCAAACTGCACGCCATCTGCGACAGTCAGGGACGCACGCTGAACCTGTTTATAACCGCCGACTACATCGGTGCTCGGGCTCTGTTCAGCGGCATACCGATGTCGATTGGCTACTCGGAGATCGCGGATACGATGCCGATTGGTTCCGAGAAGCGTTACAAGACAGAGGGATACGCGCTTGTATCCGCGGTCGGAAGCAGCGCAAGACAACGGTGAAGTACGACAAGCGCCGATACAAAAGCCGCAACCGGATCGAGATCATGTTTGGCAGGCTCAAGGATTGGCGCCGTGTGGCAACCCGGTACGACAGGTGCCCGAAGGTCTTCCTCGCAGCAATCGCCCTCGCAGCTCTCGTCATTTATTGGCGATCAGTCCTGACCCTAAACTGTCCCATTGGCGCTGACGTCAGACACCTGAATTCGTTTTCGATCGGAGTCGGGTCAGGCGGTGACATGCAATATCTGCTTGTGGAAGATAATTGGCTCACTGACTTTATCGATGCTGCCGCCAAAGAAATTGCGGCAGAACCGATCCGTCAATTCAGTTTATACACCTTCGATCAAAGCAATGTCAGCCTGGCACGCCCCGCAACGTTTCGCTCGCGCGGCCCGGTATTCATCCGAAACGTAGCAGGCGCGCGCCTGTTCTATGGTGTCAAACTCGATGATGACCCGTCTTTGCCACTTTTGACCTTCGAGTGTTTCCGCCTCACCGCGCGCCAGGAACCGCGCGCCGAATTTGCGGAAGGCCTCGGGGGCAATCGCCTGATAGTTCTGATAGGCATCAGGATCCGTTACGGTCACATTGGCGATCCAGTAGCCTTTGGGCGTTTTAGTCATTGCTGTTCTTCTCTTCTTCGGCAAGCAACCGATCGGCGATTGAGGTTGTATCATCCAGGTGCATTTCAACAGCGATCCGCGCGGCGTCCGGATTACCGGAAATGATGGCCTCGCAGATCCGTTCCATATGCGCGATGCCAGGGCGGTCACGGTCGGTGGCCGACAGGGTCATCATGCGCAGCCGGCTGATACGGCCGTTCAGGCGCTGGACGACATCCCAGGCGATGTAGTGCCCCGCGCCGTCAAAGATCTCGGAATAGAAATCGGCGGTGGCACGAAACAGTGCCCCGGGGGTCCGGTCAGAGAACCCCTGTTTGAGACGTTTCAAAGCGTCTTTGAGGGACCGAGCTCGTTCGGGCGTGATCTTGCGGGCACAGTTTTCGGCTGCGGCTGTCTCGAGCATACGGCGAATGTCGTAGATCTGGCGGGCGTCTTCGCGGCTCATGGTGGCCACGATGGGCCCGCGACCCGGTAGAATTTCAACCAGCCCTTCGGCCTCGAGATAGCGGATGGTCTCGCGGATCACAGTTCTGCTGACACCCAGCTGATCGCATAGCGGGCGTTCGACAAGCCTTTGGCCGGGCTCGAACAATCCTTCGATGATCGCCTCGCGCATGCGTTCCTGAACCATGTCTCGCAGGGTGGCTGGCGGGTGATCTATTTTCGTTAGTTTTGGTGTGCTCATGGCGGCGACGCTATCGGTTTGGTGTTTTTTGCACAAGGTATGATTGACAGATGGTATTATGGTATACCATCCTACAGCGCAACGAATCGCAAGGAATACCGTTATGCCCGCCGAAATTCGCAAAACACTGCTGCACGTAGAAAACACCCTGATCGAAGGGGGGAAGGTCGCAGAGCAACCGTTGAAGATGATTGCAGCGATTGCGGTGATCCGGAATCCTTGGGCCGATCGTGGTTTTGTTGACGATTTGAAGCCCGAGATTCATGATTGTGCGCCGGGCCTCGGCAGCTTGCTGACTGATATGGTGCTGGATGCCGCCGGTGGCGGAGACAAGGTCGAAGGGTATGGCAAGGCTGCGATCGTCGGTGTCAACGGCGAGGTCGAGCATGGATCGGCGCTGATTCACACCCTGCGCTTTGGTAACTTTTATCGCGAGGCAGTTGGCGCAAAGTCGTATCTGGCGTTCACCAACACGCGCGGCCCGGCAAATGCAGCGATGCAGATTCCGCTGATGGACAAGAACGACGGCGGTCGGCGCAGCCATTACCTGACCATCCAGTTGCAAGTGGCAGACGCGCCCGCTCCCGACGAGATCATGATAGCGCTCGGTGCCTCGATCGGTGGCCGTCCGCATCACCGCATCGGCGACCGTTATCAAGACCTCAAGGAACTGGGCCATGACGTCGACAACCCTGCAGCTGTCTGAACCCTTTGGCGCAGCCGCCTATCGCGAAGCGGGGTTTTCCCATGCCGGGAAAGCTGCCCCCGTCGTGCTGATCCATGGCGTAGGTATGCAATCGGCGGCCTGGGGTCCTCAGATCGAGTACCTAGCACAGACGCATCATGTGATTGCGCTGGACATGCCAGGACACGGTGGCAGCGATCAGATCCCCGCAGGCTCCGAACTGCCAGTGTTTCTGGATTGGCTGCTGGCGGTTCTGGATGCGCTGAAGCTGCAACGCGTCAACCTTGCCGGCCATTCGATGGGTGCATTGATTGCAGGCGGATTTGCTGTCCGCAACCCGAACCGGGTTGAGCGAGTCGCCTTGCTGAACGGAGTATTCTGTCGGGACGCGGCCTCAAGTCAGTCCGTGATCGAGCGGGCCAAGCTGATCGGCACCGGAACTTTCGATGTAGAAACCCCGCTGCGGCGGTGGTTTGGCGACACGCCTGTCGAACAGGCCGCGCGAGATGATGTTGCGGCATGGCTTTCAGCCGTTAACATCGAAGGCTACGCGACCGCCTATAACGCTTTCGCACGCGGCGATGCTCTTTATGCGAAAGGGTTTGGTACAATTACCTGCCCGCTGCTGGCGTTGACCGGAGACGGCGACCCAAATTCGACCCCGGCCATGTCCTACGCAATGGCAGAGGCTGCGCCGAACGGGACAGCCATCGTGATCGAAAATCACCGGCATATGGTGAATCTGACTGCGCCTGAGACCGTTAATGCAGCTTTGGATGCCTGGTTGCAAACCCCATCGGAAGAGGTTGACCAAAAATGATCGAATTCGACCCGCGCATGCTGAACAACCCGCGCGCCCTGCGCAATGCGTTTGGCACCTACATGACCGGCGTCACCGTCGTGACCGCGCATGATGAGAGCGGAAACCCGCTGGGCTTTACCGCAAATTCCTTTGCTTCGGTTTCGCTAGAGCCGCCTCTGGTGCTGGTGTGCCTTGCGAACACCTCAAGCAACTATGAAACCTTCGCGAACACGTCGAAATTCGCGATCAACATTCTGTCCGAAGGCCAGATCGAGGTGTCGAACACCTTTGCCCGCCCAGTCGAGGACCGGTTTGCGACAGTTGACTGGCAGCCCGGCCCCAACGGGTCACCGATCCTAGATGACGTCTCGGCTTGGTTCGACTGTGACATGTCCAGAACCGTTGATGCAGGCGACCATCTGATCCTAGTTGGCGAAGTCAAAGCCTTTGATCACAATATCGCACCCGGGCTGGGCTATGCCCGGGGTGCTTATGTAACCCCCGCTGCCGAAGCCAAGGCCCTGAGCAAACGGACAGGATTGGTTGTGTCCGCCCTGATCGAACGGGATGGGAAAATCCTGCTGCAGGGTGACGGCAATGGCCGCCTGACAATCCCGTCCACCGATGATGTTGCCGATGGTGCCAACGCCGCCCTGAGCCGTCTCATCAGCGAGAGCGGCGTGCAGGCGGAGCCGGGGTTTATCTACTCAGTTTATCAGGATGAAGCGCGCAAACTTCAACACATCTCGTTCCTGTGTCAGGCCGATGATGGCGATCCGGAAAATGGTGTTTTCACCGAGATCAGCGAGTCCACTCTGATGGATATCGCCGATCCGGCCATCTGCACCATGCTCGAGCGGTTCGCCAAAGAAAGCCGCATCGGGAATTTCGGGGTGTATTACGGAAATGAGGTGAGTGGCGAAGTCAAACCACTCACTGCGGGGAGCTAACTTGGCATGAAATTCTCACTCTTTGCGCATATGGAACGGATCTCTCCGGATCAGGACCAGAAGCAGCTGTATGATGAGTTCATTCAGCTGTGCAAAATCGCCGACGAAGGCGGAATGCACGCGGTCTGGACCGGTGAACATCACGGGATGAACTTTACCATCGCGCCGAACCCGTTTCTGAATCTGGTCGATGTCGCGCGCCACACCAAGAACGTGCGACTGGGAACCGGCACGGTGATCGCTCCGTTCTGGCACCCGATCCGACTGGCGGGTGAAGCGGCGATGGCCGATATCATCACCGACGGGCGTCTGGATTTGGGTGTCGCGCGCGGCGCCTACAGTTTTGAGTACGAGCGCCTAATGCCTAGCATGGACGCGTGGGAGGCCGGTCAGCGCATGCGCGAGCTTATTCCCGCCGTTCAGAAGCTGTGGCAGGGTGATTACGCGCATGAGGGTGAGTTCCACCAGTTCCCGAAAACGACCTCTGCTCCGTTGCCATTGCAACAGGATGGTCCCCCGATCTGGGTTGCGGCCCGTGATCCGAACAGTCACGAGTTCGCGGTCCAGAATGGCTGCAACGTTCAGGTGACACCGCTTTGGAATGGCGATGGTGAGGTGGAAGACCTCATGTCCAAATTCAATGCGGCTTGCGAGAAATTCCCGGATATTGCGCGACCGAAAATCATGCTGCTGCGTCACACCTATGTGGCCGTGGATGAGGCGGACGTGAAACAGGCAGCGATCGAGCTGAACCGCTTCTATTGCTATTTCGGGGCTTGGTTCATGAACAAACGGGATATCACGCAAGGTCTGATCGACCCGCTGAGCGACGAAGATATCGCCGCGCACCCATTCTATACACCGGAAAACATGGAGCGTGATCTGGTCATCGGCACCGCCGATACCGTCATCGACCGCCTCCGCAAAAGCGAAGCGCTTGGATACGATGAATACTCGTTCTGGATCGATTCAAGTATGCCGTTCGAGCGCAAGAAAGCCTCGTTGGAGCGGTTCATCAAAGACGTCATGCCGGCGTTTCAGTAAGGGATTGGCGTAAAATGCAGCAGTTTCAACAGTATATCGGCGGCACATTCTCGGATGGTTCAGGTCAGTTCGATAGTCTGGACCCGGCCAAAGGCGCGGTCTGGGCCCGGATGCCCGACGCGGGTGCCGACGACGTCAACCAGGCTGTTGAAGCTGCTGAGCAGGCATTCTTCTCGCCTGAATGGGCAGGGATGACTGCAACGGCACGCGGTAAGCTGCTGTACCGCCTGGCTGACCTGATAGCGGAAAACGCGCCGCGTCTGGCTGAGTTGGAGACCCGGGATACCGGCAAGATCATCCGCGAGACATCGGCCCAGATTGCCTATGTTGCTGAATACTACCGGTACTATGCGGGGCTGGCCGACAAGATCGAAGGCGCGCATCTGCCGATCGACAAGCCGGACATGGAGGTGTGGCTGCGCCGTGAGCCAATTGGAGTTGTGGCCGCTATTGTGCCGTGGAACTCTCAGCTCTTCCTGTCGGCTGTCAAAATTGGCCCGGCTCTGGCAGCGGGATGCACGGTCGTCCTGAAAGCCTCGGAAGAAGGGCCCGCGCCGATGCTGGAATTCGCCCGCATCTTCGATCAGGCCGGGTTTCCCAAGGGCGTATTGAACATCATCACCGGTGGTCCTGTGGCGGGGGCCACGTTAACCAGCCATCCGAAAGTTGCCCATGTCGCCTTTACGGGCGGGCCAGAAACAGCGCGTCACATCGTGCGCAACTCGGCTGAAAATCTGGCTTCGACCTCACTGGAACTGGGCGGCAAATCCCCGTTCATTGTCTTTGAGGATGCCGACATCGAAAGCGCCGTGAATGCGCAGGTGTCGGGAATCTTTGCTGCCACCGGCCAGAGCTGCGTCGCAGGCTCGCGCCTCGTAGTGCAGGCCTCGATCAAGGACGCCTTTCTGGCGCGGCTCAAGGACAAAGCCGAGGCAGTGATCATCGGCGCGCCCGATGATATGGCGACCGAGGTCGGGCCGCTTTGTACAAAGCGTCAGCGGGACGTCGCAGTTGATCTGATTGAACGGTCCGTCGCTCAAGGCGCCAAGCTGGTGACTGGCGGCAATCCAATCGACCGGGACGGGTTCTTTTTTCCACCAACCATTCTGGATTGCTCGGACGTACCAGATGCGGACAGCCTGACCAATGAGTTCTTTGGGCCTGTTCTGTCAGTGACCACATTTGAGACAGAGGAAGAAGCGATCGCTATCGCAAATGACACGAAATTCGGGTTGGCCTCGGGCCTCTTCACCCAGAACCTGACCCGCGCACATCGCATGATCCGCGCCATTCGGGCTGGCATTGTCTGGGTCAACACGTACCGCGCCGTCAGCCCCATCGCTCCGTTCGGAGGTCATGGACTTTCGGGTCATGGGCGCGAGGGCGGTCTGCAGGCTGCGCTGGACTACACCAAGATCAAATCGGTCTGGCTGCGCACCAGCGACGATCCGATCCCGGATCCGTTTGTCATGCGCTGATCTGAAACTCTTCACCGCGAGTAAGGGCAAGCGGTGCGTCTATCTATCAATGGGAGGAATACCAACATGGCTGACATTCAGCCCCCCAAAAGTGGTGACCATCTGGTCTCTGACAAGGGGATGTTCAAAGGGTTGCACAACGGGATGAGCATCGCTTCCAAAGCGATGGTGGCGGCCTTTGTGCTGTTCACAATTCTCAACGTCGACTTCGCCAGCGGCGTCTACAAAGGCGTCCGGTCCTGGGTCGAGGGCGCGCTGAGCTGGTACTATATCAGTTCGGTCGTCATTCTGTTCTTTGTCTGTCTCTATCTGATGTTCAGCCGGTTCGGTTCCATCCGTCTGGGCGACGATGACAGCCGTCCGGAGTTCAGCAATTTTTCGTGGTTCGCCATGCTTTTCTCGGCAGGGGTCTCGATCGGCATCCTGTTCTTCGGTATCGCCGAGCCGTTGTTCTATTTCGACAATGCGGCGGGCTGGGGTTATCCAAACAACCCGTTTGCTGACGCTGCCGGGCACACCGAAATGAACATGCAGCGGGCTGTGGATGCGGTGGTCGTCACGAACTTCCATTGGGGTCTGCATGGCTGGGCGATCTATACGATGACGGGCCTTGCATTGGGGTATTTTGCCTTCCGTAAAAAGCTGCCGCTGACCTTCCGTTCGGCGCTGTATCCGATCCTGGGCGACCGCATATACGGACCGGCCGGGCACGCTGTGGATCTGTTGGCGGTGTTCGGCACAGTGTTCGGTATCGCAACCTCTATGGGTCTGGGTGTTACGCAAATGGCCGAAGGTCTGAACGTTCTGTTCAACACGGGCACGAGCACGATGCTCAAAGTTGGTCTGGTCATTGGAATCTCGATTGTAGCCACACTGTCGGCTGTTTCGGGGATCGGAAAAGGCATCCGAATTCTGTCGGAATGGAACATCATTCTGTCGATCCTGCTGGTTCTGTTCTTCTTGTTCGCTGGTCCGACCCAGTGGCTGATCGGCTTCTTTATGAACGCCATGGGTGACTATGCCACTGGTCTGTGGTCGATGGGTTTCTGGACTGCATCCGAGCCCGGCGATGTTGCCTGGCAAGGTGCCTGGACCATGTTCTACTGGGGTTGGTGGTTGAGCTGGGCACCATTTGTGGGCATGTTCGTGGCGCGTATATCCAAAGGGCGTACGATCCGTGAGTTCATGCTGGGCGCCATGTTCGTTCCCACCACCATGGCCTTCATCTGGATTTCGATCTTCAGCGGCAACGCGCTGTTCATCGAAATGAACGCCGCAGATGGCGTCGGCTCCGCCGGCCTGATCGAAATGGTCAACAACTGGAACCTGGGTGGCACGCTTTACGGCACAATTGACCTGCTGGCGTCAAACGGCACGTTGTCGTGGTTGATCTCGGCACTGGCTACCTTCTTGCTGGCGACGTGGTTCATCACCAGTTCGGACTCGGGCACTCTGGTCGTCACCACGATCCTGTCCATGGGCAATGCGCACCCGCCGAAACTGCACCGTGTCGTTTGGGGCGCTGCACAGGGTCTGGTTGCAGCCGTACTGCTGATCGCCGGTGGCTTGTCGGCCCTGCAAACCGCCGCCATCGCAGCCGCGCTTCCGATCTCGATCCTTGTGGTCCTGATGGCATGGGGTGTCATCAAGTCCCTCTTCGAGGACAGCTCGGCCACGAAAGTGCCGTCGGGCCTAGCACCGGATGGAACCGCGCTCGACGGTGATCTGCACGCCTGAACCGGCTTCACCAACTAACTCAAGCGGGCGGGGAAAACCTCGCCCGTTTGCAATCACACAGGAGACACCAATGCTGACTTTGAAGCGTGCCGATCTTTTGATTGAAGCGGCCTATCTGAACGGAGAATGGGTGGCGCGCGATACCGGGTTCGATGTCACGAACCCTTCGACCGGAGAGGTTATTGCGCAGGTCACGGATTGCTCGGTTTCTGACGCGAATGCGGCCATCGATGCCGCGCGATTTGCCCAAAAGGACTGGGCCGCACTGACGGGCAAGGAACGTGCCGCAATCTTGCGCAAGTGGTTCGACCTGATGGTCGCCAACGTGGATGATCTGGGTGCAATCCTGACTGCTGAAATGGGCAAACCACTGGCCGAGGCCAAGGGCGAAATCATGTATGGTGCCAGCTTTGTCGAATGGTTCGGCGAAGAGGCCAAACGTGTCTACGGTGATACGATCCCGGGCCATCAGCGCGACAAGCGTATTGTGGTTATGAAACAACCCGTTGGTGTCGTGGGTGCCATCACCCCTTGGAACTTCCCCAACGCGATGATCGCGCGCAAAGTGGCCCCCGCGCTTGCGGCTGGCTGTGCCATGGTGGTCAAGCCTGCAGCTGAAACGCCTTTGTCTGCTCTGGCGATGGCGAAACTAGGAGAAGAGGCGGGCATCCCACCCGGAGTGTTCTCTGTGGTGACATCCACCGACAGCATCGGTATCGGCAAAGCGTTCAGCGAAAACCCTGTGATGCGCAAAATCAGCTTTACCGGATCGACCCGGGTCGGAAAAATCCTGATGCAGCAGGGTGCTGATCAGGTCAAAAAGTTGTCACTGGAATTGGGCGGCAACGCGCCATTCATCGTGTGTGACGATGCTGATCTGGATAAGGCCGTCGAAGGCGCGATGATCTCGAAATTCCGCAATGCCGGGCAAACCTGCGTCTGCACCAATCGGTTCTATGTGCAGGATGGCATCCATGACGCCTTTGTCGAGAAGCTGACGCAGGCGGTCGCTGCGCTGCCGGTTGGGGATGGGTTTGCAGACGGTTCGGCAATTGGGCCGCTGATCACACCGGCAGCCGTTTCCAAAATCCGTGAGCACATTGCTGATGCGGTGGATAAAGGCGGAGAAATCTCCACCGGTGGTTCAGAGCATGCGTTGGGCGGGACCTTCTTTCAACCGACCGTCATCACTGGTGCGACGCAAGACATGGCAGTTGCACGGGAAGAAACCTTTGGTCCGCTGGCGCCAGTGTTCAGGTTCTCGGAGATTGGAGACGCGATTGCCGCCGCAAACGATACCGAATTTGGGCTGGCATCATACGTCTACACCCAAAACCTGTCGCAGGTCTGGCAATTCATGGAACAGCTTGAATATGGCATGGTCGGTGTGAACACCGGCCTGATCTCTACCGAAGTGGCACCATTTGGTGGCATCAAGGAAAGTGGACTGGGACGTGAAGGATCAAAGTACGGGATCGAAGACTATCTCGAACTCAAATACTGCTGTCTGAGTGTCTAGGCGTTTGCTCCCACGGTTTGATGGTGAGATCCATTAGCTGGAATGTCCGGTTGGGGCTCAAACTACCAGCCTGAACCCGCGCAGCGAATGACTGGTTCGAGCCCTTAGTGAACGATGCGGCGCGTTCAACCGACGACGGCTATGCGCAGAAAGCGGGCTTTGCATAGTTCGGAATGCGGCCCAAGCCGGACATGAGTTCAGAGTTCATTTGTTGCGGAGGGTTCTCCAAAGCTGCCGTTCACGCGCGGCGCTTCGTTCACATGGTCGGCATGTTCGCAACGCAGGATCAACCGACATTCGAGTAAACAGAAAGACGTATCCAAGCGGAACGCCCTAATATCAAGGCCGGTTTAAAACAAAGTTCGGTACTATCCCTGCCTTCATGATCGCTGCTTCAACATCATGCCCTGCGAAGAAACCGAATCCAGAGATGAGCGCGGAAGCTATGCCAGCCTTTCGTGCACCTAGAATGTCGGTGTGCAGGCTGTCGCCAACCATCAGAACCCGGGACTTGTCGATGTGCCCCAGACGATTGAATGCAAGATTATAGATGTTGGCGAAAGGTTTTCCAAAGAACTGAGGGGGGACGCCTGTCCGGTCTGCTAGCCGGTGCGCATAAAGACCGGGTTCCTTAGAGAAACCGTACTCGCGCGGAGCGACAATGTCAGGATTGCCGACCAATACCGGGCGGGGACGTTCCAGCAAAGCGGCCTCTAACATGGCTTGTCGCGTTTCATTCCAAACAGCTGACCCAATCATCAAAAATCCGTCGACGGTTTCGTAGGGCTTCGGGTCATCCTCCAGATAGGATAGTTTCAATTCCTCCAGATCGCGAAGGCCGGCACTTGGAGTTGCCATCAATCCCCAATGTAACTCACTTTGGCCGTTTAGTTCAGACAACAACGTGGCCCGACTGGTGATCACGTCTTGTGGCGCGAAGTTGTAACCAAGCCTATTGTATTTCTCGATAAGAGTTGCGTGGGGAAACCCTGCGGCATTCGATACGACCAGAACACGTTTGCCGGCGGCTGTCAGCGACCTGACCCGATCTGGTGTATCTGGGATTGCCGTATCACCAATATTGAGAACCCCGAAGGCATCGAGGAGGAACACGTCAAACTCGTGAGCTATGTCCTCCAGTGTGTCCGCCCGACGATAGCTCACTTCAATAGATCTGGTTTGCGGAAGGCGATGTCTTACAGCCTCGTAGGCGTCAAATGCCTCTTGCGCAGAGAAACCGGTCAAATGATGGCCCCTCTTACTTTCGCCGAAACCCATTCACTGATCATGACCGCAACAAGAATTACAATCAGGATCAGACTAACTTGCGGCCAAGCCAGTACGTTGAGCGAAGCCGACAATTGCAACCCGATACCCCCGGCTCCAACCAGCCCGAGCACCGTGGATTCGCGGATGTTGATATCCCAACGGAAGACGGCAATGCCGGCGAAAGCGGGCAGGATTTGCGGAACGATTCCGTAAGCCATGACCTGCCAGCGTGAAGCTCCGGTCGCCGTGATTGCTTCGACCTGCGTGTGATCAATTTCCTCAATCGCTTCGTAAAGAAGCTTTGCGCAAAACCCGATGGAACGGATGGCGATTGCTATGACACCGGCAAAGACGCCGGGACCAATAATCGCAATCAGAAGAAGCGCCCAGATCAACGAGTTGATTGAGCGGGTCGAAACGATGACCAACAGGGCAATGGGCCGGATGAACAAGGCCGATGGCGTGGTGTTGCGGGCCGCCAAAAAGGCAACCGGCACTGCCATGCACAGGGCGATGATCGTACCCAATGTAGCGATGTTCAGAGTATCCCAAATCGGGCGGCCCAGTTGGGTGATGTAGTCCCACTTAGGAGGCGTTGCACGGGTCCAGATATCGTTGGCGATGCGGGGCGCATCCCAGACGAAAAACCAAGTCGTCGATTCCGATATGAGTTGCCAGCAGTAAACAAATATCGCCACGCCCAACAGCCAGCCGAACCAGCGAACCAGACTCTGGCCCGTCGTCCGCCGACGCCAGATTTGCGTATCGTCGCGTTCAAGCACCGGCATTACTGAACCCTCGCCCGGATAATTCCCGAAAGGTATTCAAGTGCCATGACGATCCCGATGATAAGGATTAGAATGGCAGCTGCTGTGTCGTATTCATAACGATCAAACGCAGTGTTCAATGTTGCCCCGATACCGCCTGCCCCCACGAGCCCAAGAATTGCGCTTTCTCGGAAATTGATGTCAATCCGATACATGGAAAGCCCCACAAGTCGCGGCATCACCTGTGGCTGAACGCCATAGTTGATCCATTGTGGCCAACGTGCGCCTGAGGCTTTGATCGCCTCGGCCTGCACCTTGTCCATGGCTTCGATATCTTCGGCCAGAAGTTTGGACAGAAACCCGATGGTGGCGAAGGAAAGCGTCAGAAATCCGGCCAGCGGACCAAAACCGAAGATAGCCACGAGCAGAATGGCGACGATGATCTCTTGCAAAGCCCGGCTTATCGCGACAATGCCTCGACAAATCATGTAGATTGGCAGTGGGGCGATATTGCGTGCTGCTCCCAATCCAATCGGGATTGAAATCAGGATGCCCACGACCGACGCGGCCACGGTCATCACGATACTCTCCAGAAGGCCGCTCCAAATATCTGACCACCGCGAAATGAAGTCCGGGCTGGTAAACGCGAGTACAAACGCCCATCCCCGGTCCAGCCCTTCATAGACCCGCCCCCAGTCAACATCGATGGTCATGAAAGCCGCAATCAGGTAGGCGAGAAAGCCAAGGATCAATGCCCAACGGAGCAATGGGTTTTTGACAAAGGCAGGCTTACGCCAGCCTTTTCCAAGCATGTCATCCAGTTCTCGATGGCTCATTCCGCAGCCTCGACATCTTCATCTTCGTCGACTCTTTCGATGGTCGCTTCCCAGTCTTCCTCCCCATAGATCTCGGTCAACTTCTCGGGGGTAAGGCCTGTTGGAAGACCATCATAGACGATTTCGCCAAAGCGGAGGCCCACGACGCGCGGAACGAACATTTGGGCAAGCGCCACATCATGGATATTGATAATGGCCGCCAGTCCGCGTTCCTGACACAGCTCGGTGATCAGGCGCATAATCTGGCGACTGGTCTTTGGGTCCAGCGATGCAGTCGGCTCATCGACCAGCAACAGTTTCGGGTTTTGAATCAAGGCGCGGCAGATGCCGACCCTTTGGCGTTGACCACCCGACAGTTCATCCGCCCGTTTGTCGGCCATATGTAAAAGCCCCACCCGATCAAGCAGGCGGAAGGCCTCGTCGATATCCGATTGCGGATACCGCCGCAGAAAGCTGCGCCAGAACCCAACATATCCCAGCCGTCCCGACAACACGTTTTCCATCACCGTGAGGCGTTCGACCAAGGCATATTCCTGAAAGATCATGCCCATTTCGCGGCGCGCTTTACGCAAAGAGCCCGATCCGAGTTTGGTCAGGTCCACGTCACCCAAAAGGACACCACCGCTTGTGGGTTCAACCAACCGGTTAATGCACCGGATCATGGTCGATTTGCCCGCGCCTGAAGGACCAATCAACGCAAGCACCTGCCCCTTGGGAACCTCCAAATCAACCGCTTTCAGCGCCTGATCCCCGGTCTTGTATGTTTTTGTTAGCTCCTGAAGACGCAGCATAAATTGTCCCTGTATAGGCTGTAGGCGGGCCGTTCAGGCCCGCCGATTATCCGTGTGTCACTGGCAAGCGTAGGAAACGCCATTTGCTGCGTCGATCTTGCGAATGACATCCCAGAAATCTTTGTAGTTCATTTCAATAAACTGAGCCTCGTTGGACTTAGAGAACTCTGCTTGAAGTGCTGTTCCTTCCCAGTCGAATGTGAAAAACGCTTCTCTGATTTTGTCCTGAAGATCAGGCGGAAGGTTGTAAACGGTACCAAAGCCAGTGGTTGGGAAGGTCTGCGATTTGTAGATAGACACGACCTGATCGGCATCGATCACGTCCCTAGCGATCATCCGTTTCATGACAGAATTGGCCACCGCACCTGCAGGATAATCTTTATTTGCAACGCCCAGCACCGTGTTGTCGTGCTTACCCGAGAAGACCGGTTCAAAATCACGATCCGCAACCATGTCATAGTCGCCCTTCAGGATGGCGGAGGGTGCCTTGAACCCAGAATTTGACGTAGGTGACGAGAATGCAAGCTTACCGCCCTTAATGTCTTCGACCGCCTCGACCCCTGATCCCGGAAAAGTAATCAACTCCATCTCATAGCCGAAATGTCCGTCTTCCGAAGCCATGATCGTGAATGGCCGGAACCCCGCGCAGTTTACAGCCAGCGGGTTCGATCCAGTATTGAAACCAGAGATATGCAAACGGCCGGACCGCATAGCTTCGATCTGTGCTGCGTTCGATTGAACCGGAAATATCTCGGCCTTTTTACCGGTAACTTCTTCAAGATGGTCGATGAATTCCACCCATGCGTCCCGATAAACCGCCGGGTCCTCGACCGGAGTATAAGCAAATATCAACGTGTCGGGATCAATCCACTCACTAGGATCAGTAGGAATATCCGCGATCAGATCTCCGTCGGCGTCACAAAAACGCTCGTCCAAATCACCGCGCGGACAATCCTGCGCCGACACCGTCCCACTCAGCGACATGAGCGCAATTGCGGATGCCCCAACCAATAGTTTGAAATCGACCTTCATGTTTTCCTCCCAGTTATGCGCGGCCCTTTTTTCGATCCGCTGTCAATCAATCATGGCATGCCTACCCGGCGACGAGAACATCGACCTCGGCGCCCTCAATAGCGTTCCGCAATTCTCCTGTTGGTTTTTTGTCGGTAACTATGGAATCCAGGCCGCTAAGGTCGCCCACTTGAGACAGGCCTTTGCGACCGAACTTGCCGGAAGCAATAAGAAGATGCCGCTTCTCGGCACGTGTCAGCATCATCCTTTTTACTGCAGCAAAACCCTGCACTGTCTCTGAAGGACCTTCGGTTGAGAACCCTGAGGAACCGATCATGCACCTGTCGACATTGAAACGGGACAGAAATTCCAGCGTCTCGGTTCCGATCGTTGCAGATTCAGTTGCCAAGTATTCCCCTGGGCATAACAGGACTTGCGCAGCTCCATGGCCAAGGGTCATCGCAACTGGAATTGAATTGGTGATCACCGTGCAGTGGGTGCCGAGATAAGCCAGTGCACGTGCCATCTCGATGGTGGTTGAACCGGAGTCAATCATGACCGTTTCACCGCCCTGAATTAGTTCTGCCGCGCTAACACCTATCCGCTCACGTTCCTCAACCTGTGCGTTTGTCCGTTCATCCAAGCCTGGAAAGTGTCCTTGCGCAGGGGCTGACGCCCCCCCGTGTGCACGCGCGATCAAACCGTCGTTCGACAGGGCGTCGAAATCCCTGCGCACCGTCTCGTTAGAGACGTTAAACCGCTGTGCCAGTTCGTTGATGCGAACGTGCGGGCGCAGCTTCAACTCCAACAGTATCTGTTGGCGCCGATCGGATTTCTTGACCCGGCTCTGGTTCTTTTCAAACATTTTGCCGCGCGTTTTGGTTTTGGACATCCGACAACCCGACTAGGTTTCGAAACCTACCTTTGTGGGCTTTCGGGCATTTTGCAATAATTTTTGTTGCATAACCCTCGGAAGGTTGTGAGAATTCGAGAAATTCCAAGTGTTTCAAAGCGCAGAGCAAAAGATGCACAGGCTGATCAAATTCAGAAGCAAAATCGAGGGAGTGTTTTAACTGGCCAACTTGCTAATAAGACAGCTTCCTTTTGTTTTTTGATCGTGCGGCATTGAGGGACAGAATGAGCGACAGCGAAACAGCAGATCAGATTGCGGCGCTTCCGATGCGCTGGGACAAGACTGGCAAGTTGCGTGTTCTGATGGTCACTTCGCGGGATACCGGCCGGTGGGTTATCCCAAAGGGATGGCTAATGGATGGCAAAAAGCCATGGCATGCAGCAGAAATAGAAGCTCAGGAAGAAGCAGGCGCAGTCGGCACCATATCGAAACGGCCAATCGGTCATTTTTTCTATGATAAACGATACGAGGGGCGAAGCAGCGTTCGCTGCCGCGTTACCCTTTATCCTCTGGTCGTCGAAAAGTTGAAGCGACGCTGGAAGGAAGAAGGTGAACGAACGCGTCATTGGTTCTCACCGGCAAAGGCCGCAAAGTTGGTTCAAGAAAGAGACCTGTCTGATTTGCTGCATAATCTAACGGACGATCCAGAAGTCAAAATTGTCATAAAGAAACTTCGAAAGGCTGCATGAGGAAGGGCATGAAAGAACCGGGAAACCCGGACGCACTAAGCTCAAAGGGAGGAAAAAATGAGGAAATTGACATCCACTGCGGTTGGATCGGTGATTGCCCTGGCTGCGTCACTGTCGGCGGCACAGGCCGATAAGCTGACACTCTATTGTTCGGCGCAAGAAGATTGGTGCCAACTCATGGCGCGCAGCTTTGAAGACGCGACGGGCATCGACGTCAACATGACCCGGAAGTCATCAGGTGAAACCTTTGCACAAATCCGCGCCGAAAGCTCGAACCCGAAAGGAGACGTTTGGTGGGGCGGTACGGGTGATCCGCATTTGCAGGCCGCCGAAGAAGGCTTGACGATGGAATACATGTCGCCAGTGCGCGACCAGCTTCATGATTGGGCGATATCCCAAGCAGAAAGCGCGGGCAACAAGACGATCGGCATCTATTCAGGCGCACTCGGTTATGGCTACAATGCCGATCTCATCGCTGCCAATAACCTACCCGAACCAGCCTGTTGGAAAGACCTGCTGAAGCCCGAATACAAGGGCCACGTTCAGATGGCGAACCCGAACTCATCAGGTACGGCCTATACCACGCTGGCATCGATGGTGCAGATCTTTGGCGAAGATGAAGGCTTTGAGTTCATGAAAGGTCTGCATTCGAACATCAACCAATATACAAAGTCTGGTTCTGCGCCGATCAAGGCCGCCGGTCGAGGTGAGAACACCATTGGTATCGTCTTCATGCATGACGCTGTGAAGCAGGCCGTTTCAGGATTCCCGATTAAGGTCGTCGCACCGTGCGAGGGCACAGGATACGAAATTGGCTCGATGTCGATTATTGAAGGGGCCCGCAACGAAGAAGAAGCGAAAAAGTTCTATGACTGGGCACTGTCACCCGAAGCCCAGAACCTTGCTCTTCAGGTCAACGCGTTTCAGGTACCTTCGAATAAGAGCGCGGAAACTTCGGATAGCGCGCCAGACATGAGTCAGATCAAGCTGATTGACTATGACTTCAAAAAGTATGGTTCGTCAGACGAACGGAAGCGTCTGTTGCAGAAATGGGACGAAGAGGTTTCGACTCTGCCGCAGTAAATGACTGACCGGACTTCAAAAACGACCCATCCGGTCCTGATCTTCTGGATCACGGCCGGGTGGGTCGGATTCTGCCTGTTGCCTTGGTATATGGTCGACGGTGGCCTTTGGTCGTTCGAGTGGCTTTTGGACGGCTACCCATTCGATGAGGATTATGCACCCGCTGCGTTTCTGATTGGACAGGGTGAAAAACTTTGGCTCGCTCCGCTCCTGATCGCACTCGCCCTGCCGCTTATTGTGTTGAAGTGCCCCAAATCTGATTCACTTTACGCCAGAATACTGATCCTGTCAGGGGCGCTTGGCTTTGGCTGGCTGATCGCTCAGGGGTTCAGCATTGGCATCAGAGGCTTCAACTTCCATTGGTTGGAGGCGATGTTTGGCGAACTCGGCGACCGTCAGTTCGGAATGGGTTACGGCGCGATGATATGTGCCTCAAGCTTTCTGTTCCTGCTTACTCAGGGGATCGCGGCAAGGGGTGCCATTAACGGTGACGTCTTTGTCGTAAGCGCCATCGGTGGCATTATTACAATTGTCACCGCTTTTGTCTTTTTTCCCATCGCGAAGATGCTATTCGCTGCCTTCATCACCGAAGAAGGCGCGTACTCCATCGCGGTATTCTTCTCGAAGTTTTTCGATGATCGACTGTGGGGTTTGGGGTGTTTTCAGGGCGCGCGTTGTGGTGCCGCTTGGAATTCACTGTTCCTAGCCATCTTAGTTGGCGTCATCACCACGGTCCTGGGGCTTTGCTTTGCACTGGTCGTGACGCGCTCAGGCTTTCGCCATAAACGCGCGCTGCGAGCTCTGACCGTTCTGCCAATAATCACCCCGCCTTTCGTGATCGGCCTGGCGCTTATCTTGCTTTTTGGCCTGTCCGGGTCGGTCACCCGGTTCTTTGCCGAACTTTTCGGCACCCAGCCGACACGCTGGCTTTATGGAATGCCAGGCATCCTGATCGCGCAGACACTCGCGTTCACGCCAATTGCGTTTCTTGTTCTGATCGGTGTGGTTGAGGGCGTCTCTCCGTCGATGGAAGAAGCGGCCCAAACGCTCCGCGCCAGCAGATGGCAGACTTTCAAGACGGTTTCCTTGCCCCTGATGCGGCCCGGTCTTGCGAACGCGTTTCTTCTGGGCTTCATCGAAAGCATGGCCGATTTTGGCAACCCACTTGTACTGGGCGGCAATTTCGACGTGCTTTCGACCGAAATATTCTTTGCCATCGTTGGCGCTCAATACGATCAAGGCAGGGCCGCAGTTCTGGCCATGGTGCTGCTGTTCTTTACTCTTTCCGCCTTTTATGCGCAGCGTGTCTGGCTGGGGAAGAAAAGCTATACAACAGTCACTGGCAAAGGGGATGCTGGGGTGCATCCGCTGATGCCGAATGGTCTCTCGGTTCCTGTGCTGCTCATTGCTCTGGGCTGGGCGCTGTTCACAATTGTTGTTTATGCGATGATCATTTACGGCAGTTTGGTGGAGTTGTGGGGGGTCGATAACTCGCTGACAATCAAGCACTACATCACCGCGTTCTCAGTCCGTTTTGAAGAAGAGGGCATACGCTGGACCGGGGCCGCTTGGGACAGCTTCTGGACCACTATCACTATCGCCGCCATTGCAGCGCCATTAACCGCCGCCGTTGGGCTGGTAACGGCCTATTTGCTGACCAGACAGAGCTTTGCGGGCAAGAACGCCTTTGAATTCGGCACCATGCTGTCCTTCGCCATCCCCGGCACTGTAATTGGCGTTAGCTACATTCTGGCCTTCAACGTTCCGCCAATCGAAATCACTGGTACGGGTGTCATACTTGTTGTCAGCTTCATCTTCCGTAATATGCCGGTTGGCGTTCGTGCGGGGATCGCGAGCATGTCGCAGCTTGACCGCAGCCTTGATGAATCCTCGCTGACCCTTGGTGCAAACTCGTGGCAGACGTTCCGAAGCGTCATCCTGCCGCTATTGCGCCCTGCGATACTTGCTGCGCTTGTTTACAGTTTTGTCCGTGCCATGACGGCGATCTCGGCTGTCATCTTTCTGGTCAGCGCAGAATACGACATGGCGACCAGCTACATTATCGGTCGGGTCGAGAATAATGACTATGGCCTTGCGATCGCCTATTCGACGACGCTGATCTTTGTGATGCTCGCGGCGGTCGGTTTACTGCAACTACTCGTTGGCCGGGTCCAGATTGGTCGACGCACGCAACACGGAACGGAGGCATCGCGATGACCGACGCCAAAATCGGTTCCAAGGCCGCCCCGGTGCGCTTTGAGAACGTGTCGAAAGTATTCGGTAAAGACGTCGTCGCCGTCGACAACATCAACCTGCATGTCGATGCAGGAAAACTCGTCACACTGCTTGGTCCGTCAGGCTGTGGGAAAACAACGACTCTGCGCATGATTGCCGGGTTGGAAATGGCAAGCTCCGGCAAGATCCTAATTGGTGATCAGGACGTGACCAAATTGCCTGCCACCGACCGCGACGTATCCATGGTTTTCCAGTCATACGCGCTTTTCCCTCACATGAGCGTGCTGGAAAACGTGATGTATGGCCTCACATTCTCAGGCTTTGCAAAGGACGAAGCCCGCAGCCGCGCTCTGTATGGATTGGAACTGGTTGGCCTGCAGGGGTTCGACAACCGTCTTCCCTCGGAACTGTCAGGGGGCCAACAACAACGTGTTGCCGTCGCCCGCGCGCTGGTTCTTGAGCCGCAGGTTCTGCTGTTCGACGAGCCGCTGTCCAATCTCGATGCCAAGCTTCGCCGTCAGGTGCGAGAGGATATTCGGGCAATCCAGCAAGATCTTGGTTTGACAGTTGTTTACGTGACCCACGATCAGGAGGAGGCACTGGCAGTCTCGGATGAAATTGTCGTTATGCGCAACGCAGCGATCGCCCAAATGGGCACACCACGCCAGCTTTACGATGCCCCGAACGATCGTTTTGTCGCCGATTTCATAGGTGAGGCAAACCTATTGGATTGCCAAATCGTCGAAATCAATGGCGACGCGGCAACGATAGAAATAGAAGGCTACCGCCACACGCTGCCCCGCCGCGGTTTGTCCGAAGGGACCGCAACCATTGCAGTGCGACCCTCACGTCTGGTGATCGGTTCAGGTCAGGGAATTCCAGCCACGGTGGCTAAGGCGACCTATGTTGGCGTTCGAATGGAATATACGCTGATCGGTACATTCGGTCAGGTTTTTGCCGTACACGATGACGTCGATGCGCCGCTTGATCCCGGCACCGAAATCAGAGTGGGTTTTGCTGACAAAGGGCCCGTTCTTCTGCCGGATTAAATGCCGAAACTCATTATCATCACTCACCCTGAGGTCTCTATCGATCCGGCCGTCCCGATAACTGAGTGGGGCTTGAATGCTGTGGGCCGTAAGCGCGCTACTGAATTTGCATCCAGTGGAATCTTGTCCAACGTCACTCAGATATGGACCAGCGACGAGCGGAAGGCCCGCGAAACAGGCGAGATTCTTGCTGCACCACGAAAGCTATCCGTGAAATGCAACTTGGATCTTGGTGAGAATGACCGCAGCGCAACCGGTTACTTGCCGCTGAAAGATTTCGAAGCCGCGGCCGATGCTTTCTTTGCTCAGCCGGAAAGTAGCTATCGCGGTTGGGAACCAGCGATCGAAGCACAGATGCGCATTCATCGGACAGTCACTAAGATTATCCGGTCGCATGATGCCGGGGATCTTGCAATTGTGACGCACGGAGCAGTGGGCACATTGCTTTGGTGCGCACTCTCGAATTGTTCGATAGACCGCAAGCACGACCAACCCTCACAAGGCCATTTCTGGCAGGCAGATTTAGCTACGCTCAAGCCTGATTCATGTTGGGTCTCTTTGACGTAGGAGCTAAGCGTTCCAAGCGTTCTCTGCGATCTCACGCAACGTCTCGAACACATCTGGTGTCCCCACGATCACGCGCCCGCCGTCTCGGATCATCTCATCAACGTCCTGATCCTCGACAACGCCACCCGCTTCCGAGACCAGCAATTGCCCAGCCAGACAATCCCATGCATTCATGTGCTCCTCCACGTAACCCAAAAGGCGCCCGGCAGCGACGTAAGCCAATGAAAGCGCTCCGCTGGCGTTTCTGTGAAACATCGCCCCGTGCTCGATCAGATCCTCGATAACAGGTAAGACATGACGGCTCTCAATCCGGTTCGAGTATCCCACAGCCACTGTTCCATCTTGCAACGGCACTCCTAACGCGACGCTTATCGGTGATCCGTTAAGTGTCGCAGTTTCTCCGCGAGTTGCGACAAAAGTTTCATCCACGTTTGGATCGTGGATCACACCAATCTCCGTTTGACCCTCAGTGACACCAGCCAGAACAATGGTCCATGCAGGAATACCGTTCACGAAATTCGTGGTCCCATCAATTGGATCAATAACCCAGTCAAAGCCACTCTCTCCCGCAACCGCGCCATGCTCTTCACCGTATACGCCATCGTTGGGCCACGCCTCCGCGATCCTTTGACGAATGAAAGTCTCGACGTTCTTGTCCGCCTCGCTCACCCAGTCCTGAGCGCCTTTTTGATCAACTATAAGATTGACCCGATCTGCAAAGAACTTTTTGGCAAGTAGCCCAGCCTCCTCGCAGACTTCGGTGGCAAAGTCTCTGCGTTCTGAAAGTCGAGACATAGGTGCTCCTTTTTCGGTTGGAGATTTTCCCAACAACACTGTAGGCCAAGCGAAGACTGGGCAACCACATAGTCTTCTCGCTTGCTTCAGGTGCCAATATTGGCTCCACAAACCTTGAGTTACTAGAGTCTACAATCTTCTCCGCGATAAATCTCCCGATCGATGGTTCTCTAATTTCTGTTTGGATTGGATGTAGAACCGACTTGCGGTAGCGCAGCTAAGATCCTGAGACACCCACCCTTTGAATGTCGGCTTACTTGCCGGCGTTCAATTTGGTCTGTGTGCGCAACAAAGGTCGGCTCTCCATTCGAACCGCAGATCTGAAGTGTCCGCTGTAGGCCGGGTGCGGGCATTGCCTTGCGCTGAGTGGACGGCAGCTTTGTCCGCTCACCTGCCATTTGCCGCCTGGCTCTGAACGTCCGGAATGTGCGGTTTGCTCAATGAGTGAAAGATGGAATTGGGATCAGGGGCGGCAATGGGCTCGTAGGGGAGCGCATCCGACTGCCTTTGGCGGCAAGTGTTCCAACGACCGCTTTCGCAGGTCGTCGATTGGAGCCCAAAGCTCAAATCGCCATGAGCCACTTCTTGAAAATTCTCACCGAGACCCGCTCCTGGTCGCCAGGTCGGCAGACGAAGTATAGTCCGCGATCCAGCGGAATACTGCTTTCACCCAAACGGATCAGCCGACCGAGTTTTAGGTCCCTCTCCGCCAATAGGTGTCTTGCCAACGCCACGCCTTGTCCGTCAATCGCGGCCTCCAAAAGAACGGCACTGTCCACAAATTTGATGTTTTGTGAATTGATCCGATCAGCACCCAGCCCGACCTGCGTCGCCCAGCTTTCCCAGCCGACGTTGAAAGCATCGTGCAACAATAGGAGATCAGCCACGTCTTCAGCGCGCATTGGTGAATGTGTATTTTTAATAAAGGACGGCGCGGCTACGACAATCAATTCCTCGCGCCTTATTTGCTCATGATACAATCCGTCCCAGCCGGGCTCTCCAAACCGCAGAGCGACTTCGACCTCGGATGTGTTGAAATTTGCATAGGTATCGTTCGTATCAAGCAATAATGCGATACCCGGATTCTTTTGCTGAAACGAACTCAGTAACGGGACAAGCCATCTGAGTGCCAGTGATGTGGACAAGGACACTGTAATCGACTGGCGGTGATGTAATCGCTTTACCTCCATCACGCCCAATTGCAGTGCCGAAAAAGCCTCGCGTGTTAACTGAGACAGTCGTTCCCCGGCCTTGGTCAGTTCAACGCCATTGGGACAGCGATGAAAGAGCGTCACGCCAAGATGCAGTTCCAGCAACTTGATTTGCCGACTGATTGCCTCGTGGGTGACGTTCAGAACATCCGCTGCCTTGGTGAGGCTTGAGTGGGTTGCGGTTTCATCAAAGGCCTGAAGCGCCCTAAGATGTCTGAGGTTTTCTACCATGTGAGAAAACCTGACAGCAATGTCCAGAAAACTCGATAGGCGCCACCCAATCCGTGAGGTTACACTGACTTCTACTCGATAGATTTCACACACTTTGCACCTGTGGAAAGGAGATGCCATGCCCGATATCAAAGTCGCTCTGATGACCGGAAATGGTCAGGGAATTGGCCGGGGCTGCACCATTGAGATGGCAAAGGCAGGCTATAAGGTCTCACTGATGTCCCCCTCCAATCGCTCAGTTGAACTGGCAGAGGAGCTTGGGGGCATTGGCCGCCGGGGCTCTGTGCTGGATGTCGATGATTTGCAGGCAATGATCGACGACACCATGAGCAAGTACGGATGGATTGATGCAATCGTCAGCAATATGGGTCACGGTGGAGGGGTGCCTGAGGCCATCAAAAACAGTAGGCATCGATCCTGACTTTGACGGGCCGCTTTTGGAACTCAGTGACGAGTTGTGGCACGAAAACTTGGACATGTACGTTTTGAACGTTGTGAAGATTGCTGGCATCGTCACGCCCATACTGATCGAACAAGGCGGGGGTGCTTTCGTAAACATCTCGTCCATGAATGCAGTCGAACCACGTGCGCCCTATACCATGAGTATTCTTCGCGGCGCGCTGCACAGTTTCTCAAAAGCTTTACGGGGATCGTTATGCGCGGCACAACATTCGCATGAACAACTTGCTCCCCGGGTTCTGTGAAAACGTGAACCTGCCCTAACGGGCCCGCTTGGAGGTCCCGGCGCAGCGGCCTGCAACATTCGAGGAAATCGGACAGGCGTGCGTGTTTCTCGCCAGCGATGGAGCTCGATAAATTAACGGTCAGAGTATACTGTCCGACGGCGGAATGAACCGCGCGGTACGATAGGAAAGAGGCGGTGCAGTATGATCATTAAGGAACTTAAGGACATCCTTGGAACGGATCGGGACGTTTCTGGGCCGGGGTGGAACAGCAGGCGGTTATTGCTGGCGTCTGATGGTCTGGGCTTTTCGCTCACGGATACGATCATAAAAAAGGGTGCGGAGCTTGAGCTTGAATACACCCACCACTTAGAGGCGTGTTATTGTATTGAGGGCAAGGGTCAGATCAGGGCGGCTGACGATGAAATCTGGCATTCTCTTGAGCCGTTTACCCTCTACGCTCTGGATCGGCATGACCGTCACTTAGTGCGGTCGACGAACGCTGACCTGCGGCTTGTTTGCGTCTTCAATCCGCCGCTCAGCGGCCGCGAAGTGCACCGTCAAGACGGAAGCTATGCCCCAACTTCTTCCTGATGAGCACGGCGATGTCCTATAGCAACCGCCTGTACATGTGGCGTGCAGGAAGGGGGGAAGTCGGCTCCTGCCCGCCATTCACTGCGGTGTGCCTCGGCTGTCTCTTTGTGCCCTACGCAACCATCCGTTTAGGTCACCGCGAGTGCCTATGCAGATAGCTACGAAGCGCAAGAACAACCATCAAGGCGGCAAAGTCATGGCGAACCTTATTTTTATACGCCGGCGACGGCGATCAGAACAAAGACAAAACCGGCTTCATTCGTCATATGAAAGTACCTTTATAACAAACGACTAACCTCAATCACGCGCGCAAAGCTCAAGCGGCGGCGACATACATGTCGACGCCTGCTTCACGCAGAAGGTCAAATTTCACAGCGGTCGCGCTGACTTGTCGATAGAACGCAATCAACTGCCTCGTCGGCCCCTGAAGACGGGTCAAGCCAACTGTCGCGGCAACGACGGTGCCGACATCGGTATTGCCCTCGAGAACCTGCCAACCACCGACGACAAGAACCCCTACCGTTCCGATTCCATTAATCGCGCTGAGAACAAATTTAGAGGATAATTTCCAAACAAAAATTCGAGAGCGTGTCTCGTAGATTTGGTCAAAGCGGGGCGTTATTTCCGCAGCCGACCGATCTGCATCTACGAGCATGTTTGTGGCATCGCGCAGTGTGTGTACACGATCCGAGACCAGCGAGTTCACGCGGGTCTGAACGATGAGGACAATAAAGATCTGAGGTACGATCATACCAATCGCGATCAACCCCAGAGACGGTTGATTGGCAGCAATATAACCCACGACCACGACAAGAGTTCCGGCCTGAACGAGTGGTTCGGACAAGGCACTTCCCGTGAATTTTCCCACTTGTTCGGCTTCCGCCGACACCATTGTCGCCTTTGCGCCGTAGGCAATTTTATCGGACCCTGCTGGACGTTCGCGCGACAGAACGCAAATGCGTTTGCGTAGTTTGCGGATCATATCCTCGCCCAGAACACTTGAAAGATATCCCAGTATCCATTTCAGTGCGAGGCTCAGAAGTATGACACCACCCATTGCTGCGCCAAGCACTAGAAGCTGGCCGGGGTCTATGTCTTTTTCGGTCAGCCCGTTCACGATATTCTTCTGATAATTCAAAGGAAAAGCGGCTAACGCGGCAATTGAAAGCGAAAGCAGTATGTTCACTATTTGATGGCGTCCAGTTGTTTTCCAGATTGCGTTGTAAAACTCAAACACGTCACTTTCCCCCAATTTCTTGCGCCACCAATGCTGAACGATGCGGGCAACTTGTAGCCTTGATACTCTAACACTAAATCTAATTCAGATAGATAAATGTCTCTCCTCCGGTTCTGCACGGTTAGGTTTGGGGTTTGGATATGATGACTTGATTTCGCGATTTTGGCGGCAAGATTCCGGGGCTTCAGCTCTGCAAGCGCACAGTCGCACCAGATGCGGTTCGAAACCTAATGGTGCGTGACCTGTAGACGGTCTGAAACAGGTTATTTCGGACCAACTGTCACTACAGAGTAACGGCGAAGAAAGCACGATCTGATCGCTTGTTTCTTTGTTTGATTTGTCCGGAATTTGCGGTGACTAGGCGCTCGGCTTTGTAAGCTGCCTGAATAGGTGGTTTCCAACACCTGACAGGTCAGTTTGGATGGCAATATTGCGATTTTTTGCGAGGGTTAGCGGCAAAACTTGCAGCTGAGAGGCCGAAGAGGCCTATGTTACGTTAAAGGCTTGATATATACTGGAATTGCGTTGCAACACCTATTTTTCAAGGGAATAAAGTATGTCCGAAGATGCCGTCCAGTCAGCCATGGAAGTCATGCGGCGCCACGTTGAGGCTTTGAACGCACGAGATCCCAAAGCCATCGCTGAAACACTTCACTTCCCCCATTATCGTCTGGCTGGCGAGACGGTCAAAATCTGGGATACGCCTGACAGCTATCTTGGCGATTTTCACGCTCGGGCAGGGGGGGATTGGGGGCACACGGAATGGGGCCATCTGAATGTACTGCAATCCGACGAAAACAAAGTTCATCTGGACGTGATGGTGGACCGGTTCGACAAGGCAGGCCAGCCACTGGTCTCATTCCGGTCGCTTTGGGTGGTCACTCGGATCAATGGTGTCTGGGCGGCACAGATGCGGTCGTCCTTTGCGCAGGATCTGCGCTGACCTGCAATCACATTTTCTTCTGCTGGTCGCCGAGCTATAATGGATTTGTCTTCAGGTCTTGCCCGAGTGTGTGATGAATATTCGCCAACTTCGCTACTTCATTTCGATTGTCGATCAGGGCAGTGTGTCCAGCGCAGCGCGGGTTTTGCATATCGCCCAGCCTGCGCTAAGCCAACACATCGCCAATCTGGAAGAGGAATTGACGACCGAATTGCTGGTGCGCTCGTCGCGCGGGGTCAAGCCGACCAAGGCGGGAGAGGTTTTATATCATCATGCCCGCAAGATAGTGGCGCAGTTGAAGCAGGCGACCGACGATGTACGAAAAGAGGCGGACACGCCCCGCGGTGAGGTCTCGATTGTTCTGCCGCCGATGCTGGGTGTCCACGTCGCGCCGCTTTTGTTGGAACGGGTTGCCGAAAAGTACCCAGAGGTCGAGCTTCGGATCATGGAAGAGTTGGCGCTGACCGTGAAAGAGATGATCGAAAACGGTCGCGTTGATCTAGGGATACTGGCCACTCGTGAGAAAACGACCAGGGCTGAATATCTGCATCTCTATACTGAACCTTTGTATCTGGTATCGCGCCATCGCGCGGGCGAAAAACCGTGCTCGGGATCCGAGACGGTGGATGTTGAAGCCCTGTTTACAGTGCCGCTGGTGCTGAGCCAGCAGACACATGCCGTGCGTGAAATCGTTGAAGATGTCGCGGAAAAGAAGGGACGTGCCCTTAATTTGCGTGTGACGACTGAATCCGCACGGTTGAGACTAAGCTACATTCGCAGCGGCGTGACGTCCGGAGTGCTGCCATGGCCATCCCTTGACGCGCTTTGGCGTCGCGGAGAGATTTCGGCAAAACGGCTGGTTAATCCCGACCTGATCCGAGACATCTATCTCGCTTGGCCACGCAACCAGCCACTAAACGCAGCTTCACGAGCCGTTCGGCAGGAGATGCTGGACATCTGCCATGAGCTGTTTGATCGCGGCGTGATCCGCGGCACCTTCAGGCATGTCAGGACCGACGATCAAAAACCATAAAGACGGGCGGGGTTGTCTGTCAGTATTGCCTTGATTGCAGTCGCATCAAGGGCCCAATCGGCCAGTTGATCCAACAGATCACCGTCATTTGGCATTGCCACAGGAATGTGCGGATGCGGCCAGTCGGTGCCATAGACCACCTGATCTGGGTTCGCCGCAATCAAGGCCTTTGCGATGGGTGTGACATCTTCATATGGCGGCGCAGTCTGGCCGGTGATCCGGTACGCGCCGGACAGTTTCGTCCAGGCTTTGCCCTCGTGCATTAGGCGCAACAGAGCCTGAAAACCCTCGGTTGCGATCCCTTTTGCCACAGGGAAATGGCCCATGTGGTCAAAGACCGTCTGCACCGGAAGGGTTGAAAAATAGGCGTATGGGTCGGGGAATGTGCTGATATCCAGCAGTACCTGCAGGTGCCATCCCAACGGTTCGATCCTGTCGGCAATGGTGCGAACCTCGGCCATGGCCTTTTCACCGCTGAACAGCAGGTTGGCCCGAACGCCGCGCGCGCCCCGATCGTGCATCCTTTGCAACTGGGCTTCGGTTGTCGAGCTGTCCACGACCACCACCGCTCGGTATCTGGTCAAATCCGTCTCGGCCGCTTGCAGAGTGACCCGGTTGTCCGTGCCATAAATACTGGGCTGCACAATGACGGCGCGCTGTAATCCCAGCGTGGCCAGCAAATACTCGTACGCGCCCAATGGTGCTTCGGGCGGCGTGTAAAGCCGGTCCGGCACCATTGAAAACTGCGCGTCCGGCCCAAACACATGCGCGTGACAGTCGCAAGCCAGCGGTGGCATGGCCAATCGCGGCGCTTTTGGCGTCGGATCGGGCCCCGCACAAACCGGGATCTGCCTATTGGTCCCGCTCATGTGGCGGCATCTTTCGAAGCGACGAAGTCTGCCTTCGCGCCAGGCGCTGGTGTCGCGCCGAAACCGCCCCGTTCCAGCACCGCCTCGACCCCGCCGTGTTTTGCGATGATCACTGCCTGATCGGCCTTTGCCTGACGGTCCACCGCGTCCGGGTCGCAGACCTTGAGAAGCTCGGCATGCAAGTCGGCGCGGATGGCCTCGAAGTCGGGCGCGGTGCCCAGATCGTCGATCTCTTCGGGGTCTTTGTCCAGGTTGAACAGCTGCGGTGCAAGACCGGTGTAGTAGATATACTTCCACGGCCCCTTGCGGATCATGAAAGCCCCGGACATCGCACCAGCGGCGTGATACTCTGAGAATACGGCACGGTTGGGACAATCGTCTTCGGCAGCGATCTGGAACAACGAGCGGCCCGGCAGCTCGGGGTCATCGGCAATCAGACCGGCGCATTCCAGAACCGTGGGGAAGACATCTGCCAACGATACCGGTGTCTTGCTGACTTTTCCGCCCGGCACATCCGGTCCGGCCATGATCATCGGAATGGCCGCGGCTTCTTCGTACATGTTGGATTTGCCCCACATACCGCGCTCGCCCATATTATCGCCGTGGTCGCTTACGTAGATGATGTTGGTCGTGTCGTTTAGCCCTGCCGCCTCGATCGCGTCCAGAATGCGGCCCACATTGGAATCCATGAAACTGACCAGACCGAAATACCCGGTCAGCGCGGCCTGCGTGCGTTCTTCGTTGAAGTTGTCGTAGACAAAGCAGTGGCGCAACGCCTTGAGCCACGGGTGGTCATCCTCGCGCGCGGGTTTCGAGGGTTTGAGGTCCATATCCTTGTACAGGTCATAGAACTCCTGCGGCGCGGTCAGCGGGAAATGCGGCGCGACCATCGAGATGAACACGGTCCAAGGCTTGTCGCCTGCCGGTTCGCGTCCGCGCTCCGCGATCCAGTTGCAGGCCGCATCGGTGATGTTGCGGTCATAGGTGGTGTACGACGTCTCGCCCGGGCCAGCGCTGTCTGCCAGATCGCGTGCTTTCCAGCGGCGCGGCATCGGTTCACGCACGCAGCCCAGAACGTCTCCGACGCCGTTGACCAGATGCATCGGAATCTGCTGGAAATCCAATCCGACCGGATCGGATGCATTGCGGTAATGCAACTTACCGATTGACCCCACCGGGTTGCCGTTTTTCTGCAGGTAATGACCCCAGGATTTCGGCTCGCCGGTGTAAGGGGTGGCGTTGTCCCAATGGCCGGTCTGATGGCCATATTTGCCGGTGGCGAAGCTGGCTCGTGCGGGCACGCAGATCGGTGCATTGGTATAGGCGCTGTCGAACAGGGTGCCCCGCGCTGCCAGCCGATCCAGATTGGGGGTCTTGATGAAGGGATGTCCGGCGCAACCCATGATGTTGGAAGCATGTTCATCGGACATCAGGACGATCATGTTGTTGGCGGTCATGAGAGCCTCGTTTCTTTTTGAGGTTTCGGTTCAAGCCGCGCCAAAAGCGCAGCGCTGGGGTGTGCGGGTTTGGCCGAGCCAAAGCGTTCGGCCTGAGACCGGCAGGAAAACCCGGTAGCCAGCGCTCCGGCATCGGCCGTTTTCAAGGGCGCGCGCCAGGACAAGTCAAATAGATCACGGGACATGTCGCGATGCTCGGTTTCGTGGCCGAACAGGCCCGCCATGCCGCAGCACCCGGTGTCGGCGATTTCAAGCGTCAGCCCGAAGCGGCGAAACACCGTTTGCCAACGCCGGGGTGTTGCCGGGTCGGCGGTTTTCTCGGTGCAATGAGAAAACAGAGTGAACTGGGTGTCTTCGGCAGCCAATTGGGGCAGCAAGTCCAGATTTTCGGACAGGAACCGGTCCAGCGAGAGAACGGTTTGTTTGCCCAGGTTGTAGTCCTTGTTCAGCAGATCGGTAACGGCGGGTTCGAGGCTGATCAGAGGTAGTGCATCCATCTTGATCCGTGACAACAGCGCGCCGGTCTTGTGGCGCTGCGCTTCAAACGCGTCCAACATGCCACGCACTTGCCGCGCCTTACCATTTGCTACTGGGGGGAGGGACCAGACGGAGAAGCCAAGCCGGTTCAGCAGTGTCGCCGATTGTGCGATTACATTGGTGTCGAACGCGCCGGTGAAACTGTCTAGAACCAGCACGACCGGGCTCTGACCCCAATCCGATGGCAGGTTCAGGGGATCGATCAGACGTCCTTTGCCCTGGTGTACCGCCTGTTCGGCGGTCAGCGGCGCATAAGTCGGGATATCGACCAGGCCAAAGCCACGGTTCAGAGCCGCGCGCGTTAACGGATTGCCAAGCGCCAGATTAGCCAGACGCGGCAACTTACGCAGGATCAGCGACAGCCCTTCCATATGACGCAGCAGGAGGTCACGGGCAGGGCGCGCCCGGGATTTGAAATACTCGTGCAGAAAGGCGGATTTCATCGCCGGGATATCCACCCGCACCGGACATTGACCTGTGCAGGACTTGCAGGACAAGCAGGTGTCCAGGCTGGATTTCAGTGCCTCTTCCACAGGCCCGACATCCTGATCGGTCGAACGCAGCCCCGCCCATTCGCGAAACAGGCTGGCGCGACCCTTGGGGGCCTGCACTTTGTCACGCGTGACCTTGTAGGACGGGCACATCGGGTCGTCGGGCGCCCAGTTATGGCAGGCACCGTTGCCGTTGCACGCAATAGCACGGTCAAATGCGGCATGGACGGTTTCGTCAATCTGGGCGTCTCGTGCGCCGCGTATCGGAACGTCATCCAGCCTCGTCACCGTCAGTTCGCTGGCATCTGCCGTCACCAGCTTGCCGGGGTTCAGGCGGTTGTCGGGGTCGAAAGCGGCCTTGATCCGGCGCATCACCGAATAAAGGTCGGGGCCCACGTAGGTTTCGACGTACTCTCCTCGCATTCCCTTGCCATGCTCGCCCCAGATCAGGCCGCCGTGTTTTTGGCACAGCGCCGACACCGCGTCCGAGATCGGGCGGATTTGATCCCGATCCGCCGGGTCGCGCATGTTCAACATCGGGCGCACGTGGACACAGCCCACATCTGCGTGGCCGAACATTCCGAAGGTCAGACCTCGGGAATCCAGCAACTGACCGAACTCGGAAACGAAGGCCGACAGGTTTTCCGGTGGAACAGCGGCGTCCTCGACAAAGGGCAGGCCTATTCGGCTGGTTTCCACCGCGGCCAACAGACCCACCGCGCGTTTGCGCATCTCCCACAGCGCCGACATCTCGGTCGGAGCAGCGGTGGTCACCTGAGCAGCGAGATGGATAAGGTTCTGATCAAGAATATGGGCCAAACGGTCCTGACCCGCGCGCACTTCGTCATTGCTGTCGCCGGTAAATTCCACGAACAGAAGACCGCCGGCCTCGCCGATTTGGCCCAATACACTTTCCACCTCGCTCCACATCGGAGAGGCAGCGGCAAGGGCAAGGATTTTGTCGTCCAGAAACTCGATCGCCGCTGGTTCGGATTTGACCAAAAATGGAACGTGGTCCAGTGCCGCGACGCAGTTGTCATAGGCCAATACCGTCAGGGCGCGCGTTTTTGGGATCGGCGTGATGTGCAGTGTCAGATGGGTAGTCAGGGCCAGTGTGCCCTCGGACCCGGCCAGTAGTTTGATGAGGTTGAGATCGCCCGCGTTTCCGCGCGCCTCGTCCAGATTATAGCCGGTCAGGCCCCTGTTCATGACGGGAAACCGGCGGGCGATCTCTTGAGCGTGAGAGTCCAGGTCAGCGCGGATTGCAGTCGCAGTGCGACTCAATTCTTCATCCAAACTACCGTGAGTGGTGACTGAAACTCGACGCCCATTGGCCAAAGTGATTTCGGCGGCGAGGACATGATCCGACATGCGGCCATAGATCCGACTGCCTTTGCCGCTGGCATCGGTGGCGAACATGCCGCCAACTGTCGCCCGAGAGGACGTGGAAACTGTGGGGGCAAAGAAATAGCCGTGCGGCTTTAGATATGCGTTGAGCTGATCCAGCACCACGCCGGGTTCGACCGTGACTGTGCCCGCATCCGTATTCAACGACAGGATGCCGGTCATGTGGCGCGACATGTCGACCACCACGCCGTCATTCAGTGACTGACCGTTGGTGCCGGTCCCGCCGCCACGGGCGGTCAACGCGATGCCAAACCGATCCGCAAGTGTCGCGGCCCGCACCACATCGGTAGCTTCCTTGGGAAACAGGATTGCCTGCGGTTCGATGTGATAGATGCTGTTGTCGGTCGCCCCGACCAGCCGAGCGGCCTCGTCATCGGCGATATCGCCGCCAAAGCCATCTGCGCGCAGGGCGTTCAGATATTGCTGTAGATTAGAGTTGGTGTCGTCCAGCATATCCTCAGAATCCCTGTTGTTTTGCCCGAGCACCCTTTTGAGGCGCTCGGGCAGGGGTTTGTCAGGTCTGCAACTCGGTCCGGGTGGCCTTGCGGGCGCGCATCCGGCCGATGATGCGAATACCGATTGCGATTACGGGGATGGCAAAGAAGACCAGCGCCACGGGGCGGTGCAGGAAGATACCAAACCCGTCGTCGGTCAGCAGAACCGACTGGCGCAGCGCCTGCTCGGCCCCAGGAGCCAGCACAAAGGCGATGATCGCGGCGGCAGGGCTGAAGTTCAGCGTCCGCATGAAATACCCAATCAGGCCAAAGATACAGGCGACCAGCACGTCGAACATCGAAGACCGCGCGGTGTAGGCTGAGATCAGGGCCACAGCCAGAATGGTCGGGTAGATCAGCTGCTGCGGCACCTTGTCGATGACGCGACCGATCAGCGGTCCCAGGAACCAGCCGATCAACCCATACAGCGCAATGCCGATCAGGCCGGCGGCAAACAGGCCATAGACGATGTCGCCCGAGGTCTCGAAGATCTTCGGACCTACCTGAATGCCGTGGATCAGGAAAACACCCATCAGCATCGCCGCGATGGTCGAACCGGGCACGCCAAGCGCCAGAAGCGGGATCATGGATGGTCCTGACACGGCGTTGTTGGCGGCTTCGGGCGCGGCCACGCCTTCGATGGCGCCTTTGCCCCATTCGTCCTTGTTCTTGGCTTTGGCCTTGGATGAACCATAAGCCACGAAACAGGCCACAGCCGATCCGACGCCGGGGATCAGACCCACCAGTGCGCCGATGGCAGATCCACGGCCTATGAAGGGCAGGCAGCGAAGGAACTCGACCCAGCTGAGCTGATCATCTTCGGGCTTGCGGGCGGCGATCTCGTCATGATGCGATTGTCCGGACCGGGCGGCCTGAACCTGCGCGAACACTTCGGAAATCACGAACATACCAATCAGCAGAGGTACAAGTGAGAACCCGTTATACAGTTCAACCATTCCAAAGCTGTAGCGTGGCTCGGATGTGATGGGATCCAGCCCGATCATCGCCAACGTTGCACCGAACAGAGTCGAAGCGATGCCCTTGAGAACCGAGTCCGAGATCACCGATCCGATGATCAGGAAGGCACAGACATAAATGGCAAAATAATCTGGCGGCCCCAGTTCACGGGTCAGCTGCGCGATGGTCAGCGCGCCGAAAATCAGCATGAACTCACCGATATAGTCACCGATGACCGACGCAGTCGTGGCGGTTTTCAGGGCCTTCCCTGCCTGACCTTTCTTGGTCAGAGCATGCCCGTCGATGACCGTGGCAGCAGCGGCCGTCGTACCGGGCGTATTGAAAAGAATGGCCGAGATGGACCCGCCAAACCGCCCGGCCTTGCCGATGACATAAAGGAATGCCAGCGCCGACAGAGGGTCAATGTAGTAGGTGATGGGCACCAGCATCGCGATGGCAGCCGAGGCCGTCAGACCGGGCACCGCACCCACGATCACGCCTAGGATTGCGCCCAAAACCACGAACATCAGGGTCTCGGGCGTGGTGAAGATGGTATAGAATCCGTGCAGAAGTTCCATGTCGTCGCTTACCTCACTTCAGCCCGAGCAGGGACAGGGGGTTGAAGATTGTTGCGGCTGGTTCGAACACAGTCATCAGCTTGAAGAACAGCAGGTACAGAATGATCGTACCGATGACCGGCAGAAGGATCAGGGCCGGGGGACGCACGGCAAACAGCAGTGACGCGATCAGAAGCAGTACGAAACAAGCAACGATGTAGCCGAAGGCGCCGAACATCCAGACAAAGGCGAGACCGAGCAGGAACAGCGGGACAGCGTCGGAAAAGAACCGTTTCGCGTCAAAACTGCTTTTGTCAGCCGGTGCGACCTGCCCCCTGATGCCGAACACCGCCAGGGTCACCCCGATCAGTCCAAGTGCCACGCAAATGGCCTGTGGGAAGAACCGGGGGCCAACGCCTTCCTCGTCAACAAAATCCAACGAGATGTTGAAGGATTTCCAGAAAAAGAAGGCGGCCAGAACGGTCAGCACTGCGCCTGTCACGATGTTGTGGCGCGCTGTCTTGCGCGCCACGTCGATATCAATGTTCTGGGTCATTCCAGACCTTCCAACAGCTTGCTCCAATCAGCCTTGGACGTCTCGATATTGGCGGCGGTGTCCGGACCGTTGATACTTGCGGTCGGCAAACCTGCGGTCGTCAGTGTTTCAAGAAACGCTTCATCCTGAGTTATTGCCACGATTGCGTCCGAAAGTTGCGCAACGACCTCATCAGGAGTTCTTGCTGGAGCCATTACGATCATGGGAGAGGATACCGGAATGAACTCTACTCCCAGATCTTTGGCCGTCGGTGCGTCGGGTGCGGCGGGATGGCGGTTGTTGGACAGAACCGCAAGCAGACGGACCTCATCCTCGAAACCACGGCCCAGATGCGCGCCCATCACGCCAAAGTCGACCTCGGAACTGGCCAGCGCGGCACGGACGCCGGAACCACCCTTGAACGGTACGTCCTTGGCTTTGACGTCATTCGGCTTCAGCACGCCCAGGCCGGCCATGTGCCAGACGTTGCCGCGACCGGTATGCCCCCAGCGCAATGCTGTGTCTGATGATTTGCCGGCTTCGATCAGCTCATCCAGCGACTGAATGGGCGAGCTGGCAGGTACGAAGATACCCGCAGTCAGTTCACCGATGGTGCCGACCATTTTGAAGTCATCGGTCGAAACGACCTGCGGTTTGATCAGGTTCTTAAGGACGATCGATCCTGCCGAGGCCAGGTACAGGGTGTAACCGGTGGGCGGCTGATCCGCTACAAAGCGTCCGCCAACCAGACCACCGCCGCCTGGCTTGTTGACCACGACTACCGGCTGACCACCAGTATATGCCTCGGCTGCGCTGGCCAGTGCGCGCGCATAAGTGTCGGTTCCGCCGCCGGCCTTAAAGCCGACGACCATGTCGATCGGGCGCTCTGGGAAATCGGCGGCCTGCGCCAGTGTCCCACTCAGAACCAGCGCCGCACCTGCGGCCAGGCTCTTCATCCATCCTAGTTTTGTCATGGTTCTCCTCCCATCGAGTTCGTGGCAATGCGCCATTGCCTGAAAATCCATTTTCAAAGGCTATCGTCGCTTAAGGCCATTAGGGTAATATTATCTTTCGATTTTCGTCATAGGAAAATCATATGATCTCACCCTATAGCCCTGGTTTCGTTGGCCCGACCTGTGCTCATGCGGTCAAACCCGTTCCAACAAAAGTGAAATTCCCTGACCGACGCCGATGCACATAGTGCAGATCGCGCGGGCCGCTCCGGTCCGCTGCAGCTGATGTGTCGCCGTCAGTGCCAATCTCGCGCCGGACATGCCCAAAGGATGGCCCAGAGCGATCGCGCCGCCGTTTGGGTTCACCTGTGGCGAATCGTCGGACAGCCCCAGTGCGCGGGTTACGGCCAATGCTTGTGCGGCAAAGGCCTCATTCAATTCGATCACATCAATCTGGTCGATCTGCAGCCCCGTGCGCGCCAGCAGCTTTTGCGTGGCTGGTGCCGGACCGAACCCCATTATGCGTGGGGCGACCCCGGCTGCCGCGGCACTGACGATGCGTGCGCGGGGCGTCAGGCCATGGCGTTTGGCGGCGTCTTCGCTGGCGATGATCAGCGCCGCCGCGCCATCATTGACGCCCGAAGCATTGCCCGCCGTCACCGACCCGCCTGCGCGGAACGGGGCCCTCAGGTTGGCCAGGCCCGCCAGTGTGGTATCGGGACGGGGATGTTCGTCCGTGTCGATGACCAGCGGATCGCCTTTGCGCTGCGGGATCGTCACGGGCGTGATTTCTTCGGCGAAAACACCAGCAGCCTGCGCGGCGGCTGCGCGCTGTTGCGAGCGCAGGGCGAAGGCGTCCTGATCTTCGCGGCTGATATCGAAGTCCTCGGCCACGTTTTCGGCGGTTTCCGGCATCGAGTCGACACCGTGTTGCGCTTTCATCAACGGGTTCACAAAACGCCAGCCAATGGTTGTGTCATGTATCTCAGCCGCGCGGGAAAAGGCAGAGGTTGCTTTGGGCATTACAAAGGGCGACCGGCTCATGCTTTCGACACCGCCTGCGATGATCAGATCGGCATCCCCGGCCTTGATCGCGCGCGCGCCGTAACTGACCGCATCGAGCCCCGACCCGCACAGCCGGTTCAGCGTGGTCCCGGACACAGTGTCCGGCAGCCCGGCCAACAGCGACGACATGCGCGCCACATTGCGGTTGTCCTCGCCCGCCTGATTGGCGCAGCCGAAGAGAACGTCGTCGACCGCTGTCCAGTCCACTTGTGGATTGCGTTCCATCAGTGCGCGCAATGGTATCGCACCCAAATCGTCAGCGCGGACCGAGGATAGCCCTCCACCATACCGACCGATGGGTGTTCGGATTGCATCGCAGATAAAAGCCTCGGTCATCAGATCACTCCTGCGTCGCGCATCGCCTGAATGGCGGCATCGTCATGGCCCAGCCCGCGCAGAATCTCGTCAGTATCTTGTCCTTTGCCCGGCGGCGGGCGATTGAACTCGTTCAGGCCAGCGGAAAACTTGGTCGGGTATCCGGCCTGAAAGCTCTTGTTTTCGCCCTCGCCAAGCTCTCCGAACATGCCGCGATCCTGCAAATGCGGGTCATCGAACAGGCGCATGTCCTGATAGACAACGGCCCAGGGCAGATCGGTCGGCCGAAACAGTGCCTCCCACTCGGCCAGCGTTTTTGAGGCAAACATCTCAGACATCATCGCATGCACCTCGCGCTTGCGCTGGTTGCGCAATTGGTTGGTGGCGTATTCGGTGCGACCAAGCTGCGGGAATTCGCTGTCCATCATTGTAGCCAGTTGCACCCAGAACTTGTTTTCGAACAACCCGATCGCAATGTACCTGCCGTCACTGGTTTCAAAGATGTCATTGTCGGGCATGACAAAGGACATTTTGTCTGAGTCCCCGCCGCACAGTTCATGCGCGATGCGCACCAAAGGCGCGGACCAGTTGGCCATGGCGTCCGTAATCGCAACATCCAGATACTGGCCTTTGCCACTTATTTTGGCCGACGCCATGGCTACCGCCAGCGATAGCGCGCCATACATCGCTCCAGCGTAGTCCGACAGGCGGATCTTTGGGCGGGCCAGCTTATCATTGACTTGACTGGGGACGGCGAAATAGCCCGACAGCGCCAGAAAATCGATGTCATGCCCGGCGCGCTGGCGATAAGGGCCGGTCTGACCGAAACCCGAGAGCGAGCAGTAGACGATGGCCGGGTTCAGTGCGCGCACGTCCTTGTAGCCGAAACCAAGCCGATCCATCACGCCGGGTCGGAAGCTTTCGATCACCGCATCAGCGCCCTTCAGCAAGTCGGTCAGAACCGCCTTGCCCTCGTCCGACTTCAGATCCAACGTAAGGGATTTCTTGTTACGGTTCAGTCGCGCGAACATGTCCTTGCCCAGCCGACGTCCCGGATCGCCGTGCTTGGGTTCTTCGATTTTGATGACCTCGGCCCCCAGATCGGCCAGTGTCTGGGTGGCAAAGGGCCCCGGCAACAGACGCGACAGATCGACGATGCGCATCCCGTTCAGAAATGACCAGTCATTCGTCATTGCGCCGCCTCCGGATGTGCCTTTTGCCATTCTTTCTGGATGCCTTTGCCTATGGTGTTGCGCTGAATCTCTGAACTGCCCGTCAACACGCGGAACATGCGCAGGCGTCGGAATACCCATTCGACGGGGTGGTTCTTGGTCATGCCGGTTGCGCCATGGATCTGGATCGCTTTGTCGGCCACTTGAAAGGCGTTTTCGGCGACAAAAACCTTGCACATGGCCGCCTCGGTCCGAATGTTCTCGCCCCGATCAGCCTTGGCGGCGGCGGCGTGGATCATCGAATGAGCGGCAAAATTCGCGGTTTTCATATCGGCCAGCATGTGCTGGATCGCCTGGAAGTTGGCGATGGGTTGTTTGAACTGCACTCGACGGTTGGCATAGTCGACCGCCTGTTCCAACGCGAACTGGGCGTGGCCCAACATGGTTGGGCATTGCAGCAGGCGGTTGATGTTGATCCGCTCCATTCCCAGTTTAAACCCGTTGCCCAACCCGCCCAGAATATTGCGCGCAGGAACCCGGACGTTTTCCAGAATAATGTCATTGTCGATATGCTGTCCGGACATCGGCAGGTAGTGCCCTTCGACCCGGTAACCGGGTGAGGCCGCATTGATGAGAAAGGCAGTCACCCCATCCGCGCCCGCATCAGGGTCGGTAACGCACATCACGATGGCAAAATCTGCGGTGCGTGAGGCGGTGATATAGCGCTTGTGCCCGTTGATGATGTAATCGTCGCCATCCTTCACGGCGGTGGTTTCGATACGCATGGCATCCGACCCTGCATTGGGTTCGCTCAGCGCGAAACACCCGGCACGTTCGCCGCGCGCGGCGGGATAGAAGAACTCTTCGTTCTGCTCATCCGCGGCACGGGTGATGATGTATCCGATCCGCATCGGACCGCCGTTTTCGCCCAGAACACAGCCATAAAGCGCCGCGTTGGATCGTGTGCAGTCGGCCTTGAGGGTGCAAAGCTGGTCGATCGAAAGGCCGAGCCCGCCGAACTCCTCTGGCAGGTTGCAGCCATAGATGCCAAGCGCGCGCGAGCGTTTCCACCATTCTTCCAGTTGCGAACGTTCGAACCGGGTTTCATGACTCAGACCGTTTTCGCGTTCGAACGGGATCATCTCATCATACAGCAGATCATTTACCTTCGCGCGCAAGTTGGCGAAAGCTCCGGCCTCAAGCCCGGATGTGGCGCGGTTCAACCCTTGGTTCATGGTCACACCTTCCGATCTGAGTTGGCCCAATATCCGTCGCGCACCTGCCTCCGCAGAATCTTGCCGGCGTCGTTCTTGGGCAGTTCATCCACAAAATCCACTGAATGCGGCTTTTTGAATTTCCCAAGTTTTTCAATGCAATGCGTGATCAGAGCATCAGCGTCAACCGAAGCACCTTTTCGCGGAACGATCACGGCCTTCACGGCCTCGCCCAGATCCGGGTCGGGCACGCCAACGACGCAGGCTTCATATACTTCGGGACGCTCGAACAGGGCGTGTTCGACCTCATTGGGGTAAACATTGAACCCGCCGGTAACGATCATGTCCTTCTTGCGGTCGACGATGAAGATATAGCCGGTCTCGTCCATATAGGCGATGTCACCGGTGTGGTAATATTCGTTCTTCAGAACTGGCGCAGTCAGTTCAGGGGCGTTGTAATAGCCCTGCATGACGTCTTCGCCCCGCACCACCAGTTCGCCTGCCACTCCGGCGGGCATTTCTGCGCCTGTTTCATCAACCACCTTGACCTCAGTCTCGAACAGCGGGCGGCCGCAGGATTGGAACAGCTCGGGTCGGGTGTCGAGTGCCAGCTTATGGTCCGCTTCGGTCAGCAGCGTGACCGAGGAGCAGACCTCGCCTGCGCCATAACCCTGGTTCAGGATCGGGCCGAAGAACTCGACCGCTTCGCGCAAACGGGTGGGAGAAATGGGTGCCGCACCGTACCGCAGCAGTTTGAGAGAGGAGAGGTCGTAAGCGCTCCGGTTCGGTGCGGCGAGGATGCGGTTGATCATGGTCGGGACCAGATAGGTCTGAGTTACCTTTTCGCGCTCCAGCGTCGAAAGGTAATTGTCCACGTCAAACCGCGACAGGATGATATTGGTATGCCCCTGCGAAAGCATGGGCAGCAATGCCATCCCCGACACATGGGTTATGGGCCCCACGTGTAGAAAGGTTTCAGGTTGATCAGGGTACAGGCGCGACCGAAACGTGATTTTGCGCAGGATCGCGCGGCGGTTGCGCACTGAATGCATCGCGGCCTTCAGAACCCCAGAGGAACCCGAGGTATAGTGGTGTACGGCAATGTCCTTGGGGTCGGTTTCAACACTGACCGGGCTGGGATCGGCCTGTGCGAGCGCGTCTTCGTAGCTTCCGCCATCACCCATGACCAGCAGTGTCTGCAGTTCGGGGTTTTCCGTCAGTGCGCGCTGGGCGGCGGGCAGATGCGCCTCATCCGTGATCAGAACGCGCACCTGACTGTCGGCACAAACATGCACCACTTCATCCGCCGAAAGCCGGGCGTTGATTGGCACACGGATGAAGCCACCCTTCAACAGCGCCACCTCAGCCTCGGCAATCTCAACCCGGTTCCAGGCCAGTACCGCGACCCGGTCGCCTTGTACAACGCCCAACCCGGTCAACGCGGTGGCCAAGCGGTTCGTGCGGTCGTCCACCTGTGCGTAGCTCAGTGTGACGCGTTCGTCCTTAAGAGCAACCCTGTCTGCCCAGAAACGGGCGGCACGGGTTACGAGATATCCCAGATTTGTCATAACAACCTCGCAATTCCTGTTCCGGCCCGACCTGGAGTGGGGCCTTCTCTGATTGCTGGTCAGGGTAGAGAGCGTCTTGCGATAATAAAAATATCATTTTTAACTGCTGTCCATACGAAAAAAATATAGACGGGATCTTTGTGCCTATAGGGTTTGCCTCTGGCAGAGATCGAAACTCTCTATACCCCGATCCGCCGAAATTTCTGTACAGATACCCGCAACCCATCACACAAGCCGGAGGACAAGGCATGAGCGCCGTAAAAGTGACGCGAACGGAACAGGTTGCGCTGATCCGGGTGGATGCTCCACCGGTCAACGCCATTTCGCAGGCTGTGCGTCAGGGGTTGTGGGATGCGTTTCAGGCTGTCTCGACCGATCCCCAGGTTGCCGTAGTGGTGCTGATCTGTGCTGGCCGAACCTTTATGGCGGGGGCAGATGCCTCGGAATTGGGTAAGCCGCCGGTGCCGCCGCACCTGAACGATCTGGTGCTGTTCATCGAATCCTGCCCCAAGCCGGTTGTCGCAGCGATCCATGGTCAGGCGCTTGGCGGTGGGCTGGAAATTGCGCTGGCCTGTTCGCATCGGATCGCGACGGCGGACGCGCGATTGGGCCTGCCCGAGGTCAATCTGGGCTTTGTCCCCGGCGCGGGTGGCACGCAGCGACTGCCGCGCCTGATCGGGGTCGAACCCGCGCTGGAAATGGCGGTTGAGGGCAAACCGGTCAGCGCGCAAAAAGCACTGGAAAGCGGCTTGATCAATGCAATTGCCGACGATCTCGAACATGACGCATTGAGTTTTGCGGCAACGTTGACAGGGATGGACCCGACCCCTTTCAAGCTGAAGCGGCCCATTGCTCCCGACAGCTTTGATCCCGGTGTTTTCGATCAATGGCGCGCCATGTGTGGCAAGCGCAAACGCGGGCTGGACGCGCCTCTGGCCGTCATCGATGCGGTTCAGGCGGCCACGGGCACGGATTTTCGGGCCGGACTTGATGCCGAACGCGCCCTGTCGCTGGAGTTGCGCAAAAGCTCGCAATCCACCGCTCTGCGCCATATCTTCTTTGCCGAGCGTGCAACCCACAAGGTCGAAGGTCTGGACCTGTCGCAGGCCGCCGAAGTCAATAGTGTGGCCGTTATCGGCGCGGGCACCATGGGGGCAGGGATCGCGCAAGTCTTCGCGTCGCAAAACATCCCGGTCACGTTGGTCGAAATATCGGATGAAGCCGCTCAGGCCGGAATCGAGCGTGTTCGTGACAACCTGGAACAGGCCGTCAAACGCGGCAAACTGGATCGCGCGCAGGCCGAGATCATTCTGGCAAAAGTCACCCTCACCACAGACTACCAAGATTTGGCACATACCGATCTGGTGATCGAAGCCGCCGTCGAGGATATGGCGATCAAAAAGAAGATCTTCGAACGGCTGGATCAGGTCTGCCACCCGACTGCCATTCTGGCCACGAACACTTCGTATCTGGACATTAACGAGATCGCATCGGCCACAGCGCGCCCGGACCGGGTGGCGGGTCTGCATTTCTTCAGCCCGGCGCAGATCATGAAACTGGTCGAGGTCATTCGTACCGACCGCACGGCCCCCGAAGTCACGGCTACTTTGGCTGCAGTCATGAAAAAGCTGGGCAAAATTGGCGTCATCGCCGGGGTGTGCCACGGGTTCATCGGCAACCGCATGTATCAGGCTTATCAGCGCGAGGCGGGTCTTCTCATGCTGGAATGCGGCTCCCCCGAGGTGGTGGACGCCGCGCTGCGCCGGCTCGGTATGGCGATGGGGCCTTTTCAGGTGCTGGACCTTTCGGGGATTGATATCGGCTATCTGATGCGTAAATCGCTGCCTGAGGGCGCAGTGCATCCGCACGCGTTTCAGGTGCATGACCAGCTGGTCGAAATGGGACGCAAAGGCCGTAAAACACAGGCCGGATTCTACCGCTACGACGGGGGTGACGTCACACTGGACGAGGACGTTAAGTCGCTGATTCAAAGCGTCGCCGAAAAGGCCGGGATTGCGCATCGCGTGCAATCTGACCACGATATTGCCGAGCGTTGCATACACGCCCTGCATCAGGAAGGCACCGCCATTTTGCGCGAAGGTATCGCCGAGAAACCCGGAGACATCGATGTGGTTTTTGTCAATGGCTACGGCTTTCCGCGCTATAAAGGCGGCCCGATGCATCACTGCAGCGGTTAGCCTTCGGGTCATGTGATAGATCAATAATGCTTGGCCCAAGTGCCGAAACGGGAGAGGTCAGACATGAATGATGATTATGAAGCGGCTCTGGCGCGGGGGCTAGACCTCGCGACTCATGGCAGGCAGCAAGACGAAGGCGTGCTGGTTATCCGCACGATAGCCATGCCGGCAGATACCAATCCTTCGGGCGATATCTTCGGGGGATGGCTTATGTCTCAAATGGATCTGGCGGCGGGCAACATAGCGGGTCGGGTGTCGCAAGGGCGTGGTGCCACGGTGGCCGTCGAAGCCATGAAGTTTCTCAGGCCGGTCAAAGTCGGCGACGAAGTCACGCTTTACGCGACACTACAAGCGGTAGGGCGGACTTCGATGCGGATTCACGTGGACGCTTGGGCAAGGCCAAGATACTCGGGGAAGGCCGAGAAAGTGACGGATGCGGATTTCGTATTTGTTGCGCTGGACAAAGAAGGTTCGCCGCGACCGGTTTTCGATGACCAGTAAACTTGTGTGCCCAAGAGTGTCGGTTGTTCTTGCGCTTAAGGGTTTGCCACGCAAGAGATCACCGAGTCGGACGATTGCAGATGATTTAAACGCGCGCTGAAATACTGGCGAGTGGCAACCGTGAAGCACGTCGCTAGGGTCAGGACACATAGCCAATAGATGACGAGAGCTGCGAGGGCGATTGCTGCGAGGAAGACCTTCGGGCACCTGTCGTACCGGGTTGCCACACGGCGCCAATCCTTGAGCCTGCCAAACATGATCTCGATCCGG
>NZ_JBQFRP010000011.1:0-203502 GCF_056537465.1 Ruegeria sp. CE8
ACAAATACTGGTCCCCCGTCAACCGCGTCGACAACGCATACGGAGACCGAAACCTCGTCTGCACATGCCCACCAATGTCAGAATACGAAGAAGCCGCCGAGTAAAAACGCGAAACCCCCGCTGAAAAGCGGGGGTTTTTCTTATGGTACGAACCCTTCAGGCACGCCGAATGGCGGCGTCTCTACGCTTGACCCCGTCAGTGCCTGCAAAAAGGCGATGAGACTTTTTATTTCCTCGTCGGATAGTTCTACTAGACGAATGTCGATCTTGGTGCGCTGACGTTCCATTTCGAACTTGTCGTCCCACACCACAAAGTCCGCTTTCTGAAGCCAGGGCACGTCGGGCAAAGCGGCCATGTCCCGAGTCCACTGCGACAGGCTCTGCTGCGGATTCAGATGATGACGGATCATGCTTTCGAGATCGGGTAACGCTCCGTTATGGCCGTAAGGCGCAGTCAGCGCGATGTTTCGAAGCATCGGTGTGCGAAACCTGTAGGCATCTTCCAACCGGTCGCTTTCGCCCATGCGACCGACGTCCCGGACGTAGGGGTCCCATTGTCTTGTACGGCCCGGTCCGAATGGTGGCAGAGCCAGCGCGTGAAACTTCTGATCCGACATGAGCGGCCCGGAATGGCAGGCAGAGCATTGCGCCTTTCCGTAAAACAGGCTCATGCCGTTCTTTTGGTCCTGTGACAGGGCGGTAGTGTCTCCGGCCAGATACTGATCAAACGGGCTGTCTGTGCTGCGCCATTCGACGGCCATGAAGGCTGCAAGCGCGTTGGCTATCTGGGTGATCGAGATGTCCTCGGTCGCCTCGATTTCGTCAAACGCAGCGACGATGGCCGGACCATAGTTCGGATCGGTGCGCACCCTTTTGGCGAGGATCGGCCAGCCTTTGTCGATCCGGTCGTGTACGGCTCCAGTGACCTGGTTCTCGGCCACGTTGCCTGCCATCTCAAACTGCGAGGTCAGCGGAAACAACGCCTGCGCAGCGAGCAGTGAGTTCAAACCCTCTGGCAACCATTCCTGTGCGGGCGAGTTGAAGCGGTTGCCATAAACATCTGAGATGCTCAGCCGACCGTCGTGAAACAGGGTGTGAATGTCCTTCGCCCCTAGGTTCCAAAGGCCCGGAGAGTTTCGGGGGATGCGTTTGCGGATCTTGTCGGCGCCTGTGCCGGGGTTTCGGTCGGGTCCCAGGCCGTCACCACCTTCGCCGATGCCCAGTGACAACCCGTCCGACGTTCCGAAATCGGGGTGATGGCAATGGGCGCAGGCGATGTTCTGATTGCCTGACAGGATCGGGTCGTAAAACAGTTGATGACCGATGGCGGCCTGTTTCATATCAAAGGACAGGAAATCGTCATCTGTTAGCGGTCGTGGAAGTTCTTGCGCGATTGCCGTCCCGGCCCAGAGGAAAGCAGCCACCCCATGCGTCAGTATGTTTTTGCCCTTTGTCTTCTTGCCACCCCGGCGCTTGCCGAACTGGAGCAGGCCCGCGATATGATGGAGGCGGGAGAGTTTGAGGCCGCGCGCGAGGAACTTTGGCCCGCCGCGCGTTCTGGCAATGCCGAGGCGGAAGAGCTGATCGGTGTGATGTATGGCCTTGGGCTGGGCGTCGAGCAGGATTATGAGCGGGCCTTTGAATGGTATCTGCGCGCCTCGATGAAAGGTCATCCCGGGGCGCAGTCTGGTGTTGGCTGGTATTATGAGCTTGGTCTGGGCATGCCTGCGCCCGATCTGGTGCGGGCTTACATGTGGTACACGCTTAGCGCCATTGGCGGCGATCCCGACGCGGCGATCAGCCTTGAGGAAGTGGTCAAGAAAATGTCGCCGGAGCAGATTGAAAGGGCGCATGTTCTGGTCAACGACTACAAAGGGTGGATGTACCCGTTTCGGTGAAAGGGCCGGGCCACAAGGCCCGACCCACAATTGATTAGTTCAGGTCTGCATCGCGTGACGCATTGATCTCGCCTTCCGCAATCGAAACGGCTTCGGTCAGCGCGGCAAAAATCTCATCACCGCGAGCCACGTTCGACTGGAACCACTCGTAAACAGGCGTAGCCGCATCTTTGAACGCGGCTTTCTGATCGGGTGTCGGGACGTAGAGGTCACCGCCGCCCGCAACGAAATCTTCATAAGCCTGGATCGACTTGCGCTTGGGCGAGGCAAAAGTGGCCTGCTGCAGGGCATAGAAACCGTCGACGACCACGCGGCGCAGATCCTCGGGCATCTCCTGGAACTTGGCGTTATTCATCCACCACAGCGCACCCATATAAGCGTGGCCGTCCAGCGTGACGTATTGCAGGCCTGCATCCGGGAACTTCATGCCCATGATGTCGGTAATGCCGTTCTTGGATCCTTCAACAACACCGGTCTGGAAGCTGGTGAACAGCTCGGGCCACGGAATCGGCGTGGGCGAGGCGCCCAATGCCTTGACCAGTTCCTGAGGCAGGTCAGCGACCACGGTGCGGATCTTCAGGCCTTCCATGTCCGCGGGTTCGGCGATCCGGCGCTGCGTGTTCGCAAAGTTGCGCCAGCCGCCTGTGTTGCCGATGGTCATCAGACGGATCGCACCGCCGGAATCCTCCAGCGCCATCTCGCGCATTTTCCGTGTGAAATCACCGGACAGTACACGCTCGGCCACACGGTCATCTGCCATCAGGTAGGGAAGATCGAGCACCTGTACGTAAGGGAAGATTCCCGACGCACCGCCAGAGGTAGAGATGTAGATGTCGATGGTGCCATCAGCAACGCCCTGCAGGCATTCCGCGCCGTTCGAACACAACTGCGTTCCGATGAACAGTTCGACTTCGATCGCACCGTTCGAGGCCGCTTCGACAAAGTTTTTGAAAACGATCAGACCGTCATAGTCCTCATCGTTTTCATTAGAGTTTGCAGTCGCGCGCAGCGTGTAGTCAGCTGCAGTTGCCGCGATGGCGGATGCGGCAACCAGCGATGTCGCTAGGGCTGCTGTTTTGATAAATCTTCCGAGCATGCGTTTCCTCCCTGTGATACTCAGTCAGTTTGCAAATCCCGTTATGCGTGGGATCGTCATTGATAATGCGGGGACATAGGTGATCAGAAAGATCACTATGATTTCGACAGCCAGGAACGGCAGGATCGCCTTGGCAATGGTTTCAACCTTTTCCCGTGACACGGCGGCGGCCACGAACAAAACCAGCCCCATGGGCGGTGTCGCAAGACCAACGGTCAGGTTGACGCTCATGATGATGGCAAAGTGGATCGGGTCGACGCCAAGGCTGGTAAAGATCGGGGCCAGGATCGGGCCAAGGATGATAATCGCGGGGCCTGCATCCAGAAACATACCAACGATGAACAGCAACAGGTTGATCAGGAACAGCAGGATCAGCGGGTTTTCCGACAGGCTGAGGATCAGCGAGGCCAGTTGTTCAGGCGCGTGGCTGAGGCTGACAACGGTTTTGAACGCCATCGCGGCACCCACCAGCAACAATACGACGGCCGAAGTCAGGCCTGCATTGCTGAGGATTTCCGGCACCTCTTTCAGGGTCAGTGTGCGCAGCACGAAGAACCCGATGAGGAATGCATAGCCGACAGCAACTGCCGCAGCTTCGGTTGGTGTGAAGATACCGCCCAGAATACCGCCGAGGATGATGACCGGTGTCAGCAACGGGAAGAACGCCTTGAGGCTGGCCTGTCGACGCTCGCCCCAGGTGTACTTCCTGCTGGCGACGGGAAAGTCGTATTTGTCGGCCATCACCTTGATCATCAGCATCAGACCAACGCCCACCATGACGCCCGGCACGATACCGGCAAGGAATAGCGCCGCAACGCTTTCGCCCATGACATAGGCATAGATGATCATGATGCCCGAGGGCGGAATGATCGGCCCGATCACCGAACTGGCCGCTGTGATCGCAGCGGCGAACTTGCGGGTATAGCCCTGTTTCTCCATCGCTGGGATCAGCATGGACCCCAGCGCCGAGGTATCGGCAACAGCCGAGCCTGACAGGCCTGCAAACAGGATCGAACTCAGCACATTCACATGAGCCAGACCGCCCCGGAAGTGCCCCATCAACGCCTGACTGAATTCAACCAGGCGAATGGTGATGCCACCGCGGTTCATCAACTCACCAGCCAGCATGAAGAAGGGGATGGCCATCAGCGGAAAGCTGTCCATGCCGTTATAGACGTTGCGGTAGAGCAGCGTGATGTCGTTGGTCTGGCCGTTCAGCCATAGCAGAATGCCGGGGGCTGCCAGCAGAGCGAAAAAGACCGGCAGGCCGATCAACAGGAACACGAGAAACGTGGGCAGGAACCATATCAGCATTTACTCGGCCCCCACGGGTGCGTCGGCAATGTCCGGTAGCAGATGCCCGCCGCCCATCAGGGTTACGAAGGCGCGCAATATCAGTTCGATGTTCACCGAGATCAGCAGGATGACGCCAACCAACAGCGATGCCATCATCCAGCTGCGGGGGATGCGATACCACTCGTCAAATCCAAAGGATGTCGGCAGATACAGCGCAGCTGTGGCGAATTTGCCGCCAAAACCGGTCACCTCGGACCAACCGATATTGACGGCGACCAGCAGCACGGCCAGCGAAACCAAAAGAAGCAGGATATTCAGGATCTGCCCGATCCCACGCGGCAACATCAGGGGCACCATGTCGATGGCGACGAACCCGCCACGCCGAAATGCCGTGGGGGCCATCAGGCCCGTCATCCACAACATACAGAACCGCGCAGCCTCATCCGGCCAAGGCAGCGCGTTGCCCAGAACGTATCTGAAAAACACCTGAATCAGGATCGCGATTACCATAAGCGCAATCGCAACGACACCAACCGCGCGGCCCAATCGCAACACGGTTTCATTAACAAACGCGATCGGCGCAAGCACCGACGTCAATCCGCCCATGCGGATCCTCCCTTTTCAGCCGCGGGTTTCCACCGCGACAGTTATTCCGCGCTTACTGGTGCGCGAATTGGCCGAGCTTTCCGGCGTAGAAGGTCAATGCGTCTCCGTCCGCCATACTGGCACGCAGGACCTTTCCAATAACAATAACGTGGTCGCCAGCGTCATGATAAGCGTGTTGCTCACACTCGAACCGGGCCAGGCAGTCGGGCAGCAGCGGGGTTCCGTTTTCACAACGGTCGTGCTCGATATCCTGAAGCGCAAACGCGTCTTTCGAGCATCCAAAGCACAGCTCGGCCTGTTCGGATGACAAGACGTGAACACTGAAATGGCGCGCCTCGTGAAAATAACGGAAGCGCCGAGAATTGCGGTCCCCCGCCCACATCACAAGCGGCGGATCCAGAGACAGCGACGAAAAGCTGTTGGCCGTGATGCAGACCGGTCCATCGGCGCTGTCGCAGGTGACGACAGTGACACCGGTGGCAAAGCGGCCAAAGGCATCGCGCAGGGTGCGGGTGTCGTCCTTGTGCGGGACGAAGGTGTGTGTCATGTCCTTTGAGATTGCGTTCATCATGGTACCTCATGCCCCAGTGCCGCCTCGTACAGGCGAAACCAGCTCTCGCGATCCAGATTGACTTTCAGCGCATCGGAAATGCCTTTGATGCGGTCCAGATTGTTAGTGCCCAGAACCGGAAGGATACCGGCTGGATGCGCCAGCAGGAACGCGATTGCGACGGCGGCGCGATCCACGCCGAACTCGACCGCGATCTCATCCGCAACCACACCGACCGGAGGGTTTCCGGCCATCAGCAACCCGCCACCTAATGGTGACCAGGCCATTACCGGCTGGCCGTGTTGTTGATGAAAGGCAAGATCACCGTTAGTGAAGGGGCTGATCTCACCCAGAGAAATCTCGATCTGGTTGGCCACCAGTTGCGTATTCATCGCCGATTGCAGCAAGCTCCAGTCCCAAGGGCGGAAATTGGACACGCCCACTGCGCCGACCTTGCCGCTGGCGACAACTTCGTCCAGCGCGGCACCTGTTTCGTGATGATCCATGAACGGATCGGGGCGGTGGATCAGCAGCAGGTCGATATGATCGATAGCCATTTCTGACAATGACGTCTCAACCGATTTCAGGATATGCGCGCGTGAGGTGTCATAGTACTTGCACTTGGCGTCCGCATATCGGCCCATCGGCGCGACGATGTCACATTTGGTGACGATTTCCATCTGTTTACGCAGGCCCGGATTTGCGCGTAGGGCGTTGCCCAGAACAGCCTCGGCCGCGTAACCGCCATAGATGTCGGCCTGATCGAATGTGGTGATGCCCTGATCCAGGCAGGTCTGAATCTTGGCCTCGACATGGCCTACTGACGTATCCGTGTCATCGCCCAGCCGCCACATGCCATAGACAAGGCGGCTCATGTCCAGCGAGTCAGATAGTTTTACGCGTTGCATCAGCGACGAACTCCATTGCCCAGCGGTGTGGCCGGTGTATTTGCAGGAACCCTTCCGTAGGCTTCGGGAAGGGAGCAGGTTTTCAGGTTCGGCATAACACGGCTGCCAAAATGGCGGGCTTCGTCCATGTGGGGATATCCCGAGAAGATGAAGGCACGGATGCCCATCTTCTGATATTCCTCGATTTTGGACATGACCTGATCAGTCGATCCGACCAGAGCTGCGCCGCACCCAGACCGCGCGCGTCCCACACCGGTCCATAAGCCAGGTTCGACATAGCCATACTCATCCGCCAGATCGCGGTTCTTGGCCTGATGTGCCACACCCAGTGAGGTCGCATCCAGCGCCCGTTCACGGATCGCGCGGCCGTATTCGTCATCCAGTTTGGACACGATGTAATCCGCGTATTCCTGCGCTTCGGCCTCAGTATCGCGAACGATCATGTGCACGCGCAGGCCGTAATCCAGCGTTCGGTTGTAGTTCTCGGCAACCGCGTGCACGGCCTTCATCCGTTCGGCCAGTTGATCCTTGGTCTCCGGCCACATCAAGTAGACGTCGCAATGCTCGCCACACAGGTCCAAGGCGGATGGGGAATAGCCACCAAAGTACAGAAGCGGCCCGCCGGTCTGATAGGGTTTCGTCGGATCGGTCGTCAGCCCTGAGAAGTTATAAACCTCGCCCGCATGGTTGATTTCATCCTGGGTCCACGCCTGTTTCAGGATCTCAACCACCTCGCGCGAACGCTGATAGCGATAGGCGCTGTCGGCTTTCTCGCCGGGGAAGTCGGATGAAATAATGTTGACGGTCAACCGCCCTTTCAGCATGTGGTCCAGCGTAGCAATGGTGCGGGCTAGCATGATGGGTTGCATCTCACCGCAGCGAACAGCGGCCAGCATGTTGATCTTTTCAGTAATCGGCGCGCATCCCGCGACAAAGCTCAATGTGTCCTGACCCACCTGATAGGACGAAGGGCAGAGGATGTTTCGGAACCCTTGCGCCTCGGCCTCTTTCACGATGCCCGAGCAGTGGTCCCAGCTGGATCGCAGATCGCCATCCGGCACGCCAAGAAACTGGTAATCGTCCGAGCACAGCGCCGCGAACCACGAAACCTCGGCCGCATTCAAATCGGGTGAGGTGATGGGGACGATGGTCATCTGATTCGCTCTCCGCAGTGCTGTGACTTTCCTCTTGCGTAGCAATCACATTGATGTAGATCAATGGTGTATCAATTTTTCCTGCGACCGAGTGAAGCGCCCCAAGATGTCCTCAGCCAACCGAAACCCGAATGCTCTGCCTGTTTACGTTCAGATCGCAGAGCTTCTGATCCGCGACATTGCTGCTGGACGCCTGATTGATGGAGAGCGTTTGCCGCCGGAAAGAGATCTAGCAGCCGAACTGAAGGTTTCGGTCGGGACCCTGCGAAAATCGCTCGCTGAGCTTGAGAAAAAAGGCATGCTGGAGCGTATTCAGGGGTCCGGGAATTACATACGCGAGACCGGAACACAGAACAGCGTCTATGCAATGTTTCGCTTGGAACTACCCGAAGGCGGCGGGTTGCCACGCGCGGATATCCTCTCGGTCGATCATCTGAAAAAGCCTGTGGACCTGCCGCGTTTTGGGGCGTCTGAAATGGGATCGCGGGTGCGCCGGATGCGCTACCTGAATGACACAATCATCGCTGTCGAGGAGATCTGGCTGGACGAATCTGCCGGACAGATTGATCGGCACCTGCTCTCCGACTCGTTGTACCGGTACTATCAGCACCAGCTTGGGTTCTGGATAACGCGAGCTGAAGACAGGGTTTCTCTTGGGGCGCTGCCGGATTGGACGCCTGCTGATTTCACCAAGCCAGTCGGAGAAACGGTTGGCTACATCGAACGGTTCAGTTGGTCGGAAAAACCCGAACCGGTTGAGTTTTCAAAAACATGGTTCGACCCGGATCGGGCCACCTATGTCCAACGACTGAAGTAAAAGGAACTGCGCATGACCCGGACCATTCACTACGGGCTGATCGGATGTGGTATGATGGGGCAAGAGCATCTGCACAATATTGCCCTGCTGGACGACACGCGCGTTTCAGCGATTTTCGAACCGGACGCCGAGATGGCGAAGGCTGCACAGGCGATTGCGCCGGATGCGGTGATGGTCACGTCGGTCGAGGACTTGTTGGCGGTTGCGGATTTGGACTGCGTTGTCATCGTCAGCCCCAATCATGTGCACGTGGATCAGATTGAAGAGATTGCCCGAACACGACCCTTGCCGTTGCTGGTCGAAAAACCTCTGTTCACTGATCCTGCAGATGTCGCGCGGCTGGAAGCCGTCCAGCGCGACTATCCGCATCCGATCTGGGTGGCTATGGAGTATCGCTATATGCCACCCATCGCCGCTTTGGTTGCCGAGGCGGAGGCTACGGGTGGCGTCAGGATGCTGTCGATCCGCGAGCATCGGTTCCCATTTCTTGAAAAGGTTGGGAACTGGAATAGGTTCAATCGCAATACGGGCGGGACATTTGTCGAGAAATGCTGCCATTTCTTCGACCTCATGCGCCTGATCCTGCAATCTGACCCGGTGCGCGTCACCGCAAGTGGCGGGCAGGCGGTGAATCACCTGAGCGAGTCGTATGAAGGTGAGACACCGGATATCCTCGACCACGGATACGTCATCGTAGATTTCGCCTCGGGTGCGCGCGCGATGCTAGAGTTGTGCATGTTTGCCGAAGGGTCGCGGTATCAAGAGGAAATCTCGGCCGTTGGTCCGGATGCTAAGATCGAAGCGCTGGTTCCCGGACCCGGGCGCTTCTGGCCGGAACATTTGGGGGAGCCGCCCGTGCCGCAGGTCATCGTCAGCCCTCGCGACCCGAAGGGGCCGATTGCCAAGGAGATACCGGTCGATCCGCGCTTGCTGGCCGCCGGGGATCACAACGGTTCGACCTTCTATCAGCATCAGGGGTTCCTGGCAGTTCTGCGAGGCGAAATAGCCAGGCCGGAAGTGACACTGCAGGATGGTCTTTGGGCAGTGAAGATGGGGCTGGCCGCGCAAGAGGCGCTTGAGACCGGAGAGACCGTCCGCTTCGCTTCGTGAAGCCGATAGGAAACTCACGTTCCAGATACGCGCATATTCTGGTGTCGTTTTTGACACCAGAAGCGTCTTTTCCGCTTGCTGAGCGTATTGCCACGCAATAGCTCTGTCCGTGGGACACCCCTCCCCAACGAGGGGCGTGTATCTGGAAGGATAATACACATGGCTATCGAACAACCGGCGACGCGGCCGGCTAATCCGCGTTTTTCCTCGGGCCCCTGCGCCAAACCCCCCACATTTGATTTGACCAAACTGGCGGATGCTGCGCTGGGCCGGTCGCACCGTGCTGCGGTTGGCAAGGACAAGCTGAAGGCCGCCATTGAGGGCACGCGCGAGGTGCTTGGTATTCCGGCAGACTACAAGATCGGTATCGTTCCCGCGTCAGACACCGGTGCGGTTGAGATGGCTCTGTGGTCGTTGCTGGGCGAACGCAAAGTCGAGATGCTGGCCTGGGAAAGCTTTGGTGCGGGCTGGGTAACCGACGTGGTCAAGCAACTGAAGATCGATGCCGAAGTGAAGACGGCTGACTATGGGCAACTGGTTGATTTGGCGTCGGTAGACTTCGCCAATGACGTTATCTTTACGTGGAACGGCACCACCTCGGGCGTGCGGGTTCCAAACGGCGACTGGATCGTCGATGACCGCCAAGGGCTGACAATTTGTGATGCCACCTCGGCAGCTTTCGCGATGGACCTGCCGTGGGACAAGCTGGATGTAACCACCTTCAGCTGGCAGAAGGTGCTGGGTGGAGAAGCGGCTCATGGCATGCTGATCCTGTCGCCCCGCGCTGTAGAGCGATTGGAAAGCTATACGCCCGCGTGGCCGCTGCCAAAGATTTTCCGCCTGACCAAAGGTGGCAAGCTGATCGACGGTATCTTTACCGGAGCCACGATCAACACGCCGTCGATGCTGGCGGTCGAAGACTACCTGTTTGCCCTGGATTGGGCGCGCTCGGTTGGCGGGCTGCAAGGCCTGATCGCTCGCGCCGATGCCAATGCCGGTGCGGTGCATGCGTTCTGCGATCAGAACAACTGGATCGCCAACCTGGCCGAGGACGCGGCAACGCAGTCGAACACCTCGGTCTGCCTGAAATTCACCGATCCGCGTATTCAGGACGGTGCGACGTTCGCCAAAGCTGTTGCCAAGCGGCTGGAGGCCGAGAACATCGCCCTGGATATCGGAGCCTATCGCGATGCGCCTGCCGGCTTGCGTATCTGGTGTGGCGGTACGGTCGAAACCCAGGATATCGAAGCGATGCTGCCCTGGCTGGCATGGGCTTTCGAGACCGAGATTGCCGCGCAATCTGAAGCCGCCTGATCCTTTCCAATCTTCACCGGGCCGCCTCAGGCCCGGATCTCTCATTACATGCAAGGACCACGAACATGGCTCCCAAAGTACTCGTCTCTGACAAACTCAGCGAAACCGCCGTTCAGATTTTCCGAGATCGCGGCATCGACGTGGATTTCATGCCTGATCTGGGCAAGGACAAAGACAAGCTGGCCGAGGTGATCGGTCAATATGACGGTCTCGCCATCCGCTCGGCCACCAAGGTCACGCCCACCCTGCTGGAAAAGGCGGACAATCTGAAAGTTATCGGTCGCGCAGGCATCGGGACCGACAATGTCGACAAGGATGCGGCCTCGAAAAAGGGTGTGATCGTGATGAACACACCCTTTGGCAACATGATCACCACCGCCGAACACGCGATCGCGATGATGTTCGCCGTGGCGCGGCAAATCCCCGAGGCCAGCACTTCGACCCATGCGGGCAAGTGGGAAAAGTCCAAGTTCATGGGGATCGAGCTGACCAACAAGACCCTCGGTGTTATCGGCGCGGGCAACATTGGCGGTATCGTTTGCGAACGCGCGCTGGGCCTGAAAATGAAGGTCATCGCCTACGACCCCTATCTGGGCGAAGAGAAAGCCGCCAAGATGGGTGTGGAAAAAGTCGAACTGGATGAGCTGTTGTCGCGGGCTGACTTCATCACCTTGCACGTGCCATTGACCGACCAGACGCGCAATATCCTGAGCCGCGAGAATCTGGCCAAAACCAAGCCGGGTGTGCGCATCGTCAACTGCGCGCGCGGTGGTCTGGTCGATGAGGCGGCTCTGGCCGAGATGCTGACCTCTGGTCATGTTGCGGGTGCAGCCTTTGACGTGTTCAGCGAGGAGCCGGCCAAGGACAACCCGCTGTTCAACCTGCCCAACGTGGTCTGCACGCCTCACCTTGGTGCGGCAACAACCGAAGCACAGGAAAACGTGGCGCTTCAGGTGGCTGAGCAGATCTCGAACTACCTGCTGACCGGAGCTGTCGAAAACGCACTGAACATGCCCAGCGTGACCGCCGAAGAGGCCAAGGTCATGGGACCGTGGATCAAGCTGGCGGGTCATCTTGGCAGCTTCATCGGCCAGATGACGGATGAGCCGATCAAGGCGATCAACATCCTCTATGACGGCGTCGCGGCGGAAATGAACCTTGCCGCACTAAACTGTTCTGTCGTCGCTGGGATCATGAAGAAATTCAATCCCGAGGTGAACATGGTCTCGGCCCCGGTCGTTGCGAAGGAACGCGGAATTCAGCTGTCGACCACCAATCAGGACAAGTCCGGCGCCTTTGAAGGCTATATCAAAGTGACTGTGGTGACCGAAAAGCGCGAACGTTCGATTGGCGGTACGGTCTTCAGCGATGGCAAGCCGCGCTTCATCCAGATCAAGGGTATCAATATCGACGCCGAAGTCGGCGCGCATATGCTCTACACCACGAACGAGGATGTCCCGGGCATCATCGGTACGCTGGGCCAGACCATGGGCGAGAACAACGTGAACATCGCTAACTTTACGCTGGGCCGCGCCGAAGCCGGAGGCGAAGCCATCGCATTGCTTTACGTGGACGAGCCGGTTCCGGCCGAAGCGCGGGCGAAATTGGCGGAAACCGGGCTGTTCACTCAGATCAAACCGCTGGAGTTCGACGTGGCCTGAGTTGTGGTCCAAAAATTGTGATTTCGACGATGCCCGTGCTTGAAAAGTGCGGGCATTGTCTTTTTTCTGCAAGCATGTTGCTGCCCAAGGCGGCTTACACTTTTTAGAGGCACCGTTTTGAGCTCCCCAGTTTACGCAATCGGCGACATTCATGGTCAGCTTGAGATGCTGCAACAGGCGCTGAGCCTGATCGAAGCCGACGGTGGGCCGGACGCCCACGTGGTGTTTCTGGGTGATTATGTGGACAGAGGGCCGGACAGCCGTGCTGTTCTGGACCTCTTGTCCGCAGAACACCGCGCCGGGCGGAACTGGGTCTTTTTGCTTGGCAATCACGACCGGATGTTTGCCCGCTTCCTGAACGATGGCTCCACGGCCGAGGCCAAACTGCGGGTAGGGGAACACTGGTTGCATCATCGTCTGGGCGGGGCAGAGACTTTGGCGTCATACGGCGTCGTATTCTCGGAGTATGACCGCATCTACCAGCTTCTTGAGCGGGTGCGCGATGTTGTTCCGAAAACCCATATCGAATTTCTGAACAGCCTTGTGACACATCATCAGGTAGGAGAGGTGTTCTTTGCCCATGCAGGCATTCGCCCCGGTGTCGCTTTGGCGGATCAAACCGAAGAGGATCTGGTTTGGATACGGGGCGAGTTTCTGAACGACCCGCGCCCGCATCCTTGTCTGATTGTCCACGGCCACACGCCCGCCCAACGGGCCGAGCATCTTGGCAACCGGATCAACCTGGACGGCGGTGCCGGGATGGGCCGACCACTGGTTCCGGCGGTGTTCGAGGGTCGCAACTGCTGGCTGTTAACCGAAAATGGTCGTGCGCCTTTGATCCCTAGCTCTTGACGAACAGATCCCTGAACTGTTCGCGCAGGGCGCTCTTCTGCACCTTACCCATCGTATTGCGCGGCAGTTCATCCAGTACGATCAGCTTTCGGGGATGCTTGAACCGCGCCAACTCGTTTTGAACATTGGACAGAATGGCATCAAGGTCTGGCGTCCCACCAGGCTCTGCCACCAAAAGGCCCAGCACCGTCTCGCCAAAATCAGGGTGCGGCACGCCAATCACGGCGCTTTCCAGCACACCGGACTGATCGTCCAGCACCAGTTCGATCTCTTTCGGATAGATATTGAACCCGCCTGAGATGATCAGGTCTTTGCCCCGACCGACGATATGGAGATAGCCGTCCTCGTCTACGCGCCCCAGATCGCCCGTGATAAAGAACCCGTCCGCACGCAACTCGGCGGCGGTTTTCTCAGGCATCTGCCAATAGCCTTCGAAAACGTTTGGACCGCGTACTTCGATCATGCCGATCTCGCCCTGCGGCAGTGTTTCGCCCGTATCAGGGTCAGTTACCTTCAGTTCAACGCCCGGCAAAGGAAACCCGACAGTCCCTGCGCGGCGTTCACCGTCATAGGGGTTCGAGGTGTTCATGTTGGTTTCCGTCATTCCATAGCGTTCAAGGATGCGGTGACCGGTGCGCGCCTCAAACCGTTCATGGGTTTCGGCTAGCAAAGGGGCCGAGCCCGAGATGAACAGCCGCATATGCCGCGCCAGATCGCCGGTAAAGCGCTCATCCGCCAACAGGCGGGTATAGAAAGTCGGCACACCCATCATCGAAGTTGCCTGGGGCATAAGCCGCAGGACATCATCCAGATCGAATTTCGGCAGAAAGATCATTGACCCGCCTGAGGCCAGAATGATGTTCGTCGCGACAAACAGCCCATGTGTGTGAAAGATCGGCAGGGCATGCAGCAGCACGTCTTCCTTGGTAAATCGCCATTCCTGGACCAGCGTCTCGGCATTGGACAACAGGTTTGCCTGAGTCAGCATTGCGCCTTTGGACCGTCCGGTTGTGCCAGAGGTATAGAGAAAGGCGGCAAGGTCGTCCTCGGCCCTCTTCACCGGTGCAAATGCCGGCAGCATTCCCAAAGCCCGGCGCATGAGGCTGCCCGATCCGTCGGCATTTAGCGTCTCTAACCTGGCGTTTTGCGCCTCAGCGATCGGTGTCAGTTCTGCCTCGCTGGCGGTATCGCAAACCACCAATGCCGCGCCGCTGTTTTCGATGAAATAACTGAGTTCCACTGATTTGTAGGCAGTATTCAGCGGCAAAAAAATCACCCCGGTCAGTGCGCAGGCCGCGTATAGGGCCAAAGCCTCGGGTGACTTTTCCACCTGAACCGCAACCCGGTCGCCGGGCTCAAGCTCAAACCCGGTCAACGCATTGGCGATCCGGGCGGTCATGTCCAGAAATGCGGCGTGGGAGATGATTTGGCCGTCAGGCAGATGCAGGAATGGCGTGTCCTTTCCTGCATGAATACCAAACAGTCGATCATACAGAGGGTTGCCCATCCCATAGTTCCTTCGCACTGGACCAAATTGCGCTGAATCTGGCGTGGATTAGAAAGACGGTAAAGCGGAAATCGCAGACAAACTCAGAACTGTGTGGTCATGCGGTACCCGGCGGCAAAGTACATCTTCGCGAAAGTGACCGGCTGCCCCTCCAGCCACGTGATACGCTCGCCCGTGAACACCGGTTCGCCCACAGGGACGTCCAGGAACCCCGCCACTGTTTCATCCGCACGGCTGGCCAGGAAACTCAGCTCAACATTGGTGAATGGAACGGTTTGGATCAGCCATTCGTTCGGACCGATGGCAGCAAAATCCGCCTCAGCCACTTGCGGAACCGAGTCGATGACGATCCAGCGATCCTCGTATTGGAACGGCGTGTTGCCGTTGAAATGCATGCAGCGCACTTGCATGACGCTTTGATCCGGCTTTAAGGCAAGACGCGCACGCAGCCAATCGGGGGCGTTCGTGACCTCCGATGAAACCAACGCATAGCGATAGGTGCCGCCCAGCGCCTCAACCTCGTCCCGCACCATTGGGATCGTAAAGCGGGCCTGCCGTTGCGGTGCGCTCAGAACGCGCGTGCCAGCTTTCCGGCGCCGCTCCAGATACCCTTCCTCGGCCAGTTCTCGCAACGCGCGGTTCACTGTGGTCCGGGTGCACGAGAATTCGACGGCAAGGTCCTGTTCATTCGGCAGCAGAGAGTCGGGCCGCCACCGCCCCGACCGAATGCGCGCCAGCACGGTTTCTTTGATGTCCCTGTAGCTGGTGGTTTCCGTCGGTTGAGTCATGTGCCTGCTTTCTTTGATAGGTCGGTTTAGACGTCGGCTAGTAGATCGGCAATTGCTGACCGATAGGCGGGGACGATCCTGTCCCGGTTTACGTGGCGGCCTTGCTGCACCATGTGCCTTCCGGCAGACCAAAGATCCGTCACCAACCCATCCGGGGCAGCAAAACAAAGGCCGTCCAGCAATTGCTGGTCGGTCAACGCGCACAGCGTGGGATGAGTCCGGTCGATTGCAACGAGGTCCGCCAGTTTACCGACAGCGATCTCCCCGGCATTCCGCCCCAACGCTTGCGCACCCCCTGACGCGGCCCCGGTGTAGAGCGCATTACCGACCGACCCTTCGTCCTTGACCAGAATAGTTCGTGCTTGGTCTCTCAACCGTTGCGAATACTCCAGCGTCCGCAGCTCCTCAGGTAGGGAAATCCTTATATTAGAGTCTGATCCAACGCCAAATCGTCCGCCTTCGCTGACGTATACAGCCCCGTTGAAGATACCGTCGCCCAGATTGGCCTCGGTGATCGGACATAGTCCGGCAACCGCGCTAGACTGCGCCAGGGCACGGGTTTCTTCGTTCGTCATGTGGGTTGCATGGATCAGGCACCACTTATGGTCGACCTCTGCGTTGTCCAGCAACCAGGCAACGGGACGCTGACCCAAAGCAGCTTCGACATCGGCGACCTCTTTGACCTGTTCCGCGATGTGAATGTGCACCGGACCATCAGGAGTGGCATGCAGGACATTCTGCAAATCTGCAGGCGACGTCGCCCGCAGGGAGTGCGGAGCAATCCCGATGACGGAGTCGGTATTAGGGAGCGCTGCTCGGCACTCCTCAACCAGATGCAAGAACCGATCCGGCGCATTGCCAAATCGTAATTGTCCGCCGGTTAGTGGTTGCTGCTCGACGCCGCCGTAAGTGTAGAGAACGGGAAGGTGGGTCAGCCCGATACCGGTATGGTTGGCCGCAGAAAATACGCGCTGGCTGAGTTCGGACAATCGGTCGTAAGGCGTTCCTCCCGGTTGGTGATGGACATAATGAAACTCGCCGACCGAGGCATATCCGGCCTCCTGCATCTCCATATAGACCAGCGCGGCAATGGCTTCGAGGTGATCCGGGGTCAACGTGTCCAGGAATCGATACATCAGAGTGCGCCAGGTCCAAAAGCTTTCGCGCCCCGCAGCACGGACCTCGGTCATGCCGGCCATGGCGCGTTGAAACGCATGGCTGTGCAGGTTGCCCAGTGCCGGAATCAGCACATCAACTTGTGTGTCACCGCGCAGCGCAGATGTTCCGGTCTGCACTTTCTGAATCTGCCCCTGCTCGATTTCTATCCGCAAATTGCTGACCCAATCAGAGCCTAACAAAGCGGTTTTTGCGTGGATCGTCATCGTATTTCCATTTTGTGTAGACTTTAGACCTTTATACGTATACGAAAAATCCAATCGCAAAGGGAGCCCAAAAGAATCGTCATGGTGAAAAAATCTGTTCTTTTCAGCACGCGCGTGGCGACCATGGTCCATGGGGATGAGCCTTACGGGATGGTTAAGGATGCGGCGCTTGCCGTCGACGGCGGAAAAATCGTTTGGATTGGGCCTAAAACTGCGCTGCCCGCAAAATATGACGATTGGTCTGTGACGGATTACGGCGACCGGCTGATCACGCCCGCTCTGATCGATGCCCACACACATGTGGTGTTCGGCGGAAACAGAGCGGTCGAGTTCGAAATGCGCCTGAAAGGGGCCTCATACGAGGAAATCGCGCGCGCGGGCGGCGGCATTCTGTCCACAGTCACCGCGACGCGTTTGGCCAGTGAGGATGAACTGCTGGCGGATGCCCTGACCCGAGTGGATGCGTTGCTGGCCGAAGGGGTGTCCTGCATCGAGGTCAAATCGGGTTACGGGCTGGACACGGATACCGAGCTTAAGATGTTGCGCGTTGCGCGCCGGATCGCCAAAGCACGCCCGTTTCGCGTAAAGAACAGCTTTCTGGGCGCGCATGCGGTGCCGCCCGAGTACAAAGCGCACCCGGACGACTACATTGACAACGTTTGTATTCCCACACTGCGCCAGGCCCATGAAGAAGGGTTGGTGGATGCCGTAGACGGTTTTTGCGAAGGAATCGCCTTTGATCCGGCGCAAATTGCTCGGATCTTTGATGTCGCAAAGGAATTGAACCTTCCGGTCAAATTGCATGCGGAACAACTTTCGAATCTGGGCGGCGCGGCGCTGGCGGCCTCGTACGGCGCGTTGTCTGCAGATCACATCGAGTATCTCGACGAGGAAGGCGTGTCTGCAATGGCACAGGCAGGCACCGTGGGAGTACTGCTGCCCGGGGCGTTCTACACACTGCGCGAGACACAGGTGCCGCCAGTTGAACTGCTACGCCAGTACGGGGTTCCAATTGCACTGGCGACCGATTGCAACCCAGGATCGTCGCCGCTGACGTCCTTGTTGCTCACCATGAACATGGCCTGCACGCTGTTCCGCCTGACACCCGAAGAGGCGTTGGCCGGTGTTACGCGTCACGCCGCGCAAGCGCTCGGGTTGCAAGACACGGGAACGATCGCCTCAGACCAGCGCTCGGATCTGGCAGTCTGGGATGTCGAGCACCCGGCAGAACTGTCCTACCGCATTGGATTCAATCCATTACACACGCGCATTTTCGGAGGTTCGGCATGAAGGCCCTCTCGCTTGTCCCGGGGCAGGTTTCGCTGTCTGATCTGGCAGAGGTTTACTGGAACCAAACATCCGTATCACTGGACCCTGCGTGCAGACCCGTGGTGGAAGCTGCGGCTCGGCGAATTCTGGACGCTGCAGCGGGTGTAGAGCCTGTTTATGGCGTCAACACCGGGTTCGGCAAACTGGCAAGCCACAAGATTGCCGCCAAAGATACTTCGACCCTTCAACGCAACCTGATCCTCAGCCATTGCTGCGGCGTCGGGCCCGCTGTGTCGCGCCGTGTGACCCGATTGATGATGACCCTGAAGTTGCTGTCTTTTGGCCGTGGCGCATCGGGCGTTCGTTGGGAACTGATCAAACTGCTGCAACAGATGCTGGCCAAAGGCGTTACGCCGGTGATCCCGGCCCAAGGCTCCGTCGGTGCATCTGGTGACCTTGCGCCGCTGGCCCATATGACCGCTGTCGTCATCGGGTCAGGGGAAGCAGAGGTTAATGGTTCGGTCTTGCCGGGTGAAGTGGCGCTGAAATCCGTCGGTTTAGAGCCTATTGAGCTGGGTCCGAAAGAAGGTTTGGCCTTTATCAACGGTACCCAGTTTTCGACCGCGTTTGCGCTTGCGGGTCTGTTTGAAGCATGGCGCGCTGCCCAGAGCGCGCTTGTCATTTCGGCCCTGTCGACAGATGCCATCATGGGGTCCACCGCACCGCTGCAACCTGAGATCCACACTCTGCGCGGTCATCGCGGCCAGACCGAGGCCGCCAGCGCCATGCGTGCCACGCTAGCGGGTTCCGAGATCCGCGAAAGCCACCGGGATGGTGATACCCGCGTGCAGGATCCTTATTGCATCCGGTGCCAACCGCAGGTCACGGGCGCGGCTATGGACGTCATGCGTCAGGCCGCGGCTACGCTTGAGATCGAGGCGAACGCTGCCACCGACAACCCCCTTGTGCTGACTGAAGCGGGGATCATCGTGTCAGGTGGTAACTTCCATGCAGAACCGGTTGGCTTTGCCGCCGACATGATCGCGTTAGCCCTGTCCGAGGTCGGAGCGATCGCACAGCGTCGCATCGCGTTGATGGTGGACCCGACGCTCAGCTTTGACCTGCCGCCTTTCCTGACACCAGACCCAGGCCTGAACTCGGGTCTGATGATTGCAGAGGTCACCACTGCTGCGCTGATGAGCGAAAACAAGCACCTCGCCAACCCTTGTGTCACCGACAGCACCCCGACCTCGGCCAATCAGGAGGATCACGTGTCCATGGCCGCGCATGGTGCGCGACGTCTGACACGGATGGTCGAGAACCTGAACTACATTCTGGGCGTCGAACTGCTGTGCGCGGCGCAGGGGGTGGAGTTTCGCGGGCCCTTGGCAACCAGCGAGCCATTGCAGCAAGTGATCAACAGGCTCCGGGCGGATATCCCGCCGCTGGCAGAGGACCGCTATTTGGCGCCGGAACTGGAAACCTCCAAGCAACTGGTGGCCGGGGGTGAGATTCTCGGGGCCGTGGGCACTCCGATGCCGGAGTTGTTCTGATGCAGGTCCTCAGCGTTCAGCGTGGGGATGGACCTGTTGTGTTGGGGCAACCCCATGGCGGCACCCATGTACCAGCCGAAATAGCGACTCGTCTGAATGATACCGGGCGCGGATTGGCAGATACGGATTGGCACATAAACAGGCTCTATGAAGGGCTTTTTGATAGCGCAACGGTCGTACGCTCCCATGTCCACCGTTATGTTGTCGACTCGAACCGAGACCCTGCCGGGTCCTCGCTGTATCCGGGACAGAACACGACGACCTTGGTGCCCCTGACCGATTTTGACGGGCAGCCGATCTGGCATCCGGGCCAAGAGCCGTCCGAGGATGAGGTTGAGGACAGGCGGCGAAAGTACCACGCACCTTATCATGCTGCCTTGCTGGAAGAACTGACCAGAGTGCGGGACACGCACGGCGTGGCGATCCTGTTTGACTGCCACTCGATCCGTTCGGTGATCCCGTTTCTGTTCGAGGGCGAATTACCGGTGTTCAATACCGGAACGAATGACGGACAGACCTGCGATCCGGCCATTGAGCAGGCCATTCACGAGGTTGCGGCCGCTGCGAACGGGTATGATGCGGTCCTGAACGGTCGCTTCCGCGGCGGCTGGACCACCCGACACTATGGCCGCCCTTCAGAGGGGTTCCATGCCGTCCAGATGGAGATCGCACAGCGGGCCTATATGGATGAAACGCCCCCTTGGACATGGCGTGAAGATCGTGCCGAGAACCTACGCCCTCATCTGAAAACGATGCTGACCCGCCTTAATGAACTTGCCCTATCGGGCGCATTGACCGCACAAGGAGCCCAGAAATGAGCGATCCGCGCAAGAACACCCGCGACATCTATCCGCCAACCGGCCCCGAGTTGAACGCCAAAAGCTGGGTGACCGAGGCTCCGCTGCGGATGCTTATGAACAACTTGCACCCGGACGTGGCCGAAAACCCGCACGAGCTGGTGGTCTATGGCGGCATCGGGCGCGCGGCCCGCACGTGGAAAGATTTCGACACTATTGTTGCCGGTTTGAAGGATTTGGAAGAGGACGAGACGCTGATCGTCCAGTCCGGCAAGCCTGTCGCGATCATCAAGACGCACAAGGATGCACCGCGGGTGCTGATCGCCAATTCCAACCTTGTGCCGCATTGGGCGACCTGGGATCACTTCAACGAGCTCGATAAGAAAGGCCTGATGATGTACGGCCAGATGACGGCTGGCTCGTGGATTTACATCGGAACACAAGGCATCGTCCAAGGCACCTATGAAACATTTGCTGAGGCAGGTCGTCAGCACTATGACGGCGACTTGACTGGCAAATGGATTTTGACCGGTGGGCTGGGCGGCATGGGCGGCGCGCAACCCTTGGCCGCTGTATTTGCTGGAGCTTGCTGTCTGGCCGTCGAATGCAACCCGGACAGCATCGATTTCCGCCTGCGCACGAAATACCTAGACGAAAAGGCGGAAACGCTGGATGAGGCGCTCGAGATGATCGACCACTGGACCAAAGCGGGTGAGGCGAAGTCGGTCGGTCTGCTGGGCAACGCGGCAGAGATTTTCCCCGAGATTTACCGTCGGATGGCCGAAGGTGGCATGCGTCCGGATATCGTCACCGATCAGACCAGCGCACATGACCCGATCAACGGCTATCTTCCGCTGGGCTGGACCATGGGAGAGTGGCGCGAGAAGCGTGAAACAGACCCTAAAGCGGTGGAAAAGGCTGCTCGTGCCTCGATGAAACAGCACGTGTCCGCGATGGTCGATTTCTGGAACGCCGGTGTGCCGACACTAGATTACGGAAACAACATCCGGCAGGTGGCGCAGGATGAGGGTCTTGAGAATGCATTTGCCTTCCCGGGTTTCGTGCCCGCCTATATCCGTCCGCTGTTCTGCAAAGGGATCGGCCCGTTCCGCTGGTGTGCCCTGTCCGGCGATCCCGAGGACATCTACAAGACCGACGCAAAGATGAAGGAGTTGTTTCCCGAGAACGACCATCTTCATCGCTGGCTCGACATGGCGCAAGAACGGATCGCGTTTCAGGGTCTGCCCGCACGGATTTGCTGGATTGGTCTGGGTGACCGGCACCGCGCTGGGCTGGCCTTCAACGAAATGGTCGCCAATGGCGAGTTGAAAGCGCCGGTTGTGATCGGTCGGGATCACCTGGATTCGGGGTCGGTGGCAAGTCCAAACCGCGAGACCGAGGCGATGCTGGACGGCTCGGACGCGGTCTCGGATTGGCCGCTGCTGAACGCGCTGATCAATACGGCGAGTGGTGCAACCTGGGTCTCCCTGCACCACGGCGGTGGTGTCGGAATGGGCTTTAGCCAGCACGCGGGCGTTGTGATCTGCGCTGATGGCACCGAGGATGCTGCGCGGCGGTTGGAGCGGGTTCTGTGGAACGACCCGGCCTCGGGTGTGTGGCGCCATGCGGACGCCGGGTATGACATCGCCAAGGATTGTGCCCGTGAACATGGGCTGCGTCTGCCGGGTATCTTGGGCTAGTTCGAAACTGTCTCTGGCGAAAATGCTGCACCTGCGATATGCGCAGGTGAGCTTGCCGGAGATCGAACATGTACGTTGCCACCCTGTTGACCAACCCCAACGCGCCGACCCTGGAACTCTCGTTGGTCGAGTCCTTGCGAAACGCATGGGGTGGGGGTGAGATCGTTTGGCTCAGCCCGGATGAGGCAGCAGAGTTCGCACTGGCCGAGATGCCGGGCAACCACTGGGATGTCTGGGCGGACCTGCAGCAGATGGGCGTGGATCTGGTTGTCCAACAAGCCGAGGGGCGTCGCAAAAAGATGCTGCTGGCCGATATGGACAGCACCATGATCCAGCAGGAGTGCATTGACGAACTGGCGGATGAGGCCGGCGTCGGCGACCGCGTCAAAGACATCACCGCGCGCGCGATGAATGGCGAGTTGGATTTCGAAGGCGCACTGACTGAACGGGTCGGATTGCTGGAAGGTTTGGATGAGGCGGTGATTGGCAAGGTTCTGGACGAACGCATCACGCTGATGCCGGGCGGCAAGGAACTGGTCGCCACGATGCGCCAGAACGGAAGCTATGCCGCATTGGTATCTGGCGGATTTACAGCTTTCACGGCGAAGGTGGCCGAGTCGCTGGGCTTTGACGAAAACCGCGCCAACACTTTGCTGGCCGAAGACGGGAAGCTGACGGGTGATGTACTGCGGCCCATTCTGGGGCGGCAGGCAAAGGTAGATGCGTTGGAACAAATCACGGCGCGTTTGGGTCTGGCTGAGGCAGATGTTCTGGCTGTCGGAGATGGGGCGAATGATCTGGGGATGCTGCACCGAGCGGGAACAGGCGTCGCGCTCCACGCCAAGCCCACGGTTGCCGAGCAATGCGAGGTTCGGGTCAATCACGGGGATCTGACAGCATTGCTGTATGTGCAAGGCTACAGTCGATCGGAGTTTGTGGCCGACTAAGGGCTTTCCATTATTTAACTCTTGTGTTAAATAATGATAATGAACACACTGTTAAATGCTTTTTCTGCTTTGTCCGATTCCACTCGGTTCTCGATTGTCGAGCAGCTGATGCAAGACGGCGAACTGCCCGCCGGTGATTTGATCCAAGGGCGCGGCATGTCAGGTGCCGCAATCTCGCGCCATCTGAAAGTGCTGCGCGAGGCCGGGCTGGTGCAACAGCGCGTCCAGGGCACCCAGCGGATGTATTCTATCCAACCCGATGGGCTGCGGGCGATTGCCGAATGGACCATTTCAAAACGTCAGTTCTGGGAAAGCAGCCTTGATCGTCTGGGCGACCTCATTGAAAGGGAAAATTCATGGCCGACCTGAAATTGGAACGTGAGTTCCCTACCAGCCCCGAAAACCTGTTTGCATGGATCAGCGATGGCGCCAAGCTGCTGCAGTGGTGGGGGCCAGAGGGAGTGCATGTGCCCGAGCATAATCTGGATTTCTCGCGCACGGGGCCATGGTATTCGGTGATGAAGAACGCCGAGGGTCAGACATTCAAGGTGTCGGGGCATGTGACCCATGTTGATCCACCCAATTCCGTCGGTTTCACCTGGGCCTGGCATGATGATCAGGATCAACGCGGGGCGGAAAGCCATGTGACCTTCGCGGTCATAGCAACAGAAAACGGCGCGCGGCTGGTTCTGGACCATCGTGAACTGGCCGATGCCGAGGCCGCCGCGAACCACAATTCCGGCTGGACCTCGTCGCTGCGCAAGCTTGAGGCGCAGCTGGTTTAGGAATTCATCAGGGAGGAAATACAATGCCACAGTATTTATTTGTTTATCACGGCGGAAGTACACCGACTGACCCCGCCGAAGTCGAATCAACCATGGCCGCTTGGGGTGCTTGGTTTCAGAACATGGGCGAAGCGCTGGACATCCCTGGCAACCCGGTTGGTCAGTCCTATACCGTCAGCTCCGGCGGTGTTGTTGACAATGGCGGCGCCAACCCGGCGTCAGGCTTTACCGTCATCAAGGCGGACAGTATTGATGCCGCAACCCAAATGGCCAAAGGCTGCCCGATGGTTGTCAACGGCTCAGGTTCGGTCGAAGTCGCCGAGGTGCACGAGATCGAGATGTGATGACCTTAGCCGGGGAACCCCGGCGCAGGTCGGATCACGCCGCATTCCAGCCCGCGACGGCTGTACTGTATGGCGTTCATGAATTTGCGGGTGGCCGGGTGATCGGCCTCCAGCACACCGAGGCTGACCAGAATGGCGGCTATTGCGCATTCGCTGGCGCGGGTTGTGCCGTCGGTGATTTTTAGCGCGACCCCCAGTTTCTTCTCAGGAATGATGGCGACGAACACCGCCTCGGCCCCGGTCTTGATCGCGGCGCGACCGTTCATGGCGCGCATCAACTCGGTGCAGGCGCGGCTTTCACCGGCAACAAGTTCAGGGTGTTTGATCATGGCAGCGGTCAACTGCTGAGCCGCGTCGCTGGCCCGGTCAGACCGGTCGGCAGCTGACGCAAACCACGCCATCGAACGCGCGAGACCCACCAGCGAAGTGGCAAAGTTCGGTGCCGAACAGCCGTCAATCCCATAAGCCGGGCTGGTTTCGCCGGTGGTTTCTTCAAGCGCGGACAGGCAGGCCTGCTGAACGGGGTGGTCGATTTCCAGATACTCCGGTCCGGCTCCCATATGCTGGGCGACGGTGAGAAACCCGCAATGCTTGCCTGAACAATTGTTGTGGATCTGGCAGGGCGTATCATCGGAAAGGATCAGCCCGTCGCGCGCGGCCATGTCCTGCGGCTCCTGCGGACCGCAGCGCAAATCGTGCTCGTTCAAGCCAAGGTGGTCCAGCCATGCCGACACGCGGTCCGTATGGATATGGGCACCGCTATGCGAGGCGCAGGCCAGCGCCAGTTGCTCGGAGTTCAGTCCGTATTTCGCGGCCGCGCCCGAGGTGATCAGGGGCAATGCCTGTATCATCTTGGCCGAGGACCGGGGGTAGATTACAGCTTGCGGATCGCCCCAGCTTTGCACGATCTGTCCGGTGTCATCACAGATCACCGCATGCCCCCTATGCAGGCTTTCCAGCAAGGGCCCGCGCCACAATTCAGTCATTGGTATGGGCTGTGTCATCTGGACCTCCGGTTTTATGCGCAAAAATCTGCCAATCGCCCTTTCGCCTGTGGCGAAACCTGCGTTAGTGTGTGTATGTCGACAATCATCGGAATACGCAACTTACAGACGAACCGGCAGAGTTCGTACGCATATCCGGTGGGTATGAGGTATTAGGTCGAGCTAGGAGGCTGGACAGATGGGATCAAAACTCGTCCGCATGATCGCGGGCCTGTGCGTGGCGGGGATGGCCACAACCGCAACCGCTCAGCAGGCGACCAGCACCAATCGCGTGGCAGCCAAGACGGATTGGAGCGTTTTCGTCGAAGACGATCCCACCGAATGCTGGAGCGTGTCCGCCCCAAAGGAAACCGTAAACACCCGCGGTGGCCGTGTGGTATCCGTGCGCCGCAGCGATATTCTGTTGTTCGTCTTCTACCGCCCGAATGCCGAGGTCAAAGGTCAGGTCACCTTTACCGGCGGCTACCCCTTTGCGGCAGGATCGACCGTGAATCTTGAGATCGACGGGTCCGAATTCGCGCTGATTACCGAAGGCGAATGGGCATGGCCAGCGACGGAAGGCGAAGACCTGAAGGTCGTCGCAGCCATGAAGCGCGGCACCGAGGCTGTTCTGACCGCCCGGTCCGAGCGTGGCACGCAGACCAAAGACACGTTCTCTCTGCTGGGCTTTACGGCCGCGATTGAAGACGCCGAAAAGCGCTGTACCAACTGATCCGGACAGAAATTCGCGGGCCCTTCGCGATCCTGTGTTAGCCTTGCGCCAACACAGACATTTCTGATTGACGAGGTCCGCCATGCGTTTCGCCGCCCTTCTTTGTTTTGCTCCGTTTGCCGTATTTGCCGATCCCACCTTGGAATGCACAGATGCAGGCTCGCAGGTTGAGATCGGCGCTTGCGTGTCCAAAATGGAAGAGCGTGTGAATCAAGCGCTGGCCGAAAGTTACTCTTTTGCCTTGGCCGCGGCGCAGGAGCTGGACGAGGTGACAGGCCGCGTTGTGGCCCAGCCCGCGCTTGAGACATCGCAGAACTCTTGGGAGGCTTACCGCGATGCGCAATGCGAGGCGGTGGGTGCCTGGTTCGGAGGTGGATCGGGAACAGGTATTGGTATCACCTCCTGCAGGGTGGATCTGGGCCGAGAGCGTGTGGACGAATTGCTGCGCATGGCAAATTAAGCGTCACGATTTCTTTTGATCTTTGCGCGCGATCCTATATAGAGGCGCATCCCAAGCCAGAATCCGTTGAGATAGCCACATGTCGCCCAAAGCGCCGATCACTCAAGACGTCATGACCATCCCCCGCAAATTGCCGGAGGGGAAGGTAAACCTTGTCGGCCTGACCCGCGATCAGTTGCGCGCGGTTCTGATCGAACACGGCACGCCGGAAAAGCAGGCCAAGATGCGCACAGGTCAGATCTGGCAGTGGATTTACCAGTGGGGCGTGCGCGACTTTGCCGAGATGACTAACCTTGCCAAAGCTTATCGCGCGCAGCTGGCCGAGAGTTTTGTGATCGAAATCCCCGAGGTCGTGACGCGTCAGGTGTCCGAGGACGGTACCCGTAAGTATCTGTGCCGAATCGCGGGCGGGCACGAGGTTGAAGTGGTTTACATCCCCGAGGAAGATCGGGGCACGCTGTGCATCTCGTCTCAGGTGGGATGTACGCTGACTTGTTCATTCTGCCATACGGGCACGCAGAAACTGGTGCGCAACCTGACGGCGGCAGAGATTGTCGGTCAGGTGATGATGGCCCGCGACGATCTTGAGGAATGGCCGACGCCCGGCGCGCCCAAGGACGAAACGCGCCTGTTGTCGAATATCGTTCTGATGGGCATGGGCGAGCCGCTCTATAACTTTGAAAACGTCCGCGACGCGATGAAGATCGCGATGGACCCCGAGGGGATTTCTCTGTCACGCCGTCGGATTACCCTGTCGACCTCGGGTGTCGTGCCAGAAATCGCGCGGACGGCTGAGGAAATCGGCTGCTTGTTGGCGATTTCCTTCCACGCCACGACAGATGAAACCCGCGATGTGCTGGTGCCGATCAACAAGCGCTGGAACATCGAAGAGCTGCTGCAAGCGCTGGCGAGCTATCCCAAAGCGTCGAATTCCGAGCGGATCACCTTTGAATACGTGATGCTGGATGGGGTGAACGACAGCGATGAGGACGCGCGCCGTTTGATCGATCACATCAAGCGCCGCAACATTCCGGCCAAGATCAACCTGATTCCGTTCAACGAATGGCCCGGCGCACCCTACAAGCGCAGTTCCAACAATCGCATCCGGGCGTTTGCGAACATCATCTATCAGGCCGGCTATGCCTCACCCATCCGCAAAACGCGCGGCGAGGACATCATGGCAGCTTGTGGTCAGTTGAAATCGGCCACCGAGCGCGCCCGAAAGTCGCGTAAACAGATCGCAGCCGAGGCGGGATTGCAAAGCTGAACTGTACAACCTGTGTGCAACGCCCATTAAGAAATTAATGTTTGGGCCGCTGTTTTTTGTATGCACAATTTGATATATTTGCAGGGCCAGAGCCGGATGGGGATGGCTCACTTTCGCGCACAAAGCAGTGAGAGTTGCAATCCGGTTGTGGCGCGTTTGTTCAGGGCCGCTATCTTTTTCAAGACGTAACATGCGGCGTTCAGGCGAACCTTACGAACCGGGTGGGCCAAGTAAATGATTTTGCGATTAAGAAATCTGTTTTCAAACTTTCTTTTGGCTTTGCTTTCAGCGGGCCTTGCTGCGGCGGTTGCCGATGCTCAATCCACGGACGAGGACGCACATCTTGCCATTGAAAATCCTGCGGATCTGACCAAAGAAGAAGCGTTGCGCATATATGAGTCCCTGCAACGCCGGATGGAACGCGGATATGCAGCCGCACAGTTGGATTTGTTGATGAACTACCAGGCGTGGCCTTTGTTTAATGATGCGCCCTATATCTCGGCCACCCATGGTCAGCGCTATGTGAACAGCTACGCCAATCGCATGGCCCACAACTATGGCACCTTGGCTGAGGGGGAAAAGCTGCCGATGGGGTCGGTGCTGGCTAAGGACAGTGTAACCGTCACCGATGAGGGCAACGTCCACCCAGGGGCTCTGTTCGTGATGGAAAAGCTGCCCGAAGGCACGAGCCCGGAAACGGCAGACTGGCGCTATATCATGGTGATGCCGGATGGATCATTATTCGGCGACACGATGGGCGCACGTGCAGGTGCCGTCGCCTACTGCCACGAATGCCACGAAGCGGTCGCGGACCGGGATTACACGTTCTTCGTTCCCGAAGAATACGTCGTCGGCAACTGAGCGCAGTCAGACAGCGTCACCCGGCAACTTCAGCGCCGTGGCTTCGCTGCGGCTGAGTTGTTCGCCTTGTTTGCGTTTCGACAGCACTTCCCGTGCCAACGCGTATTTTTCGTCCTGCCAGAAGATCAGGCAGCCGTTGCACCCTTTGCCGCAGCAACCCTCGGTGCCGATGCGGTTGGTCTTGAACCGGCGTTCGTTGCCATCCTCACCGATCTTTCCCACCAACTCGTCGCGGCGGCGGGCATAGGCGTTGGGGTTGTCACGGCCCGAGGTTTCCAGCCCTTGCACCAGCTTGTCAAAGCGGATGCGGCTCCAGTGTTCATCGGTCAGTGCGCGTTCCTTGCGCAGCACGGAATAGACAGGGAACCGGGCACGCAAGTCGTCGATATCTTCGTGATCGAACAGGGTGAAGGGCATGCGGATGACAGTTTTGGTGCTGCCATGAACCACGTCCAGCCGCGCTCCGTCATCGGCGCGTTCGAAATCATAGACCCGCAGCAGAACTGTGTCGCGCGAGATGGGTGAGACGAAATCCAGCACATCGCCTGGTTCCAGCTTGTTCTTCACCTCGACCAGAAACGCATCCTCGGTCACTTCGGTGACAATACCGGCATATTCCCACTGGGCGATTGAGGCCGTGTGTTCATAGTCATGCGCATAGTTTGTTAGGCGACCCTCATGGAAGGCCAGCGTGTAGCCACGGTTCCCGACGGTTTCGAGTTCGCGCATATAGGGCTTCGGGTCCCAGTTCTCGGGGTCCGCGTGGTAATCGTCGATGGCCATCCGATAGGCGCGGGCGACGACGGCAGCGTAATATTCCGATTTGCCTCGCCCTTCGACCTTGAGGCTGTCGACGCCGATCTTCAGGTACTCATCCAGTTTCGGCATAATACACAGATCGCGCGAGTTCAGGATGTACGAGCCGCGATCATCCTCTTCGATGGGCATCAGATCCCCCGGGCGGCAACCTTCCTCGAGTAGAAATTCGAACAGGTCGGCGTTTTCCTCGGTGATGCGCAACTCCTGATGCGTGCCATCCTTGAGGCGCAGCTTCAGGCCATAGTTCCAGCGGCAGGAATTGGCGCAGTTGCCCTGATTGGCACCACGCTCGGCCATGAAGTTCGACAGCAGGCAGCGGCCCGAATAAGTCATGCACATGGCACCGTGAACAAAGGCCTCAAGTTTGATATCGGGGCATTTCTCGCGGATTTCGACCAGTTCGGCGTAGGAAACCTCGCGGGCCAGAACCACCAACTCGGCCCCCTGATCCTGCCAGAATTTCACCGAGAGCCAGGAGCAGATATTGGCCTGGGTCGAGATATGCAGCGGCAGTTCGGGCGCGCGTTCGCGGACATATTGGAACACACCGGGGTCGGCGATGATCAGCCCGTCGGGTTTCACCTTGCGCACCGTGTCGATGTATTCGTCCAGCTTCGGGATGTCCTTGTTGTGCGAGAACAGGTTCAGCGTCAGATAGGCGCGCCGACCATGTCGGTGGCAGAACTCGACCCCTTCGATCACCTCTTCCAGCGAGAATTCGGATTTCGTGCGCAGCGACATGTCCGGTGTACCCAAATACACGGCGTCCGCCCCGTAGAGGATGGCGAGTTTCAATTTGCGCAGATTGCCCGCAGGCATCAGCAATTCGGATCTGGACTGGGTCATGAGCGTACCGGGCGTTGGATCAAGGGAGCCTTTTACGGTAAATCCCCGGCGTCCAAAAGACCGTTAGCTGCGACTGAATCGCGCTGTGCCGATGACCTCGATCAATTGCTTGCGAATGGGTTCGGGTTGCGTTTCGACGGCATTCAGAACCTCGCGCAGTTCAGCGCGCAGGCCGTGCATCTGGTCGATCAGAGACAGCATCATCGACAGCGCATCCGGTTCCATCTCGTACTGGTCGTGCAACTCGCAGGCCAGTTCCAGTCGCGCTACGTCGAGGGTGTGATACACCAACCCCTGCTCGGTCTGCTCAGGGATTACGATTTCAGCCGCCAGATATTCAGTCAAACGGGACGACGTCAGGCGGGTGACGGTTGCGATCAGCTGTTCTTCGGTCAGGCTCATGACGGCATTCCTTTGCGCGGATCATAGCTGTGGCTTTCACGCCATGTCTCCATGAATTGCTTCAGCTCATCATCGATCTTGTCGGGCATGGACACGGTTAGTTCGATCAGCTGATCGCCCCGATCCGACGAGCCGCGTTTTTTCACCCCTTTGCCGCGCAGGCGCAGTGTCTTGCCGCTGCTGGTGCCAGCCGGGACACTGACGTTAACGCCGCCGTCGATTGTTGGGGCGGGAACCTTGCCGCCGAGGATGGCCTCGTCAATCGTGATCGGCAGCGTGATATGGATGTCGTCGCCCTGCCGGTCAAAGACCGGGTGCCTTGCCACCGATACAGTGACCAAAGCATCGCCCGGAGGACCTTCACCAAACCCCGGATCGCCTTTGCCGCGCAGGCGGATGGTTTGCCCATCCGTGATACCGGCGGGGATTTTCACCTCGATCCGGTCACCATCGGGCAGCGTCAGCTTTTGGCTGGCCCCGAAAACTGCATCCAGGAAACTGATTTGCAGGCTGTAGCTGCGATTGTGGCCGGGCGCGTGGAATTCATGCGTGCGCTGCTGGTATCCGCCCCGCCCCCGCATGAACTCAGCAAAGATGTCGGACATATCGTCCGGGTCCGCCGCCCGCCCGCGATAGGGATTTCCGGCGGCTTCGGCATACTCGCGATAGTATTGCTGCTGCGGCCGTTCCTGGCCCGAGGCATCAATCTCGCCATTGTCATAACGCGCGCGGGTGTCCGGGTCTTTCAACAGGTCATAGGCGGACGCCGCCGCCTTGAACTTGGCCTCGGCCTCGGCGTCCCCGGGCTTCAAATCCGGGTGGCATTCCTTGGCGATGCGCCGATAGGCCTTTTTGATTTCGGCGGCACTGGCGTCTTTGGCGACGCCAAGGACGGTATAGGGATCGTCGCTCATCTCACCTCTCGTCGATGGGGGTGGGTCTGATCTTGATGAATGTGTTTTATCATGCGATTTCAATGGTCCAAAAGAAAGCGGCTTTTGAATCCGCTCGCAAATTCCCGCGAGTCTGTTAACATCTGCATGTTTCGAACTGTTTTTTGACGGAGACCTCCATGACGCGCAGATTCAAGTCCATTCTGGCCCTGCTGGTCGGCAATGCCATCGGGTTGTTGCTTGCAGCGATTTTGTTGCCGGAATTCGCGATCCGGCCGATCTCGTTCATCGTGGTGGTGATCGTCTTTACTCTGGTGCAGTGGATTGCCGAGCCGCTGATCCTGAAGCTGGGCGAGAAAAGAGCACCCGCGATCAAAGGGGGGATTGCGCTGATCGTGACCTTCGTCGGGCTGTTGGTCACCGATCTGGTCACAAATGGGCTGACCGTGGGCGGAATCTCCAACCTGCTGGCCGCGACGCTTCTGGTCTGGCTGGGCGCGCTGATCGCCAGTGTTGTGCTGCCGATCTACGTGTTCAAGGAACTGCGCGAGCCTAAAAAGTAACTAAAGCGCGCTCAGACTGGTCTCGATCGCCTGCCAGAGCTCTTCCACCGGTTCACATCCGACAGACAGGCGGATAAAAGCGGGGTCGACATCGTCGCCCCAGCGCGCACGGCGTTCCGCGGAACTGTGGACGCCCCCGAACGAGGTCGCGGGCCGCAGCATCGAGCAGGCGTTGATGAACTCTTCCGCTTTCGTCTCCGACTCCAACGTGATCGACAGAAGGAACCCGAATCGTTCGGTCTGGGCCTTGGCCAGAGCATATGAGGTGTCGCCCGGCAGGCCGGGATAGCGAATCTGCTTCACGGCCCAATGACCTGCCAACCGTTCGGCCAACAACTGCGCCGAGGAACACATACGGTCGAACCGCACATCCAGCGTTTCCAACCCGCGATGCAACAGCCATGCCTCATGCGGGCCGGGGATCGCACCCGAGACGCGTCGCCACTCCTCGACCCGCTCCATGATCTGTGCGTTGCGGCTGGCGACATGGCCCATCAGCAGGTCGGAATGCCCGCCCATGGCCTTGGTGTCCGACGCCACCACAACGTCGATCCCCAGATCCAGCGGGCGTTGCCCCAGCGGGGTCAGCGTAGTGTTATCGGCAATCGTGATGCCGCCTGCAGCCCGAACAGAGGCCGCGACCGAACGCAGGTCGATCATGTCCAGACCGGGGTTCGACGGGCTTTCGACAAAAACCACGTCGAATTCGTCGAATCCGCCATCATCGAAAGCGGTCGTTGGGCGCTCTGTGACCGAGACACCCAGATTGGACAGAAACCTTTCGGCCAGCAGGCGGGTCACATAATAGCCATCGGACGGGATCAGAATGCGCGCCCCGGATTTGACCGTCGCAAACAACGCGGCCGAGATCGCGCCCATACCTGACGGAAAAGTCAGGCAGGGTGCGCCTTCCAGATGGGCCAGAACATGCTCCAGATGCTGCCAGGTTGGGTTGTCGACGCGGCCATAGGTGGGCAGGCCATCCGTGGCACCGGGCAGGTGGTACATGCTGCTTTGGGTGAGCGGCAGCGCAACCGGCTCCCCCGCGTTCAGGGCATTGCCGCGCAAGTGCAGCATCTCTCCGGTCTTGGGGGGTGTCATGCCTCAACGTCCCGGAATTTGGTCGCGGGGTGGGGCCGGTTCCCAGTTCTCGATGATCTCGACCGCCTCTTGCGCGGTGTCGACAAACCGGAACAGATCCAGATCCTCGTCCGAGATCGTGCCCGCGTCGGCCAGGGCCTCCCAGTTGATGACCTTTTCCCAGAACTCCCGCCCGAACAGCAGGAAGGGCACGCGTTCCATGCGGCCGGTCTGGATCAGGGTCAGGGACTCGAACAGCTCGTCCATGGTTCCAAAACCACCGGGGAAGATGGTGATCGCGCGGGCGCGCATCAGGAAATGCATCTTGCGGATCGCGAAATAGTGGAAGTTGAAGCTGAGATCGGGCGTCACATAAAGGTTCGGAGCCTGTTCATGCGGCAACACGATGTTCAGGCCGATGGAACAACCGCCAGCATCCTGCGCGCCACGGTTTCCGGCCTCCATCACGCCCGGGCCTCCGCCAGTTACGATGACGTTTTCCCGGCAGCCGGTTTCATTGGACTTCTCGGTCATCAGACGGGCGAATTCCCGGGCCTCGTCATAGTACTTCGACAAGCCGGCCAGCGTGTCCGTCCGCGCGGTGTGTTTCTTTGAAGGCTCTGGAATGCGCGCGCCACCGAACATGACAATGGTCGAGGTGATCTCACGCTCGGACATGATCATCTCGGGCTTCAGCAATTCCAACTGCAGGCGCACGGGGCGCAGCTCATCCCTGCACAGGAAGTCATCATCCGCAAAGGCCAGGCGATAAGCCGAAGAACGCGTCTGTGGCGTGTCCGGCACCTCGCTCGCGGTCGAGCGGTCGGTCTGTGCGTCGCGGAAAGGGCTGAGGCGGTCTTCTCTCATGTGTGATGCATCCCTGCTTGCGTGTTCTTAAAACAGCTATAGGGTTCGCGGGCAGAGTGCCAGTCACGGAAGAACAAGAATGAGTTGGAAGCGCGAAATTTCCGCAGCCGCCGAACGGATCAATGGGTATGCGCAGGTAACTCCTGTGATTCAAAGTCGTTTGCCCGGTTTGGAATACCCGATCGAGATGAAGCTTGAGCACATGCAGCACACCGGCAGTTTTAAGGCGCGTGGGGCGTTCAATACCTTGCTCAGCCTGGATGTTCCCAAGGCCGGTGTTGTGGCGGCCTCGGGCGGCAATCATGGTGCGGCAGCGGCGTATGCCGCGCAAACGCTGGGCCACCCGGCCAAGGTCTTTGTGCCGGATCTTGCAGGGCCGTCCAAGATTGCCCTGATCGAACAGACGGGAGCAGATCTGACGGTGGTGCAGGGCGAATACGCCAACGCCCTGAACGCAGCGCAGGCGCATGAAGCGGTAAGTGGTGCCATGCAAATCCATGCCTACGACGCGCCTGCAACGGTCGCCGGGCAGGGGACATGCTTCGCCGAATGGGAAAGGCAGGGCTTGGAGGCCGATACTGTTCTTGTCGCCGTCGGCGGCGGTGGCCTGATCGCCGGCGCGCTGGCCTGGTTTGACGGTTCCCGCAAGGTCGTGGCGGTCGAGCCAGAAACCTCTTGCGCCCTTAATGCAGCGTTGCAGGCGGGCGAGCCGGTGGACGTCTCGGTCTCTGGCATTGCGGCCAATGCGCTGGGCGCGCGGCGGATCGGGTCGATCTGTTTCGATATGGCGCAGGGCATGACCTCGGTTCTGGTTTCTGATGATGCCATTGCACAGGCGCAGCAATCTCTGTGGCAGACTCATCGCATTCTTGTGGAACCCGCGGGCGCTACCGCATTGGCGGCCCTGGCATCTGGCGCATACCAGCCGGAACCGGGTGAACGCGTCGCGGTTCTGGTCTGCGGCGGAAATATCTCGCCCGATCCGTTTCTTGAGTGAATTATCGGCTTGTGGAAGCAGGTTAAGGATTTTATCGATAATCTATGACTGCAACCATCGCCGACACAATTTACCAAAATCTCAGCCAGAAGATTATCACCGGCGAATTGCTTGCCGGTGAAAAGTTGCGGCAGGACCACATCGCCAAGGCGTTTGAAACCAGCCATGTTCCGGTACGCGAGGCTTTGCTGCGTCTCGAAGCACACGGTTTGGCCCAAAGTGAACCGCGCCGCGGGATGCGAGTCACCGCGCTGGACCCGGCAGAGGTTCGGGAAGTCGTCGAAATGCGCGTCGCATTGGAATCGCTGGCATTGCAACATTCGGTGCAGAACATGACTCCCGGCGCGCTCAAAGAGGCGGATGACGCACGGATTACTTGCGACGCAGCACAGACGATGCCGGAATGGGAAGCCCGCAATCGTGCCTTTCACCGCTCGATCCTGACCCCATGCGGGCTGCCACGGCTTTTGCACGCCATCGACGATTTGCACATAGCCGGTGCGCGCCACCTGTTTGCCCATTGGCGTCCCAAATGGGTGCACCGCGCTGATAGTGACCATGCAGCGATCGTGCAGGCGCTCAAGCGCAAGGACGCGGCCACGGCAACAGCCATTCTGACGCGCCATATCCGACGCGCAAGCTGATCACAGGTCAACCTAGCCGCAAATCGTACCTTCTGCGTCGCATTGCACCACGAGATGCAGTTGCGTATAGGCCAAACAAACGTGAACAGATTCTGCAGGGAGCCCTCCGATGTCCAACGCGCAACTGGAAACCGCTATCGAAGCCGCCTGGGAGGCGCGCGATACCATCACGCCCGCCACCACCGGCGAACAGCGCGAAGCGATCGAAGACACGCTGAACGCGCTGGACAGCGGTTCGCTGCGCGTTGCCGAAAAGCTGGAGAGCGGTGATTGGCACGTGAACCAGTGGGCCAAGAAGGCGGTTCTGCTGGGCTTCCGCATCAAGGATATGGAAATCCAGAACGGCGGTCCTCAGGAGGGCGGCTGGTGGGACAAGGTGGACAGCAAGTTCGCCGGTTGGGGTGAAAGCCAGTGGCGCGCCGCCGGTTTCCGCGCCGTTCCGAATTGTGTGGTCCGTAAATCGGCCTACGTCGCACCAGGCGTGGTACTGATGCCGTCCTTCGTGAACCTCGGCGCTTATGTCGACGAAGGCACCATGGTTGACACATGGGCCACCGTTGGCTCTTGCGCGCAGATTGGCAAAAACGTGCACCTGTCGGGTGGTGTTGGTATCGGCGGCGTGCTGGAACCGATGCAGGCCGGCCCGACCATCATTGAGGACAATTGCTTTATCGGCGCACGCTCAGAAGTGGTTGAAGGCTGCATTGTCCGCGAAGGTTCGGTTCTGGGCATGGGCGTGTTCATTGGCAAGTCCACCAAAATCGTCGACCGTGAAACCGGTGAAGTCATGTATGGCGAAGTACCGCCCTATTCGGTGGTTGTTGCGGGCTCGATGCCGTCCAAGAACAATGTCAGCCTGTATTGCGCCGTGATCGTGAAGCGCGTTGATGAAAAGACCCGCTCGAAAACCGGGATCAACGAATTGCTGCGCGACTAAGTCAATCGCAGCTGAGAAACGGGGCTGTAGCAGAATTCGCTACAGCCTTTTTGTATCTGGCTTACGCTTTGATCGGATAGCGGTCGGGTTCTTCAAAGACGTCGATCACCCGGGTCCCGGCCTTGATCGTTCCCCCATGTTCGACACCGGACGGGATCGTGTAGCTGTCGCCGGGGCGATAAATCTTGGTCTCATCGCCGATGGTCAGTTCAACCTCACCTTCGATCACCGTGCCCCATTGCGCCTTGTGCGAATGCGGGGGCAGTTCGAAATCCTTGAGGAAGGTGAAGAATGCCACCAATCCCGAATCCGACCGGATGACCGCGGTTTGAACCACGTCCGTTGGGAATGGCACGTCGAGGGCCGGGAAGTCCGTGATGAAATCGGGATACGCCATGAAAATTCCTTTGCGGTTTGAAACAAGTTTTCCCGGGCACTATGGACGTGCCGAAGCCGTCCTGCAATTCCCGGCTGCTTGACCGCAGACAGACGCGCAGCTATGGCCCCCTGCATGGAAAAGCAAAAGAAACCGTCCCGTCAGCAAGTCTACACATTGCTCGTTCAGATCGGCCGCAAAGAGGGCGATGGTCTGCCCGAAGGTGCGACCGGGGCAGCGTTGATGTGCTTTGCCAGCGGAGTGGACGAGGCCGAGGCCGTGCGCGAAACCGTCGCCATCCTGAAACAGGCTGATACCGCACCACTGGATGTCACGGGTTATGGCACATTGGCCGAGCGCGAAGCGCAGGGGCACGACATTGATCCCGATGAGCGCGCCCTGATGCAGCGGGCACTGGATGAGAACGCCGTTATCGTCGCCCAGATGACCCCGTTTTTCGGGGATGAGGAACCGGCTTAGTTCCGTACTCCGAACCACTTGCGGTAAATGTCGTCATAGGTTCCGTCTTCGCGCAGCGCGAGCAGGGCCTGATTGACGTCCTCGACCAGAGGTGAGCCCGTGGGGAATGCGATCCCGTAGTTTTCACGCAGGAAAACCCCACCGGTCATGGACGCGATCCGGCGTCCTTCATGCGACGCGAAATAGGACAGGATCGGGGCGTCAAAAACGACGGCGTCCAGTTCTTTCTCCCGGAACGCCGTCAGCATGTCGTCCAGGTTTTCATAGCCGGAAAACTCAATCTCGCGCCGGTTCAGGAAATTGGCTGCTGTTGATTGCGAGATCGTACCGACCTGCTTGCCATACAGGTCATTTACCGAATTCACGCTGCCACTGATCGCATCTACGGTCATGACCGACGTGATACGGGCCGTGAAGACCGACACGATGAACAGCGAGGATACGACCAGAACGACACCCAGCAGCCGACCAAACGGCGTGCGCGGCATGCGTTCTTCAAACCCGCCATTTACCACAAGGTTCAGGGCCCACCAAAAGGATGGGAACCAGGCCTCGTTCAGTTTGCGGTCAAAATAGGGCTGGGCGCGCCGTTCAAAGCCCCACATCAGCATCCCGCCACCCAAAAGGATGGCAAAGGCCAGACCGATGGCGATGAATAGTTCGACCGACAGTAACGCATGCAACAACGAGGGTGTGCGCACGGCATCGGACGGCACCATGATCTGCAAGCCAGCCTCAAAGATAGGCTGGCTGAAGTCCATTTGCGTTTCCCGCGCCGCCGTGATCGAGATATTGGCAATTGCCAGTTCAGCGGACGCATTCCGAACCGCACCCAACATGTCACCGAACGCCTCGACCCGGTTTACCGAATAGTCCCAATTCAGCGATTCCGCCAACGCCTCGAGCAGTTCCATTGAAAAACCGGTCTGTGCCCCGTCCTCGACATAGGAAAACGGGGGGCGGGTCACCGTGGCGACCGTCAGCGTCTGAGCCTGGCTTTGCTGTGCGAGAGCGGCGAAAGTCAGGCAGATCAATCCGAAAATGGCGCGTTTCATCGTCGACTTACCTGCTTCGCGGCCCTCTAACGCAGATTTGATCCGGGCGGCAAGGTGGCCGCAAGGTAAACATCTATGTTTTATTGGGGTGTCATCTTGAGGCGCGCAGAGAAAAACCCTGCAAATTCGGTCGGGAAGGGGTTGGCAAGCCGGACAATTCGTTGAATCTGTGCGCGAACCAACCAATGGGGGCAGATAATGACAGATCCGGTAGAGTTGACGGCAAACCTGATCCGTTGCCCATCGGTCACACCCGACGAAGGTGGCGCGCTTGTTTTGCTGGAAAGCGTTCTGACCGAGGCGGGGTTCGAATGCACCCGTGTTAATCGCGGTGACGTCAGCAATTTGTTTGCCCGCTGGGGCAAAAAGGGGCACGCGCGCAGCTTTGGGTTCAACGGTCATACCGATGTCGTCCCGGTGGGTGATGAGGCCGCGTGGACAACGCCGCCATTCGGCGCCGAAATCCGTGACGGCGTGATGTTTGGCCGAGGCACAACCGACATGAAATCGGGTGTCGCGGCATTCGCGGCAGCGGCGATGGACTTTGTACGTGAAACCCCCCCGGACGGGGCCGTGATCCTGACCATCACTGGTGACGAAGAGGGCGACGCGGTGGACGGCACCACGGCGCTGCTGGACTATATGACCCAGGCCAACGAGCAAATGTCCGTCTGTCTGGTAGGCGAGCCGACCTGTCCGAACACAATGGGCGAGATGATGAAGATCGGGCGGCGCGGCTCGATGACCGCTTGGTTTACCGTAACCGGCGTTCAGGGGCATTCCGCCTACCCGCATCGGGCCAAGAACCCTCTGCCTGCGATGGCGCGGCTGATGCATCAACTGGCCAGCCACGAGCTTGATCAGGGCTCCGACCACTTTGATGCCTCGACACTGGCCGTCGTGAACATCGACACTGGCAACACTGCGACCAATGTAATCCCCGCGCAATGCAGTGGCGCGGTGAATATCCGGTTCAACGACCTGCATTCGGGCGCAGGCCTCAGCGAATGGCTTCAGTCCGAGGCACGCGCAGTCGCCGAAGCCTATGACGTCGATGTCGACCTCCGCATCAAAATCTCGGGCGAAAGCTTTCTGACGCCACCAGGTCCTCTGTCCGATCTGGTCGCGCAAGCCGTCGAGGCGGAAACCGGCATCCGCCCCGAGATGTCGACAACGGGCGGCACATCGGACGCGCGGTTTGTCAAAAACCACTGCCCTGTTGTGGAGTTCGGGCTGGTTGGTCGAACGATGCATCAGGTGGACGAATGTGTCGAGATTGCGCAAATCGAACAGCTCAAGGCGATCTACTCGCGTATTTTGCGGGACTATTTCGCCTGATCGATGCAGCGCACACTGGTCATAATGGTGAAAGAGCCACGCCCGGGCCGGGTCAAGACCCGGTTGGGGCGCGACATCGGTATGGTCGGCGCGGCCTGGTGGTTTCGCTGGCAAACGCGTGCGTTGATCCGTCGTCTGCGAGACCCGCGCTGGCAGATCGTGCTTGCCGTTGCCCCTGATCAAGAAGGTCTGACCAGCCGCATCTGGCCCGCAGACCTGCCGCGCGCGGGGCAGGGGCGGGGTGATCTGGGCGATCGTATGGAGCGGATGTTGCGCGGCATGCCGAAAGGTCCGGTCTGCCTGATCGGAGCTGACATTCCCGGCATTACGCCATCGCACATTGCGCGGGCGTTCAAGGAATTGGGGCGCGCGCAAATGGTGTTTGGCCCCGCACCGGATGGTGGCTATTGGCTGGTCGGTGCGCAGCGGTACAGGCCGCTGCCGAAAAGCCTGTTTCAAGATGTTCGCTGGTCGACTGAATACGCTCTGGCCGATACACTGGCCTCGGTTCCTGGGTGTCGCGTGGCGTTTCTGGATCAATTGCGTGACGTGGATACGGTTTCGGATCTGAAAACCTGACCCAGCCCGCCGCTTTTTGGTCATGACGCCGTCGCATCCCCGTGATAGGCCGGAACTATGACTCGCATCCCCACCAAGCAGGAGGTCCTCGACTGGATCTCGGCGAACCCCACCCTGACCTCGAAACGCGATATCGCCAAAGCCTTTGGTATCAAAGGCGCGGATCGGATCGATCTGAAACGTATCCTCAAAGAGCTTGAGGCCGAGGGGCATCTGGAAAAGCGCAAGCGCAGCTACCGTGACCCGGATCGCTTGCCACCAGTCAGTGTGCTGCAGGTGAAGGCGCCTAACGCGGATGGCGATCTGTTCGCGCGCCCGCTGGAGTGGCATGGCGAAGGGGTCGAGCCGATCGTTCTGATCGTCGCCCGCGCCAGTGATCCCGCGCTGGGCGAGGGCGACCGCATTCTGGCCCGCCTGACGGTGGTGCATGAAGAAGACCATAATTACGAGGCTCGCCTGATCCGCCGGATCGGGACCAACCCGCGCAAGATCGTGGGTATCTTCCGCAAAGGGGCCGAGGGTGGGCGGATTGTGCCCATCGACAAGACCGGCCAGACGGAGTGGCTGGTGGCAGACGGTGCGGTACTGGGTGCGAAGGACGGCGAACTGGTTGAAGCAGAACAGGCCGGACCGAAGAACCGCATGGGTCTGCCGCGTGCCCGCATCGTGGAACGGCTGGGCGATCCGTCTGCACCCAAGGCGGTCTCGCTGATTGCCATCCATCAGCATGGCATTCCAGACGATTTCCCGGACAAGGTTATTGACGAGGCCGACAAGGCCAAACCCGTTGGTCTGAAAGGGCGCGAAGACCTGCGGGACATGCCGCTGCTGACCATCGACCCGTCAGACGCACGGGATCATGACGATGCCTGCTATGCCCATGCCGATGACGACCCCAAGAACCCGGGTGGTCATGTGATCTGGGTCGCGATTGCCGATGTGGCCGCCTATGTGCAGCCTGGCACCGCGCTGGACCGTGAGGCCCGCAAGCGGGGCAACTCCAGCTATTTCCCGGACCGGGTTGTGCCGATGCTGCCGGATCGTCTGTCGGGCGATTTGTGCTCGCTGCACGAAGGCGTCCCGCGTGCCTGTATTGCTGTTCGGATGCAGATTGACGCGAACGGCAACAAGACCGGCCATCGCTTTGTACGTGGCCTGATGCGCTCGGCCGCGTCGCTACACTATGCCGAGGTGCAGGAAGCCATCGACGGCAACCCAAATGACCGCACCGGGCCGTTGTTAGAGCCTGTTTTGAAGCCGCTCTACGCCGCTTATGCGGCCCTGAAAAAAGCGCGGGCAGAACGTCAGCCGCTGGAACTGGATTTGCCCGAACGCAAAATCGTCCTCAGCGACAAGGGTGAGGTCGAAAGCGTGGCCTTCCGTGAACGCCTTGACGCACACAAACTGATCGAAGAATTCATGATCCTCGCGAACGTCGCCGCGGCCGAGACTTTGATCGCCAAGCGCCGCCCGCTGCTATTCCGAGTGCATGAAGAACCCGCGCCTGAAAAACTTGAAAGCCTGCGCGAGACTGCGCAAGCGGCGGGGCTGAATCTAGCCAAGGGGCAGGTACTGCAGACACGTCACCTGAACGCGCTGTTGAACGCCGCCGCTGGGACTGAGGATGCGGAACTGATCAACCTGACGACGTTGCGGTCGATGGCGCAGGCCTATTACAACCCCGAGAACTTTGGCCATTTCGGTCTGGCACTGCGCAACTACGCGCATTTCACCTCGCCCATCCGCCGCTACGCCGACCTGATCGTGCATCGCGCGCTGATCTCGGCCCATGGCTGGGGCAAGGACGGGCTGACCGAGGATGAAATCGCGCGGCTGGACGAAACTGCCACCCATATCTCGGATACCGAGCGCCGCTCAATGATGGCCGAACGGGATACGACGGATCGTTACCTCGCCGCCTATCTCAGTGAGCGAGTAGGGAATGAATTCAGCGGTCGCATCAGCGGCATCGCCCGCTTTGGTGCCTTCGTGAAGATGGATGAAACCGGTGCGGATGGGCTGGTGCCAGTCCGGTCGCTAGGGCGCGAGTTCTTCCATTTCGACCGCGAAGCCGGAACATTGATGGGGTCAGACAGCGGGTTGATCATTGCCATCGGTCAGCGGGTCACGGTTCGGTTGACCGAAGCCACGCCCGTCACCGGTGGGTTGGAACTGGAGCTACTGTCCATCGACGATCAGGCTCTGCCGCGCGGACGCGGGCCTGCCAAGCGGGGCACGCGGCGCAAGGCAGTCAGTACCAAGCGCAAGAAAGACAAGATCAAGCGCAAGGTCGAACGCAAGCGGCGTCAAAGGTGATAGGTCAGCGCCCGAGCGATCAGCCAGCCATGACGGGTTTCATCGATCTGATCCGGGTCATCGAACAGGATTGCCCGATTCCCGTCGATCCGATCCTCGCCCGGAAAAGCTGATGTGAAATCGCCCATCAACCGGCTTTGACAATGCACGAACAGGGCAAAAGATGCCGATTTGTGCGCTCCTAATCGAATGGTTGATCCCTTGGGGGCCAGATAGGCGGGCTGGCCCCAACGCAACGCCTCCTGCAATGGGTTCGCCTTGGGCAGCGTTTCAGCAGTTGAAAGCACCAATTCACGCAGGGCAAGAACACCCGTGCGGGTGTCCTTGGGAAATGCCTCAAAAGCGGCCTCCACGGCAGGGTCGTCAAAGGGTGTCATGACAGCGGAATCGCCTGTTCCATTCGATCTATGTAGCTGTTCAGCAGGTTATCCTGCTTTATCCGCCGGGTCAGTGGTGTATCCGCCGGCGTCGCGCGCATGGCGGCCAGCATGGGGCCGACGCTCATATCCGCCGAGGTTGGTTGGTTGCCCAACAAGTAGGGCGATTGCCAAAGATAGGCGGATATCGCCTCAAGGTCCCGTTCCAGTCGGTCTTGGCGTTCCGCGGGTGAGAAACGGCTGACACCCTGAAACCCCAGACCATTGACGACTTTCTTGCGTATGGAATTCGACACGGGCGTTCGGATCAATGCCGGAATGACGGAAAAGAAGGTTTTTCGCAGAACCGGCCAGACTTCGTCGTTACCCCAGCGATCCAGTACGATCTGAAAATAGATATGCTCTTCTGCCATGCGGATCAGCGCACGGGACTGCGCCTTTTGTATGTCGGTCAATCCCTTGTCGAAATCCGCACCCTGCGCCTCGAGCCAGTCGCGGATCAGATCACTGTCGGGGACCAGCCGTTCCGGGGTGCGCAGAACGGGCAGTTTCTGGTGCGGCATCTTGCGAGGGTCCAGCATGTCGGACCGCTGCCAGCGCTGGCCGGCGTGCTGGAGCATATAGGCGGTTTTCACGCAGAAGGGGCTGGCGCTGAACAGGCCAAAGGCGGAGGGGTAGGTCAGAAGGGTCAGCATCGTCGGCTCCTTGATTGGGGTGCCAAACGGTTAGATCAGTCTAATGACAGAAATTGGCATTAGGTTTAAGGTAGGCTGCATTATGTCCCGTACCGCCCGCCTGTTCCAGCTGATGCAAGCCTTGCGTTCTGGTCCGTCGCCAAAGACGTCCCAACAACTGGCGCAGGATCTTGGTGTTTCGCCCCGCACCGTGCACCGCGATATCGATTCGTTGCGTGGGCTTGGGGCGGTGATCGACGGCGAGGCTGGGTTTGGTTTTACCCTGATCGAAGACGCAACTTTGCCGCCGCTCGGGTTCACCGACGATGAGCTGGAAGCGTTGGTTCTGGGCCTGCGTGAGGTGCAAGCCATTGGCGATCCAGGGCTGGCCGAAGCGGCCGGCAATGCATTGCGCAAACTGCAGGGTCGCTTGCCGCAACGCCAGTCCCATCGCCTGAGTCACGCGGTACTGACCGCGACGCGCTTTGACCGTCCGGCAAAGCCGACAATCGACGTGTCTGACTTGCGGCAAGCTACTTGGGATGAACGCACGATCGAATTCGCCTACACGGACGCCAAGGGTGACGACACCCGCAGAAAGGTCAATCCGCTAAGCATCGTGTACATGGATCGCTCCAGTGTCATGCTGTCGTGGTGCCATCTGAGAGAGGATTTCCGGTTTTTTCGGCTGGATCGGATTCGTGAAATGTCCGTTACGGATGAAAGCTTTAGGCCAAACCGTGTGCCGTTACTACGCGAGGCTTTAGCCCAAATCCGCGCCGAGCGAGAAGCAAATGATTGCTAGAACGAAAGCTGAGCGCTTTGGAAATTTCCGGTTTTGCGTTATCCTGAGGTCGAGCAGTACTCAGGAAAATTCGGAATGCGTAAGTGCATAGGTGGCGTCATGACCGCCGCATTATGGGCATCCATTGTGCAGGCGGAATCAATCAACTCGCTGAGCGGGTCACAGACCATACAATTGGCATCGGCAGGTGTGGTCGTGTCCATCCGGCCGGTCTTGCGGCCCTCAGTTAAGGAGCACCGGGTGTCAACGGAAGGAAACGCGCGATTTCAGGCGTGGCTTGGAGCTTTTCGGGAAAGAGCGGTCGAGCAGGGGATATCGACCTCAACGCTGGATCGGTCTCTGGCCGGCCTGACTTATGACAGGGATGTCATCAAGCGAGACCGAAATCAGGCGGAATTTTCCAAACCAATCTGGGAATATCTGGACTCTGCGGTCTCGGATTCGCGGGTCAGAAATGGCCGCGCCGGGTTAGAGCGTCATCGCGATGCGTTGACCCAGATCGAAGCGCAATTTGGCGTTGAAAAAGAAGTCGTGACCGCGATTTGGGGGCTTGAGACGTCTTTTGGAACGTTTCGAGGCAACGATCACACCATCCGGTCACTGGCCACGCTGGCCTTTGATGCGCGCAGGGCGCAATTTTTCGAAACCCAGTTGATCGCGGCGTTGCAGATCGTTCAGGCAGGCGATGTCAGTCCAATCAACATGGTGGGCAGTTGGGCCGGAGCGATGGGGCACACCCAGTTCATGCCGACATCGTACCTCGACCACGCGGTGGATTTTGACGGCGACGGTCGGCGCGATATCTGGTCGGACGACCCGACTGATGCGCTGGCTTCGGCGGCGGCCTATCTGGCGCGGCATGGATGGACCAAAGGGCAGCCCTGGGGTGTTGAAGTGACATTGCCCAAAGGGTTCGACTATTCCACGGCGAGGCGGGATCACACGCTGATGCCGTCGGAGTGGGCCGCACGCGGCGTGGCGTCTATGAGTGGCGCTCCGATTTCGGATCATGGCCAAGCGGCGATCCTGTTGCCCGCCGGAGGACAGGGTGTTGCGCTGATGATCTTCGACAATTTCAGCGTGATTGAAAAATACAACGGCGCCGACGCCTATGTAATTGGAATCGGCCACCTGTCCGACCGTCTGGCCGGACGCACACCGTTTCAGGCTGATTGGCCGCGGGGAGACCAGATACTGAGCTTCACTGAGAAGAAGGAACTGCAAACCCGCCTGACCGACGCTGGATTCGACACGCAAGGCATCGACGGGCGCACCGGGCCGAACACGGTCAATGCGGTTCGGGCGTATCAATTGGCGCAGGGGTTGTTGCCGGATGGGTACGCCAGCTTGAAACTGCTGGAACGGCTGCGGTGACTTAACGGCGCCTGCCCCGAGATGATATTCTATCTGTCAGTCGGGAGTTCTGCACCATGGGCAAACAAACCCATCCTGGTCCCTGTGCCCGACACAAGGATCGTATCACCGGGCTCTACGGTGGTGGCGAGCTCCTCAGACAGATTGCAAAGCCTGTGCCAAGGTGACGGCACGCCTTCCAGCGCAACAGAGTATGGGCAACGGCCGTCTGGCCCAGAACCGCCATACCAGTCTGAGGTGTAAGGCAATTCGATTTCCTGTCCCGCGAAAGTGGAAACTACTATCGGGAATCCATATGTGGCCGGCCCGGCGCCGTCCAAAAGGACAAACCAAACCGGAACAAAACAGAATAAAAACCATTGCGAAAAGACGTTTGACTTGGCGGATGCAGAGTTTTGGTTCATCCACAGTCTAAAACACACGACGCTAATAAAGCATAGTACGGCAACGCTCAAAGCAACGTCGAAAGTGCGAGCTTTGATTAACCAGTCAGGAGACGGAAAATACTGTACTGAAAAGAATGATAGGATGACGTGCGGAGCGGTAAGCACAAGATAAACTAGCAGTACGACTCTGACCCACGGTGCAACAATTGGTTTCTTTTGATTGGCCAGCGTTTTCTCGGATGTTGGAATTAAAAGCTCTTAAATCGAATGCCTCTGAGCTAAGTTTGAAATCTAGCAGTTGTAAAGACGTCATTCTACTTCGAGTTGAAGAAAGGGCGATTGTCGAACCAACCGCCCCGTGTGTCCTTTCAGTCCAAACCGTCGGCTTATGACGCCGCCTTCATCAACCCCTGAGCGATGATTTCGGCATGCGCCTCGTGCAATGACTTGTAAATCCGCACGAACATCTCGTCGATCTCTGCAGGCGTCAGAACCAGCGGGGGAGAGATGATCATCCGGTCGCCCACATGCCGCATGATCAGGTTGTTGGCAAAGCAGCGGTCGCGGCAGATATATCCGATCGTGCCCGGCTCGGACGCGAATTTGGCGCGGCTGGCCTTGTCCGGCGTCAGTGCGATCGAGGCCATCATGCCAACGATCTTGGCCTCACCGACCAGCGGATGGTCGACCAGTGCCTCCCATTTTTCCTTCAGGTAGGGCGCGGCCACGTCGCGGACGTGTTCGACGATCCCCTCTTCTTCAAGGATGCGCAGGTTTTCCAGCGCAACGGCTGCAGCAACCGGGTGGCCGGAATAGGTGTAGCCGTGATTGAATTCGGTGCCACCGATCACCTCGGCGATCTCATCATTGACGATAGACCCGCCGATTGGCGCATAGCCCGAGCTGAGGCCCTTGGCGATGGTCATGATATGCGGCTTGATGCCGACAGTTTCGGAACCGAACCAGTTGCCGGTGCGGCCAAAGCCGCAGATCACCTCATCCGCGATCAGCAGGATGTCGTATTTATCACAGATACGCTGAACCTCGGGCCAGTAGGTATCTGGGGCTACGATCACGCCACCTGCGCCCTGCACGGGTTCGGCGATGAAGGCCGCGACGCGGTCTTCGCCCAGTTCCAGAATGGCCTCTTCCAGCTCACGCGCACGAGCCAGGCCGAAATCCTCGGGCGCCATGTCACCACCCTCGGCCCACCAGTTCGGCTGGTTGATATGGTGAATGTTCGGGATCGGAATGCCGCCCTGCGCGTGCATTCCTGCCATACCGCCCAGCGATGCTGAGCCTACGGAGGACCCGTGATAGGCGTTCTTGCGGCTAATGATGATGTTCTTGTCAGGCTGGCCTTTTTCAGCCCAATAGGTCCGTACCAGACGAATGTTAGTGTCGTTCGCCTCGGACCCGCCGGCGGCAAAGAAGACATGGTTTAGATCGCCCGGCGCCAGCTCTGCAATTTTGGCGGCTAGGGCGATGGCCGGAACGTGGGTCGTTTTGAAGAACGTGTTGTAATAGGGCAATTCGCGCATCTGGCGCGCGGCGACCTCGGCCAGTTCGTCGCGGCCATAGCCGATATTGACGCACCACAGACCGGCCATGGCGTCCAGAATCTCTTCGCCTTCGCTGTCCGTCAGGTACACGCCCTTTGCGCGTGTAATGACCCGCGCGCCTTCTTTGCCCAACGATCCGTTGGCAGAAAACGGGTGTATGTGATGCGCCGCATCCAAAGCCTGCAACTCGGCGGTCGGCATGTGATTGGTGATGGTCGACATCAGAGAATCTCCTGCAAAAGCGGTTGCTCGTCACAATATGATCAAATTTTGTGCTGTCAATCGAATCGAACTGAATCAATCGCCTGTCAAAGCGTCGGACATCAGTTCCATCCCTTGTTCAATGTCCTGTGCAGTCGCTTTCGCCACATTTTCGGCATCCCCCGCGCGCAAAGCCGAGATGATGTCCTTGTGCCGGTCAGGCAAGCTATGAGTGCCAAATCGCCCGCATACAACGCGCAGGGAAGGGCCAAACCGCAACCACAGCCGCTCGGCCAAATCGTTGAGAATCGGAGCATCCGCATGTGCATAGAGCGTTTCGTGAAACTGATGGTTCAAACGCAGGTAGCCGCTGACATCTCCATCTACGATGGTCTGATCCAATCGCTGATCAAGCCGCTCAAGCTGGTCGATGTCTAGGGGTGTCACGGTGGCAGTTGCGCGGCGAGAAAGCTCTGATTCTATTGATATTCTTGCGAATATCATCTGTTCAACATCGGCGTTGGACAGCAGCGGAACGCTGACGCGGCGATTGCCCTGAAACATAAGCGCGCCGTCCGAAATCAACCGCCGGATTGCTTCGCGCACCGGAGTCATTCCGACCCCAAGCGAATCAGTCAGACCTTGTATCGTGACGGGCTGTCCAGGGACCAGTTCCCCGTACATGATCTGTGATCTCAGGGTTTGGTACACCTGCTCATGCGCCGGTCTCTTTCCTTCACTCTCATGGGCGCCGGATGCTTTATTTTTGATCAAATCCAAGTGGTTTACCCTGTTTCCCGTGGTGTTGTCTTGCCAGAAGCCTGACCTCGTGAAACCATACGATGGATCGAGCAAAAACGCAAAACTTGATCAAATCCAAAAAAAAGGGAAAATACCCGTACATTCGCAGGGAGAGAAATATGTCAATCAAAACGCTGACGCTGACGGCAATCGTCGCGCTGGGGACTTCGGCGGCTTTTGCCGAAGAGGTGCGCGTCTATAACTGGTCCGACTACATCGACGAAGAACTGCTGAAGAAATTCGAGGAAGAGACGGGCCTGACCCTTATCTACGACGTGTTCGACAGCAACGAGGTACTGGAAACCAAGATGCTGGCCGGGGGCTCGGGCTATGACGTGGTGGTGCCATCGGGCACTTTCCTTCAGCGTCAGATACAGGCTGGCGCGTTTCAGGAGTTGGACTCAGCCAAACTGTCCAACGCTGGCAATTTGTGGGACGTCATTCAGGAACGCACTTCTGGGTATGACCCGAACAACGCCTATTCGATCAACTACATGTGGGGAACCACAGGTCTTGGCCTCAATGTCGACAAGGTCAAGGAAGCGCTGGGTGAAGACGTTGCCCTGAACAGCATGGACCTTGTTCTGAAACCGGAGAACATGGAAAAGCTCGCCTCGTGCGGGGTGCATTTCCTTGACGCTCCGGCCGAGATCATTCCGATGGTTCTACAATACATCGGCGAAGACCCGGACAGCCACGACCCCGACGTGATTGGTAAGGCCGAAGAAATCCTCGCTGGTGTCCGTCCGCATGTTCAGAAGTTCCACAGTTCGGAATACATCAATGCGCTGGCAAACGGTGACATCTGTGTGGCTGTTGGCTGGTCGGGTGACGTCCTGCAAGCTCGGGACCGCGCAGCCGAGGCGGACAACGGTGTGAACATCGAATACCATCCCTTCGCCGAAGGTTCGCTGATGTGGTTCGACCAGATGGCCATCCCGGCAGATGCTCCGAACCCGGATGGCGCGCACCAGTTTCTGAACTTCATTCTGGACGCCAACAACATGGCGGCAGCCTCGAACTATGTGTACTACGCCAACGGTAACAAGGCCTCGCAAGAGTTCCTTGAGGAAGACGTGATCGGCGATCCTGCGATCTATCCGGATGATGCAACAATGCAAAATCTCTACATCACGACGCCCTACCCGTCGAAAACACAGCGCGTGGTGACGCGCATGTGGACCAAGATCAAATCGGGCACCTGATCCGAAGTATCTGAGCAAGGCGGCCTGTCCGCCTTGCTGTTCCAATCAGACTGTCTAACGGGGGCCGTTTTGAACACTACCGTCTTTGCGCCGTGGGAAGATCCACAGGCGAAACCATTGATCCAATTCCAGAATGTAACCAAACGTTTTGGTGGGTTCACGGCCATCGACAACCTGTCTTTGGACATTTTCGAAAAGGAGTTCTTTGCTCTGCTGGGTCCGTCCGGCTGCGGCAAAACCACCATGATGCGGATGCTGGCCGGGTTCGAGACGCCGACCGAAGGGCATATTCTGCTGGGCGGCCAGGACATCGACCCTGTGCCACCGAACAAACGGGCGGTGAACATGATGTTCCAGTCCTACGCGCTGTTTCCGCACTTAAGTATTTGGGAAAACATCGCTTTCGGTCTCCGCCGAGACAACATGCCAAAGCATGACCTTGAGGATCGCGTCGAAGAAATGCTGCGCCTGACCCGGCTGGAACAGTTTGCCCGCCGTAAACCACACCAGATCTCGGGCGGTCAACGTCAGCGGGTGGCACTGGCGCGTTCTCTGGCCAAGGCACCGAAACTGCTGCTGCTGGACGAACCTCTGGGCGCGCTGGACAAGAAACTGCGGCAGGACACGCAGTTTGAGCTAATGGATATCCAGGAAAAGACCGGCACAACATTCGTGATCGTGACCCACGATCAGGAAGAGGCTATGACCGTTGCCAGCCGCGTAGCCGTGATGGATCAAGGAAGGCTGATGCAGGTGGAAACACCGGACCGCATCTATGAAAACCCGAACTCGGTCTATGTCGCGGATTTCATCGGCGATGTGAACATCATCGAAGGCCGGGCCTCGTCCAACGGTGACGATACCTATCAGATCGACTGGGCCGAGGGGCAGTCGCCGTTGACGGCGACCTCGGCCAACGGGTTTTCGCAGGGACAGACCTGTCACCTTGCGATCCGGCCCGAAAAAGTGACGATCTCGGCAGACCGCCCGGCAGATGCCATCAATGCGGTGCAGGGCAAGGTTCACGACATCGCCTATCTGGGCAATCTCTCCACCTATCACGTTGAACTGCCGAACGGCACGATTATCAAGGCACAGACGGCCAACACTCGCCGTATCTCGCGCCGGTCGTTTACATGGGAAGACCCGGTCTGGCTGTCCTGGACAGCAACCGCCGCGGTTTTGCTGGCAAGCTGATGCGCCGCGCGTTTCTGATTGCCGTTCCGTATGTCTGGCTGCTGGTGCTGTTTCTGGTGCCGTTTTTGATCGTCCTGAAAATTTCACTTTCGGATACCGAGCTAGCCATTCCGCCTTACACGCCGACGCTGGACCTGTCGCAGGGGTGGGCGGGAATCAAAGGCTTCTTCAGTCAATTGGACTTCGAAAACTATGTCTGGCTGACCGAGGATGATCTCTATTGGAAGGCCTATCTGTCCAGCGTCAAGATCGCCCTGATCTCGACGGCGCTGACCCTGCTGGTGGGCTATCCCATCGCATACGGTATGGCCCGTGCGCCAGAGGAATGGCGCCCGACGCTTATGATGCTGGTGATCCTGCCGTTCTGGACCTCGTTCCTGATCCGGGTCTACGCGTGGATGGGTATTCTGTCCAACGAAGGGTATCTGAACCAGATCTTGTTGTGGCTGGGTATCATCTCGACCCCGCTGACCATTCTGAACACGAACACGGCGGTCTATATCGGCATCGTCTACACCTATCTGCCGTTCATGATCCTGCCGATCTATTCCTCGCTGGAGCGTATGGACGGGTCGCTAATCGAAGCGGCCGAGGACTTGGGCTGCTCCCGGATTCAGGCGTTCTGGCTGGTGACTATTCCGCTGTCTCGCCCCGGCATCATTGCAGGTTGTTTCCTAGTGATGATCCCGGTGATCGGTGAATTCGTGATCCCTTCTTTGCTCGGCGGTTCCGGCACCCTGATGATCGGTAAAGTGCTGTGGGAAGAGTTCTTCTCGAACCGCGACTGGCCGGTGGCCAGCGCTGTTGCCGTGGTCTTGCTGCTGATCCTCGTGATCCCGATCGTGCTGTTCCAGCGCAACCAGCAGAAACAGACGGAGGCTGAGCAATGAACAGGATGAGCTGGTTCAACGCGGTCTCGCTGACTTTGGGATTCGCGTTCCTCTACATCCCGATGGTCATTCTGATCATCTTCAGCTTCAACGAAAGCAAACTGGTCACAGTATGGGCGGGGTTTTCAACCAAATGGTACGGTGAACTGGCTCAGAACGAAGCGTTTCTGGACGCGGCCTGGGTCACAATCAGGGTGGCTGTGTTCTCGTCGACGCTGGCGACTATTTTGGGCACGGCTGCGGCTTATGTGCTGGTGCGCGGCGGGCGGTTCTTTGGCCGCACGCTGTTTTCCGGCATGATCTACGCGCCTCTTGTGATGCCCGAAGTGATCACGGGTCTGTCGCTGCTGCTGCTGTTTATCGGCATCGGACTGGACCGGGGCATTCTGACCATCGTTCTGGCGCACACCACATTCTCGATGTGTTTCGTGTCAGTCGTGGTGTCCTCACGCCTTGTGACTTTTGATAAGTCATTGGAAGAAGCCGCTTTGGATCTGGGCTGTTCGCCCGCGCAGGCGTTTCGTCTTGTGACACTGCCCATCATTGCGCCTGCGGTAATTTCGGGTTGGTTGCTGGCGTTCACCCTGTCTCTGGACGATCTGGTGATTGCGTCGTTTACGTCGGGCCCGTCGGCGACGACTTTGCCGATTAAGATTTTCTCGGCCGTACGCCTTGGCGTCAGTCCCGAGATCAACGCCTTGTCAACCATCATGATTGCGGTCGTAACGGTTGGCGTCATCACCGCCTCTCTGGTCACGAAACGGGCAATGGTGCGGCAAAAACAGGATGAACTTGCCGCTGCGCGCACCGAATGAAGCGTCTGTTCCCGGATTACACTTATGGCCCCGGGCCGCGGCAGAACTGCTGGTGGGACGAAACGATTGCGGCGCCGGATTGGCCAATTCTCGATGGCGATCTGAGCGTAGACGTCGCCATTTTAGGCGGCGGGTTCACGGGCCTTTCGGCAGCGCTGCATCTGGCCGAGGCCGGTACATTCGTCGCCGTATTGGAGGCTGCGACCCCAGGCTGGGGGGCTTCAGGCCGTAACGGCGGGTTCTGTTGCCTTGGCGGGTCCAAGCTGAGCCATTCGGCCATGGTCCGGCAATTCGGCTTGAACGCTGCACAGTCATACCAGCAGGCCGAAGGTGACGCTGTCCAATTGGTTGCCGATCTGCTGGAGACACACCAGATCGACGCCGATACGCATTCAAACGGGGAAACCCAGTTGGCGCATTCCGCACGGGCGATGGAAAAGCTGCGCCGTACAGCCGAAGACTCGGGCATCTTGCACGAAGCAGGCGAATTGCTGGGGCTGGGGTTTGGGGGTGACTTTCACGGCGGGTACACCAATCCGGTCGGGTTTGGCCTGAACCCCAGGAAGTACCTGTTTGGGCTCGCCTCTGCTGCGGAATCTCAAGGCGCTCGCCTTTTTCAGAAAACGGCGGCTGAAAGCATCCGAAAGACGAAAGCCGGCTTCGAAGTTCAGACTGGAACGGGACTTATCCGCGCTGCGAACGTGCTGATCTGCACCAACGGGTACTCCAGCGAAGACGTTCCGCAATGGTTGTCGGGCCGGTACATGCCCGCACAGTCCACTGTTCTGGTGACGCAGCCCCTGTCTGAGCCCGAGTTGCAGGCGCAGGGCTGGACTTCGGATCAGATGTGTTACGACACCCGAAACTTGCTGCACTATTTCCGCCTGATGCCCGACCGGCGGTTTTTGTTTGGTATGCGCGGTGGGTTGCGGTCTTCGCCCAAGGCTGAGGCCGCAATTCGCAGAACAGCTCAGCAAGACTTTCGGCGCATGTTCCCGGAATGGGCGGACGTAGAAGTTAGCCACATGTGGTCCGGAATGGTTTGCCTGTCCCGAAATTTGACGCCCTATGCCGGGCCAGTACCCAATCAGTCGGGCATATTTGCCGCCTTCGCCTATCATGGGAATGGTGTCGCGATGGGGACATACTGCGGACGCGCCCTTGCACGCATGGTCCTGAACCAGCCAGACGAACTGCCCGAACCGATTACGCAGCCTCCAGCGCGGTTTCCCCTTGGGGCGTGGCGACGTGCGCTGATGCCGCCAGCCTATGCTGCGATGGCGATCGCTGATCTCTGGTCGCTTTAAAGCACGGCGACTTCCAGCTCCAGCGACACAGCATAATCCGCGGCCCCGTTTTCGATGCGCCAAAGGCAATAGGCCGCCATGCGCCAAGCATACCAAGGGCGCAACTCGGTAAATCGCGCGACCGTTTCGGGGTGATCATAGGCGGCCAGAAACCGCTCTTCTTCCGCCGGGCTGAGTGGATATCCCCGATATAGCCGTTGCATGGCAGGCGACAGGAACATTGCGATGTCCTCGCAAGGGTCGCCCCTAGCTGGGCATTGCCAGTCAATCAGGGTCATGCCCGACTGTGAGACAAGAATGTTTCCCGCTACCGTATCGCCGTGAATAAGGCATGTTCGCGCGGTCGGGGCAACGTGACCTGCCGGATATAGCTGTGCCAGGCGGGCCCGCGTGTCCGACCGGCATTCGCTCAGAATGCGCTCTGTGTGCTCAGACAGATCCGCGCTGCCATTGCATCCGTCCGGCACCCGAACTGCGGCATCGAGCTTGTGCAGTTTACGCAACAACTTCGCAACATCCTCCGGCCCCTCTTTCCAAGGCGATCCAGGGGCGTGATCGTAGAATACCCAATTGCCCGTGTCATGCGCTCCGGTCGCGCGCAGGCGCGGAACGAACCCCGTTGGTTCCAAGGCGCGCAGGCATTGCGCTTCATGGTCTGGGTCGTTGCGAAACAGGGGATTGCGCGGCGTTGCGCGATACAGTTTCAGAACCTTGTCACCGCCGCCGCCCAGTACTTTCCAGACCTGGTTGGTGCGCCCCCCATACAACGTCTGAAACTCCGCGCCGGGCTTGACAAGGCCACGGGCACGAAGGGCGTCGATAAGATCAGGTGGGGGGCAAGTCGGGGCAGGCAGCGGGTTCACCAGTTGGGTTAGTGAGTCGATTTTGCCAAGGTTTGGCCTGTCGCGCCCTGCAGATCAAGCTTCGGCTCTGACCCCCGACACCGTCGTGGCGGAAACAACTTGGCCGCTTGCCAGCGTCAGCATCACCTGATTTTCCGCAACCTGAGCTTCGACGACCTGATTGTAGGCGGCAGCCAACTGTTGCGACAGCAACTTGTCCCCGTCATAGCTTTCCAGCGTCGCCGAGTAACTGCCCGCCGCCAAAGGCTGGCCGTCGCTACCCTTACCTGCCCAGACTGTTCTCGTGTCGGTCGTTGAAACGGTAAGGCGGTCGACGACAGTGCCGTCGCTGTCGCGGATGACCATGACTGCTTTGTTCGCCGTGGGCTCGGCCTTGGCAAACAGGTCCACAGGTTCGCCTTCAAAGTTGAAAGCCGATGGCGCACGCACGTTCATGCCGACCCATTTGCCGAGTTTATCAAGATTGGAGCCACCAAGAGTTTGGCTGAGCGCCGACAACATATCATTGGTTTGAACTTGTTGCTCGACCATCGAAAATTGCGCCAGTTGCGAGGCATATTCCGACGCATCCAAAGGCTTTAGCGGGTCCTGATTCTGGGCCTGCACGGTCAGCATTTTCAGAAATGCTTCGAAATCCGACGCCAGCCCCGTGCTTTTTTGCGTTTTCGCGTTTTGCGATTGCACAGGGGTTTGGGTGTTCTGTTGGGTGGGCGTAATCATGATCACAACCTCATGTCGATACGGCCGACGAGGCCGGTTCTTGAAAGGGGTGGGGCCTTGGTTTGTGGGTCCAGGGCCTGAGCTGTTTCTGCAGACAATTCTGCCTCGGAGTTGGGGCGATCCTGTCTGGCGTCCGAGTGCGTCCCGAGGTCAAACGACAGATCGCCGAGGCCGAGATTTCTGAACTCCTCTTCCAAAACCGAAAGGTGCCGGCGCATCATGTCCAAGGTTTCGGGGCGTTCCGCGGCAATTGTCATGTGCAGGCCATCGTCTCGGCCATTCAATACGATGGAAACGCGACCCAGTTCTTCAGGGTTTAGCGCAATCTCGACGACTCCGGATTGCGGTTGCGCATTAATGACGGCCGCCATTTGCCCCGCAATCGCCCGAGCCGTTTCCAAGCGGGCCGTCGTTGTCAAAGAATGAGTCGTCTGCGCGCCGTCCCTGCTGGTCGAAACGGGCAGAGAATCTCTGAGCGGTTGGGTTTCTTCCACGTCCAGCGCTATTTGTGCGTCGTTCTGCGTGCGGGACTTTTCGGGGGCGAATAATTGCATCTGAGCGATGCTCAGCGCTCGGTCCGGCGTGAGTTTCGGCTGGTGCGTAGAAATGGGTGCAGGCGAATGCTGCGCTTCCTGCCGGTCCATCGCAGGTTTCACGGTCGGGCCGACCACCTCCCTTGCGGGTGTTTCAGGGGTTTGCAACTTTGATTTGACTGGTTCCGGTCTTGGTTGCCCTTCTGAAGATTGGATAGGTGTAAAATGTTCAACCGTGTCTTTCCGAGAGTTCTGAGTGACCTTTCGCGCGTTTTGGTTTTCCGAGTCCGGCTTAACGAAACTTACTTGTGTGTCGGGGCGTCCGTCTGCTTCCGAAATCTGTTCGTTCAGGTCAGGCGAAGTTGCCTGTACGGCATGGCCGACAGGTTCGGCCAAGGTTGGCTTTGCATTCTGTGCCACCTGCAAATCAGCCTGCGGGGGATCGACAAGGACTTCTGCCTCCCCCTTTGGGTCGATGTCTTCAGCCTCTGTATCATCGTCTGTTTCTTTAATCTTGGGATCCGGGGCCGCGATCTCATCGCTAGGCGCATCGCCGTGTTGCTTCAACACGGTGGCAAAATCTGCGCCGGCGTCTTCGCCCGGTTCATTAACGGTCGCTTGGGTTTTTGTGGCTGCGGTCGGCGAGGCTGTCACCACAGAAATGAGATTGGGCATTTTGCTCCGGCTCCGGTTGTGTGACCTGAAACTTGCCCGCAGGAAGTTACGTTTATTTTAACCGCTTTCGCCTTTGATCAAGAAAGTTCGATGCAAATTTCGGAGAAAGCAATGAAGGTTTCTGCGACCCTTCCACTGGCTCAAGCGCCCTCACAATCTGAGAAACTTCGTGCTGCGGCTGTCGAGCTGGAGGCAGCGTTTCTTGGTGAAATGTTGAAGTCAGCGGGGCTGGGCAAAGCACGGCAGACCTTTGGTGGCGGTGCGGGCGAGGATCAGTTCGCCTCGTTTCTCGTTCAGCAACAGGCCCGAGAGTTGGCCAAAACCGGCGGCGTCGGCCTGTCCGAAATTCTGTTCCAGTCCATGATGGAGAAAACCAATGCCGACGATGTCTGACACCAATCTGATTAAGTCCTTGGAAGAGGTTCTGGATATTGAGAGAAGCGCGCTTGTGCAGGGTGATCTGGACAGGTTGCACCACACGGCGCCGGAAAAGGAAAAGCTGATTGGCGCAATCAACGATCTCGAAGTCTTGGACAGTGATGAGTTAATTCGTCTCCAGAAAAAGGTCGAGCGGAACCAGGCTTTGCTGAACAGCGCCGCTGATGGGATTCGCGCCGTGGCCAATCGCATGGCCGAACTGCGGCGCGTAAGGCAGGAATTCAGCACCTATGGAGCGGACGGGCAGCGCAACGGATTTGCCGTACGACACCACGCAAAACTGGAAAAACGGGCATAGTTATAGGTTTGATTCAAATCCGAAATTTCTGACCTTCCCGCCTTAGCACTCCGTTAGGGTATCGGCGTCAAAGGTGTTCGGGCACCTGGAAACAGCAGGTGGCGCGAACAGCCCGACGGCGGATCGCACCGATCAGAAAGACGTCAAAGCCCGCACGAGTGGCGGGGTGAGCATGGGCGCAAAGGGCCCGAACGGAAAAGGAAGAAAGCTAATGTCCAGCATTCTGACAAACAATGGCGCGATGGTTGCGCTGCAAACACTCAAGTCGGTCAACAAGGACCTTGGGGCAACACGGAACGCGATCTCGACGGGCAAAGACGTTGCAACTGCAAAAGACAACTCGGCCGTTTGGGCGATTTCCAAAGTCATGGAATCGGATGTCAAAGGCTTCAACGCGATCAAGGACAGCCTGGCACTGGGTGAATCCACCGTTGCGGTTGCGCGAAACGCGTCTGAAACCGTCACCGACCTGCTGAATCAGATGAAAGGGAAAATCGTAGCGGCGCAGGAAGAAAACGTTGATCGCGACAAGATCAACGCGGACGTGACTGCGCTCAAGGGGCAGATCAATTCGGTGGTGAAGGCCGCCCAATTCAATGGTCTGAACCTTGTGGACGGTTCGACCGGTTCGGCATCCATTCTGGCTTCGTTGGATCGTGACAACGCGGGCGGGGTGACGGCTTCGTCAATCAGTGTGGCCGGGCAAAACCTGTCGACCGGTGGCTATGTAACCAAGGCGGTATTCGACGGTTCGGCAGGATCGTCCACCGGCAATGATCGCGTCGGTGCGACCATCGCAAACACCGCCACTTCGGCAACCGCGCTGGTGACCGATGAATCCAGTGGTGCTTTTGCCGCTGGCGACAAGGTGGTCGTTGCCATCGACGATCAGGTCGTGTCCTACACCGTGACAGCGGCAGACGCCGCCGCGACCACCACCGGCGATATCGTCGCCGTAGGACTGAAAGCCAAAATCGAAGAGATGGGCATCACCGGTCTTACCGTTGGGTACGACTCGGGTACACAGGGTACTTTGGCCATCACGAACAACACTGGTCGTGACGTGTCGTTCTCGGCTCAGTTCGTGAATGCGGGTTCGGGTGGTCTGGGTGCTATGGCGGGCTTGGATGTGTCCACCGGTGCGGGTGCAACGGCAGCACTGGCTACGATTGAAACTCTGATCGACACCTCGATCGACGCATCGGCAGCCTTCGGTTCGGCTCAGGGCCGGATCGAGACCCAGAAAGAGTTTATTTCGAACCTGGCGGACTCGTTCAAATCCGGTATCGGCTCATTGGTCGATGCGGATATGGAAGAGACTTCGGCACGTCTGCAGGCCCTTCAGGTTCAGCAGCAGCTGGCCACCCAGTCGCTGTCGATTGCCAATCAGGCACCGCAGTCGATCCTGTCGCTGTTCCGCTAAGTTCAGGAACTTGGTCGGGGCGCGGCGACGCGCCCCGATACTGACCGCCGAGTGGCGGATTACTGGAAGGATTTCAAGTGACACCGCAAGCCCTTGCTCAACGCGCATACGCACAGACCGCTGCGCCAACACGCACACCGCGCGATACCGAATACGAAGCGATTTCAAAAATAACACGCCGTCTCAAGGCCGCCGCCGCCCGGCAAAAATCCGATTTTGGTGGGTTCGTTCAGGCGTTGCACGAAAACCGTCGCCTTTGGACGGTATTGGCCAGCGGCGTAACGGATTCGGATAATGCGTTGCCCAATGAATTGCGGGCACGGATTTTCTATCTGGCTGAGTTTACAGAACTACACAGCAGTCAGGTGTTGGGCAACAAAGCGTCGGTTGAACCTCTGCTTGAGATCAACATGGCGGTTCTGCGTGGTCTGCGGCAAATGGGGGCCACCTGATGGCAGGGTTGGTTTTGAAGTTAGCGCCGAAAGAGCGGGTTTTGATCAATGGTGTGGTCGTGGAAAACGGAGACCGTCGCAGCCGGTTCTCGATTATGACGCCCGAGGCGAATGTCCTTCGCTTGCGGGACGCCATCCATCCGGACGAAGTGAACACGCCTGTTCGACGTGTATGCTATGCTGCGCAGTTGGTGCTGTCGGGCGATATGGAACCTGACCGGGCGCGCCAACAGCTGTTGCGGCGCGTTGAGGAACTGAGCCAGGTCTTCACGGATGCGGACAGTCGCAGAGTTTTGGCTGAGGCAACTGAAGCTCTGCTGGCCGAGCAATACTACAAATGCCTCAAGGCCCTGCGTGCGCTGTTGCCGCGCGAAGAACGGCTGATGGCCTATCAGCAATGACGTTCCAGCCGGTCATACCTTCGGGCGGGATCGTTGGTTGGCGATTTCTGCAGCGCACATATGACGCACAGATCGAGAGTTTTTCCTCATCCGCACCCAACAAAAGGGACAGCGAGTACTTTCTGGAGAACATAAAAAAGGTCCAAACGGCAGAGGATCTGGTGGCCGACCGCCGGTTGCTACAAGTCGCGCTGGGCGCTTTTGGGTTAGAGTCCGATCTGGATAACCGCTATTTCATCCAGAAAATCCTGTCTGATGGAACCAAGGCCCAAGATGCTCTGTCAAACCGCCTGTCCGACAAAAGGTATCGACAGTTCTCCGACGCGTTTGGGCTAGGGCCGGGTGAGGTGCGCAAGACCGGGCTGATTACAAATATGGAGGAAGTCGCCCGCGACAACGTGGTGTCCCGTTTCGAAGTCGCGGTAGGCGAGTCGGATGAAACGATGCGGATCGCATTGTATGCACAACATGCGCTGAGCGACCTCGCCGCAAAAGGGGGCAGCACAGACACCAAGTGGTTCGATTTGATGAGCTTGCCTCCGCTGCGCAGCATGATGGAAACGGCGCTTGGGTTGCCGTCCAGTTTTGGCCAGCTGAACATCGACAGACAGCTTGAAGTCTTCAAGGACAGGTTGTCAGGACTGACCGGGTCCGATGATCTAAGCCAATTCAAGGATGAAGCGGCAGTAGAACGGCTTACGGATCAGTTTCTAGCCCGCAGTCAGATTGCGCAGCTGGAAAGCACGATCTCTCCTGCGCAGACCGCACTGATTCTGCTGGGGGGGTGACGCACTTCGTTCATGGTCTCAGCAGACGCTGGTCGCCGATTTGGAAGCCCGCAGTTTGTACCGCAGTCTGGTTGGAAAACACCGATGGATCGTGCGTGTCAGGCGTTCAAAACGGTGTCTGCCGAGGTCCTGAGAGCGTAGCATTCAACGGGTTGTGATACGTTGTGGAGCTTGACGTCCCCAAGCGGAAGAGCATTGGCGCACGCTGGCAAGATATCCGCAGAGACGACGATCCTTTGGTTCACCGTTTTACCGTATTCCCCCAAACGTGCGGCGATATTCGCGGCCTGTCCGATCACTGTAAAGTCCAGCCGTTCACGCGAGCCGACATTGCCGTAGGTCACGCGTCCGTAAGCGACACCGATCGAGCAATCGCAATGGGTGTCGGAACCTGATTGACGCAGTTCTCCAAGCTTTTCAACAATTTCAACCGCGGATCGTTGGGCGTTGCTGCGCGCAGAGATAGAGTCCTCGCCCGCAGGAAAAACGGCCAGAACAGCGTCACCGATGAATTTCAGAACTTCGCCCCCGTGATCATGCACGATGCCTGATACGGTTTCGAAAAAGTCGTTCAAAAGGTTGATATACGCCTCGCGTCCAAGCCGTTCTTCCAGGCTGGTCGAGTTGCGCAGATCGCAGAACATGATAGCGGCATCAATCTCATCGCCGTCACCGCGACGGATCTCACCGCCCAGCACACGCGCGCCCGAGCGTTTGCCTACATAGGTCTCTAGCAGCACCTGAGCGTTTTCACGCTGCATGAAGACCTCATAGAACCGGGCGATCACCAAAGAGCATTCGAACACCAGCCCAAGGTTTTCCGTGGTGAAGCCGTCCGGATGATCGCAGGTCAGGGTCAGGACATTGGTGCGCCCGTCCGAGAATCGCAGGGGCATGGCCACATAATCGGTCGCGCCTTTTGCCCGCAGATCCTCCATGATCGGAAAACTGTTTTGCGGATTTTCGGCGTTCAATCGCTGGCGCACACCGCCCAGCCCGTTGGACACATGTCGTAGGGGGCTGTTGATATAGGCCGGGTGATCGTGGATTTCATAAGTGGGAACATTGGTCGAGATTTCAGCCTCGCCCTTTTCCCAGATGTAGTGTTTTCCCGCGATCAACGGATGCAAGGACCAAGTCAGGATGCTGAGACGCTGAATGGCGATGCCATGTTCCAGCATTTTCTCGGCCAGTGCTTTGGTGAAGCCTTCTGGGGTATCGTTTTCGGACGCGCCCCGCATCAGCCAGTCGATCAGAGGGCCGCTGATATTGCCGTCATCGGGCTCTCGCAGGTGGTTATCGCCCAAATCGATCTTGGAATAGGCATTGGGCATGAACCCGATATGCCCCTGAATGGCAACGCTTTCGGGAAGGGCCTCTTCATAGGCCCAGACGGAATTGGCCAGCCGCTCACCGCCAAGGATGACGTCGTGATAGGTCGCAGTGCCCTTGAACGGGCAAAAGGTCTGCAATTCAGTCTCGTCGCTCAGATCAACATGCACGTCTTCGCGCGGGATGTAGATCGTCGGCGGAAGACGCGTTTCATACATGACCTTGGCGTTATGGCTTGCGGCCAAAAGGGTCTCATCCCGGTAAATCGCGATCCGACCGTTCAGCCGTTCAACTGAGATCCCATAGCCTTTTGTTCTTGGTGTGGCGTGGACGTTCATCATCAACCTCCCTGGCACGGGTCTCTATAGGATGGGCCCTGGGACGGGATTTTCCAAGAGGGGGTCTCGGCATTTTTACCGCACGATAGCTGTGCGGTAAGGTCGGTTCAGACCATCTGGATCACGTCTTTTTCGATGGACAGCATATAGCCTTTCTTGGCGATGTTCTTGACCAGCAACTCGCTTACCATCTGATTGCCCAAAGCATCGCGCAGCCGTTTGATCCGTGTGGCACCGGCGGCCTCGTCACAATCAGCAGCGTCCTTGCCGGAAATCACCCCTTCGATCTGGGCGCCAGACAGCACTTCGTCATCCAACCGGGATTCCGCCAGCACAGACAGGGTTTCCATGGCCGCCGGGGTCAGCTTGAAATCCATGTTGTTCAGGTAAACGGTGTTCTCCTCGCGGCTGATCAGCAGGGATGTCACCTGAATACCAGTGCGTTCGATCTGGGCCATCCGGCGGTTCAACATCACCAGCATTACCAGAAACACCAGCGCCGTTACCAGCATGGCGCTGGCAAAGACCAACAGCACGAAAATCACCATGCGATAGCTGGACAGAGTGTCGGCAAAGGCGGTGCCGGATTGAGCCAGAATCTCCAACAACCGGATTTCGGTCTGTGAGGTCAGGTCGCTTTCGACAAACAGCCGCTCCACGCGCGCATTGAAGGCGTTGGCGTCCGGCAGGGTCCAGAACAGGAAAACGGCGGCTGTGACAAGAATCAGGATGATCGCCGCAATGCCCGCACCAACCAGTCTTGATCCTGACCGTCTGGCTTCAGTAACGGAGATAGAATTGTCCGGCATTGGCCTTCCTTTTTTCCAATCCTTCCGGCCCAAAGACGGACATCACATTCAACAAGGTCCAGCCCGACGCCTTGAGGCGTTGCGAGACCTCTTGTTGGGCCTGGCCTTTGTCACAGGCCGAAACCTGCATCACACCGTAGTGTAGCCGCAGAGGGTTGTCCTGCTTGGCCTTGTAATCCGCATAGCACTCGGCCGACGCGGCGGTTCCAAGCGATATCAGGGCCGCAACGGCCAGAGAAGAGAGGATCGGTTTCATAGGCCGCATCCTGCGCATGGCTTGGCCCGATATTCAATAACCTAAGGGGTTTGAGGCGCGTGATATCCGATAACAACCGCCCGTTATTGCTTGTCTGAGGAGGGTGGACCCAGTTTCGGGGCATCAAGTTTGCGGTCTGCCCCGGATCGCCCCGAAACATCAGGAAGGACACGCACCATGCACCGCAAGTTCATCGCATTAATCGTAGCCACTGCAATTACCATCACGGGCGTCTCGGTCTCGCAGGCGCGGGCGGCGGATGCCAAGGATATCCTTGGGGGGCTTGCCGCCATCGCGATCATTGGCGCCGGGGTTCATTACTATAATCAGGAAAAGCGCAAGAACCGGACGACGCGGCAACAGACCTACACGCCGCAGCCGTATGTGGCCCAGCCCAGTTACCCAGTGCGCCCCCTGCCGCAACACGTTGCGCGGTACGACCTGCCACAGCAATGTCTGCGCACCTATAACGCCTATTCAAACAACCATCCGCTTCTGGCACCGAGCTGCCTCAAGAAGCACTACCAACATGCCAATAGCCTGCCGCAAGAGTGCAAGGTCGGTTTCTGGAATGGCAAAAAGGTGAAGCGGGCATACGAACCCGCATGCCTGCGCCAGCAAGGATACCGCGTCGTTTACAAGTAATCACTTTCGAGCAGGAGCGGTGCCACAGAAGCACCGTGCAGGAGAGGGTGGCGCAAGCCGCCCTCTCTTTTTGTCTTGCGATGGGGCGCGAAACGCGGTTTTCGGTGGGTATGACAAACCCTGATTATTCAATTGAACAGGCGGCAGTCGCGCAAGGATATCTGCGTATTGCTGGTGTGGATGAGGTTGGCCGCGGGCCTTTGGCCGGGCCGGTGGTCGCAGCGGCCGTGATTCTGAACCCCGAAGATATTCCCGAGGGGTTGAACGATTCCAAGAAGCTGACGGCCAAACGGCGTGTTGCAATGGACGCTGCTGTGCGCGACCGGGCCGAGTTCGCCATAGCCGAGGCTACGGTTGCCGAGATTGACGAACACAACATCTTGCGGGCCTCGCATCTGGCGATGGAGCGCGCGGTTGCGGCGCTGGACCCGCCGCCGGACTATTTGCTGATCGACGGAAATATGATCCCGCGGGGTCTGACGATCCCAGCGCAGGCGGTCGTCAAAGGCGATGCGCATTCGGTGTCGATTGCGGCAGCTTCGATCATCGCCAAAAACTGGCGCGATCAACTGATGGTGGATTTGGCGCAACAGCATCCCGGCTATGGATGGGAAAAGAATGCAGGCTATCCGTCAAAACAACACAGAGAAGCACTGCAAAATCTCGGCGTGACCCCACATCATAGGCGTTCGTTCAAACCGGTACACAATATCTTGTATCAAGAGTAAATCGTAAGCTGCTGATTCAAAAAAGAAATTGACGGCGAATCGACTTTGACTCATCCTTGTCTCAACCAAATGAGCGCAAAAGCGCCGTGGAACTTGAGGCAGAGATATGACAACGACCAAGACAAAGGGCGCAACCGCGCTCCCTTTAAACACGATTCTATCTGGCGACTGCATCGACGTGATGAACAGTCTGCCTGCGGAGTCGGTTGACCTGATTTTCGCGGATCCGCCCTATAACCTGCAGCTCAAAGGCCAGTTGCACCGCCCGGACAACAGCCAGGTGGATGCGGTCGACGATCACTGGGATCAGTTCTCGAGCTTTGGCGTCTATGACCAGTTCACCCGTGAATGGCTGAAGGCCGCGCATCGTCTGCTCAAGCCGAATGGCGCGATTTGGGTGATTGGGTCTTACCACAACATTTTCCGCGTTGGTTCGGCTCTGCAGGACGCCGGGTACTGGATTCTGAATGACGTCGTGTGGCGTAAATCGAACCCGATGCCGAATTTCCGAGGCAAGCGGTTTACCAACGCGCATGAGACAATGATCTGGGCGTCTAAGCGTGAAGGTGCCAAGTACACGTTCAACTACGAAGCTCTGAAGGCGCTGAACGAAGGCGTACAGATGCGTAGCGATTGGGTGCTGCCGATCTGCACCGGCCATGAACGCCTCAAGGATGAAAACGGCGACAAGGCTCATCCAACGCAAAAGCCGGAATCGCTGCTGCACCGTGTCCTGATCGGCTCGACCAATCCGGGCGACGTCGTGCTGGACCCGTTCTTTGGCACAGGTACAACCGGTGCCGTTGCCAAGATGCTGGGCCGCGAGTTCATCGGGATCGAGCGTGAGGAAAGCTATCGCAAGGTCGCCGAGAAGCGCATCTCGAAGGTGCGCAAATTCGACCGCGAAGCGCTGGAAGTCAGCGCCAGCAAACGCGCTGAGCCGCGTGTGCCCTTTGGCCAGTTGGTCGAACGCGGCATGCTGCGCCCGGGCGAGGAGCTTTATTCCATGAACCAGCGCCACAAGGCCAAGGTCCGTGCGGATGGCACGCTGGTTGGGCAAAACGTCAAAGGTTCGATCCATCAGGTCGGCGCGCACTTGGAAAACGCACCGTCCTGCAATGGCTGGACCTACTGGTGCTTCAAGCGCGACGGCAAGACGGTTCCGATCGACGTTCTACGCCAGCAGATCCGGGCAGAGATGCACAACTGATTTACGAACACCGCCGGTGCCTGTGGCCTGACACAAGGCACTAAGCCTTGCCCCGCCGATCACGGCGGGGTCTTTTGTTTTGTTGCCCTCTCAGCGTCGATATGAGATTTCTTGCCCTGCTGCGCACGGAAGGAGCCTCGGCCATGTCGGAAACCACAGCCAGCGAATCCCGTCTTGAACGGTTCTCGATCACCAAGCCGGATGTGTACGATCTGGAAAACAAGTACACCGAGGCTGCGCTGGAACGGCACAAGCGCGAAGGGCTGGAGCTGGCCGTCCGCGCGCGCTGGATCGCGATGGGCCTGACCGGCATTCTGCTGGTCTTCCTGAATCCGCAATGGGAGGTGTTGTGGTATCACTTCATCCTGCTGCTCATCTGCGCAAATGGCTGGCTGATCCGGCGCGCAGGCAGGGTCGGGCAGTCGCGGGTCGAGTTGTTGCTGATCTTCGTTGATTTGCTGATCATGACGCTGGGGATGATCGTACCAAACCCATTTAGCGATGATGTCCGACCGCTGGCCATGCAATACCGGTTCGACAACTTCCAGTATTTCTTCATCATTCTGGCCGCAGGCACCTTGGCCTATTCATGGCGCACGGTTGTAGCCATCGGATCATGGACATTGATGATGTGGACCGCAGGCTGGGTGATCGCCTGGTGGGTTGCAACCCCAATCCCCGGCATCAGCGAACGTGTAGCCGAGGCGCTGACCGGGTATCCGGATGTTGCCGAATGGCTGGACCCCAACAGCTTTATGCCCGAGCTGCGCATTCAGCAGGTCATCGTTTTCATGATGGTTGCGGTCACGCTTGGCATCTCAATGCGACGTCTTAACCGGCTCTTGATGACCAATGCGGGGCTGGAGAGAGAACGCGCAAACCTGTCGCGGTATTTCTCGCCCAATGTTGTCGATGAGCTGAGCCAGAATGACGAGCCCCTCAAGCAAATCCGCAAGGAAAACATAGCCGTTCTGTTCATCGACATTGTTGGCTTCACCAAATTTGCCGCTGGTCGCGATCCTTACGAAGTGATTGAGGTGCTGCGCGGTTTTCATGCGCGCATGGAGTCCGAGGTGTTTCGGCATCACGGAACGCTGGACAAATACCTTGGCGACGGGCTGATGGCCACGTTTGGGACCCCGGTGCCGACACCATTGGATGCGAGCAACGCAGTGGCCTGCGCGCGCGACATGGTGGGCGTGATTGACCGTTGGAATCTGGAACGGCGACGCGCCGGCGAGCCCGAGATACATGTCGGGATCGGCGTCCACTACGGCTCGGTGGTATTGGGAGATATCGGGGCGAACCGGTTGGAATTTGCAGTCATCGGGGATGCAGTGAATGTATCGGCCAAGCTGGAGGCAATGACACGCGAGCTTGGCGCGCGCGTGGTGTTGAGCGATGCGGTTCGTACGCAGGTGATGCAGGAAGGCGATAACGTCGCGGAATTGACGGCAGAGTTTGCCAAACACGAAAATCAAGTGGTTCGGGGTGTCGAAAACAGGATGGATGTTTGGGTGAAATAGAGCAGAACTCTCCCGCCGGTCTGTGTCGCATCAAAGATGCGATCCATCCCTTTGGGCCGGGCAGCGCGTTGGCACGCGCTGCGGTCAGGAACGGGGCAGAGGGTTTAGCGACTTGTTGTAGGGCTTCCAGTCGGTGACTTCGGGGTAATATTGGCGCCGCCATGCCCGAACTTTGGGGTTCATGACGCGACGCCACAGTGGTGGGATCATCGCCGCGACGGTCATCACGGGGTAGCCGTAAGGCAGTTGGGGGGCCGCGTCCTCTGAGTGGTGTTGCAGCAATGGAAAGCGCCTGTTGGGTTTGTAGTGGTGGTCGGAATGCCGTTGCAGATTGATGAGCAGCCAGTTTGATGCCCGCTGCGAGGCGTTCCAGGAATGGCGCGGCTGGACGTGCTCGTAATTGCCTTCACCCAAGTGTTTGCGGGTCAGGCCATAATGTTCGACGTAATTCACGAGCTCCAGCTGCCAAATGGCGACACCGGCCTGGACCAGAAACAGAGCAACGCCCGGCCAACCTCCAACAACAAACGCCAGCGCAAGCATGCCCGCCTGCAGCGCCCAATAGCGCCAGAATGGGTTTGCCGGGTCGGTCCACGGACGCCGTTTGCGCGCAAGCTTGTCCCGTTCTGCCTGGAAGGCGGACACCAGGCATTGCCACAAGACACGAGGGTAGAACCGGTGGAAACCCTCGTTGTAGCGCGCGGTGACCGGATCACGCGGAGTGCCGACATAACGGTGATGAACCAGCAGATGTTCGGACCGAAAATGGGAATACAGCACCATCGCCAACAGGATATCACCCAACCACCGCTCGAACCGACCCTTCTGGTGCATCAGTTCATGGCTGTAATTGATCCCGATCGTGCCGGAAATCACACCCATTCCAAAGAACAGGCCGACCTTGGACAGTGTCGACAGGTGATCCGTGTGGGTTGCGTACCAAATCAGACCGTACAAAGTCAGAAATTGAACGGGAACCCAGGCCTTTGTCAGCAGGATGTACCATCTCAGCGTGCCATCCGATGTGTCCGGGTCGGCGTTGTCCAAATTCAGGCCGGTCAGCCGATCCAGGGCGGCAAAGGCCCACCAGGTTGACATGGGCACCAGCAACACCCACCAGCCACCGGCAAATGCGGTGGACCAGATCACGGGGACCAGCAGGAAAGACACCCAGAACGGCGACGCCGATTGCCAACGAGAGAGATTGTCTGATGCGATCATCATTTGGCTCCGATCAACTGCGCGCAGACTAGCCCCACAACGCTATGGCGTACAATGGGTTACGTCGAGCGCCAGAGGTCATAGGCCTTGCGCATGACAGTCGGCAGGTCACTTGGGCGGAATGCGTGTTTTTCCATGACGATCAGGTCGTCACGGTCCGTTTGACACGAAAGGGGGGCGGTCCAGATGCGTAGAATCAGGTGGAAATGGGTAAACGTGTGGCGAACCTCGCCCGGCAGCATCTGCCAGTTCGCCGGAAACGGGGGGAACTCAACCGGAGCCTCGGACCATTCTGACCCTGGCCAGCCCAACATGCCGCCCAGCAACCCTTTGTCCGGGCGGCGTTCCAGCAGCAAAGCTCCATCAATGCGCCGTGCGATATACACATGTCCAAATCGGGTAGGTTTTGGCTTTTTAGGCGTCTTGCGCGGCAGATCGGCCTGCGTTCCGGCCACCCGCGATGCGCAGGGATCCCGTACGGGGCAGATACCGCAGGCCGGGGATTTGGGGGTGCAGATCGTGGCACCCAGATCCATCACCGCTTGCGCGTAGTCACCCGGGCGCGTGGCCGGCGTCAGATTGGCGGCAAGGTCCTTGAGTTGCGGTTTCGACCCCGGCAGCGGGAGGTGGATGTCGTAAAGGCGGGCCATGACCCGTTCGACATTGCCGTCCAACACCGTTTCACAGCGATCAAATGCTATGGCTGAAATCGCGGCCGCCGTGTAGGGGCCGATACCCGGCAATTTCAAAAGCGCGTCATAGGTGTCGGGGAACTTTCCACCATGCTCATCCGCCACGACTCGGGCGCATTTCAGCAGGTTTCGCGCACGGGCGTAGTATCCCAGTCCGGCCCATTCGCCCATCACCTGATCATCCGGGGCAGCGGCCAGCGCCTCGACCGTCGGCCAGCGGGTTGTGAAGCGCAGAAAATAGTCGCGAACGGCGGCAACGGTGGTCTGCTGCAGCATAACTTCGGACAACCAGATGCGATAAGGGTCGGGTAGCACGCCCGCCGCCCGGTCCGCCGGACCTACGCGCCAAGGCATTGTGCGGGCATGGCGGTCGTACCAATCCAGCAACGCGCCGCTCACGTCAAAATCACCGGTGTCACGCAAGTTTTATCTATCTCCTTGTCGGGTTTCGCTGGCGCCCGTTTGTATGCCCTTTACAATAGCGGTGCAGAAGTTGGAAACCAGATGCAGCGCAGACGTTCTTCGACCCGCGGGTTCAAACGCACCGCGACATTGCTGAACGACCAGATTCGGCGCGCCGGGGAAAGCCGGGGTTTTGCCGTATCCCGCCTGTTGACCCATTGGGCCGAGATCGTGGGTCAGGATATGGCCGCCATCGCGAGGCCAGTGAATGTGGGTTACGGCAAGGGTGGAATCGGTGCGACGCTGACCGTTCTGACCACAGGCCCGCAAGCCCCAATGCTGGAAATGCAAAAGGAACAACTGCGCGGAAAGGTGAATGCGGTTTATGGCTATAACGCCATCAGCCGGGTGCGCATCACCCAGACCGCTCCAACAGGATTTGCCGAGGGGCAGGCCAGTTTCGACCACAAGCCGAAGCAAGCGAAACCCAAGATCGAACCTGAAATAGCAGCCGAGGCGGATCGGACGGCGCAGGGGGTTCACGATGGTGACCTGCGCGCAGCCCTTGAACGTCTGGGCCGTAACGTTTTATCCAAGCAAAAACGCTGAGAAAGGGCTGAGAAATGAGCCGTATTGCAACTGGAATTTGTGCGGCTGTCGCCGTGGCCGCTGGCGGCTATTGGCTGTCGCTGTCGAATTCCAACCCCGCCTATCCGCTGATCAGCAGCGCCGAGGCGCAAGAGGCCGATCTGGACACCTCGACCATCGTCGAAATGACGTTGGGTGCCGAAGACGCGCCGGTTGAGATTATCGAGTATGCTTCTTACACCTGCCCGCATTGTGCGAATTTCCACAACGGCGCGTTTAAAGAGCTCAAAAAAGACTTTATCGACACCGGCAAGGTGAAGTTCATCTACCGCGAGGTTTACTTTGACCGCTATGGCTTGTGGGCTTCGATGGTTGCACGCTGCGGCGGGCCCGAGAAGTTCTTTGGCATCTCGGACCTGATCTATGAAGGTCAGTCCGAATGGACCAAGGCCGGTGGCCCGGCCGAGATCGTCGACGAGCTTCGCAAGATCGGCCGTCTGGCCGGTATCGACAATGATCAGCTTGAAGCCTGCCTGCAGGACGGAACCCGGGCGCAGACGCTTGTGGCGTGGTACCAGGACAACGCCGAACGTGACGGCGTTCAGGCGACGCCTTCCTTCGTTGTGAATGGCAAGAAGGTCGACAACCAGTCCTACGATGACTTCAAGAAACTGATCGAAGACGAACTTGGCAGCTAAGCGCTTTCGCGACCGGCTCGATCAGGGCCGGTCGCTTTTCAGGGCGACGGGGCGATCTGCATCAGCATATCCCGGACCTTGTCGGCCTCATCTACTTTCAGACGAACAGGCAGGGTGATGACCTTGCTGCGAAACGCGGCGGGCAGACGCACGGCGTCTTTTTCCGTCGTCACCATCTGTGCACCCAACAGCCGCGCCTCATTTTCAAGCCGTGTCATCAGCGCAGGTGTCAGGGGCTGGTGATCGTCCAATGCCTCGGCCCGCAGCAACGTGGCACCTTGCTGGCGCAGAGTGTCGAAAAACTTCTTGGGATGGCCAATGCCCGCAAAGGCCAGAACGGGCGTATCGCTCCAATCCATGCCGGTTTGCAGCGGTTCAACAGCACCGGTTGCGTGAGGTACGGTCAGGTTCTGTTCCCAACGTTCAGCGAATTCCGCCTGAGCATTGGCATCGCCAAGCGACAGGACAAGATCGGCGCGTTGCAGTCCGACATCGACCGGTTCCCGTAACGGTCCGGCTGGCAGACATAGGCCATTCCCGAACCCGCGAGCCGCATCCACAACGATGATTGAGAAATCCTTGGCCACCGAGGGGTTCTGAAACCCGTCATCCAGCACAATTACCGAGGCTCCGGCATCCGCCGCCGCCTTTGCCCCGGCCGCACGGTCTTTGGCGACCCAGACATCAGCAAATGCTGCCAGCAAAAGCGGCTCATCTCCGACCTGCGCAGCCGTATGTTTGCCGGGATCCACACGGACCGGCCCTTCCAGTGAACCGCCGTGGCCACGTGTCACGACATGTGTTTCATGCCAGGCGTCGCGCAGCTGCTCGATCATCCAGATCACGGTTGGAGTTTTCCCGGTGCCGCCCGCATTGAGGTTGCCAACGCAGATGACCGGAACGCCGGGGTTCATTCCGGGGTCTGACGCGACCCGGCGGGCCGTTGCCCCAGCATAGAGACGTCCCAAAGGCGCCAGCATCCGGGCACGCAGATCCAACTGATCCGGTGATGTATTCCAGAAATCAGGTGCCCTCATCGTCTGCACTCCGCTGATCCAGATAATCTTGCACCATGTCGATCAGATTGTCCGCTTGTGGCGCTCCCTCGGTTACGATTTGCCACCCGGCCAGCGCCATGTTGGCGGCCTGATCTGGTGCCAAAAGCTCGACAACCGCATCGCCAAGCTCGGTCGCGGTTCTGACTGTGCATGCTGCGCCTGCCCGGTCCAGCTGATCGTATAACTGCTGATGGCTGTGCACAAACGGGCCGTGGATCACGGCAGACCCAAGCGCTGTTGCGATTAGCGGGTCCTGCCCGCCTGCGCCGCGCTCCAGAGAACTGCCCATGAAGGTGACCGGGGACACCCTTTGCCACAGACCCAGATCCTCGGGCACGGCGGACAGGATTACCTGTGTCATATCCTCGACCACACCGGTTTCGTCCCAGTTGGTGCAGCGCAGGTCCATGGCTTCGAGCCGCCGGTGCAGCGGCCCGGCCTCTGTGATGTCCGCCACATGCAGCACCAACGCCAGCCGGGGCAACATCCGCATGGCCTGCCTGTGGGCGCTAAGAACCGAGATGAATTCTTTGTCCTGCACCCATGCCGCCAGCCAGACGGGGCGGCCGGACAGCGCATGGTTCACTTCAATCAGTTCGTCTTCGGGCCAGGGTCGCGGATTCGGACTGAAATGAAGTGGTGGCGCTTCTTTGACCTTGGTCGAAGAGATGCCGAGCCGGCGGATTTGCCGGGCGGATTCAGGCGTGGTGCACAAAATCGTTCGGAAACAGTCAATCGTATATCGGGTGATATCCGGCAACCAGCGCCCACCTCGCGCGACTTTCACGTCGGCTTCAGCCTCGATCAGGATCAGGGGGATGCCGCGTTCATCGGCGCGCGTGATCACGTTTGGCATCAACCCACCGCCAACCCAAATTCCGAGGTTTGGCCGCCAGTGATCCAGAAAGGCGCGGGCAGCCCCGGTATGTTCGGACGGCAGATTGACAAGGGGATAGCCGCAACTTGCCCACCGCCTCAGATCGGCGTCAGGAGGAACCGTCAGAACCACGGATAAGTTGGGTCGCACTTGCTGCAGCCGTTGGCAAAAATCGATAGTGGCGCGGTGACGTTCGCGCGCGTTTATGTGAAGCCATAAAACCTCGCCATCAGGTCGCGGGATATCGCGCTGGTTTGCGGCATTCTGCATACCCCAGGACAGCACGCGATAGGCGGCAAGGCTTAATGAGCGTGGCTTGCTCATGGTGCGATTCCAGGGCTTTCCGGTTCAAGTTGTTTGGACAGTAGACCATAAACACCTGAACCTGCAGCGATCACCCCGTTCAGGCGTGGGTGCGCATTGTTGAACCGCAGGGGCTCGCGCTGCCGGTCCGAACATACGCCGTGCGCCTCGCGGATAATCAGATCGCCTGCCGCGATGTCCCATTCCCAACTGGGTCTGAGCGTCATCATCCCATCAAACCGGCCCTGCGCGACGAGGGCCATGCGATAGGCCAGCGACGGCCGGTAATTCCGTTTGAAGTCCGGGACCTGTCCCTGACGCCAGTGGCGGGGTTGCAAATTCGGTTTCGCGGCCAGAACTTCGGCGCTTTCCAGATCACTGCGTTCGGTCACTCTGATCGGGTCGTTGTTGAGCGTCGCGCCCTGACCTTTGGCCGCTGTGTAAAGCAGGTTTCGCAACGGCAGGTAAATCACCGCCGCTGTTACCTCGCCCCGCTCGGCGATCGCCAGAGAATGCGCCCAGGTTTTTGACCCTTCGGCAAAGCTGCGGGTTCCGTCAATCGGGTCGATGATGAACACGCGATCCTTAGACAGCCTGTCCGCCGAATCCTCGGTTTCTTCGCTAAGCCAGCCATAGCCCGGTCGTGCAGCGGGCAGGCGTTGTTCCAACATCGCGTTCACGGCCAGGTCGGCCTCGGTCACCGGGCCTGCACCATCGGGTTTGTCCCAGCGTTGCGCTGTGCTGCCCGAATACCGTGTGGCGATCTTGCCGGCCTCTAATGCGGCGTCAATCAGCAGTTGCAGGTCAGTTGCCGGCAAGTGTCATTCCTTCGATCAGCACCGAGGGGACCACGCGAGACAGGTACGCGCGCGCATCATTTGCAGGGATGATCCGTTTCAGCATGTCGCGCAGGTTGCCTGCAATTGTGCATTCATTGACCGGGTGGGTGATTTCACCGTTCTCAACCCAAAAGCCCGATGCTCCGCGCGAGTAATCGCCAGTGTTCGGGTTGATCGTCGATCCGATCATCGAGGTAACCAGCAGCCCCGTTCCCATATCGCGCAGCAGATCGGCCCTGCTATGGTCGCCCTGGGTCAGGCTCAGATTCCAGTTGCTGGGCGAAGGAGGACCGGACACGCCGCGTGCCGCGTTGCCTGTAGAAGTCATGCCCAGCTTGCGTGCGCTCGATAAATCCAGGGTCCAGCCGGTCAGGACGCCGTTTTCAACAATCGCTCTGCGCCGCGTTGGCAAACCTTCCGCGTCAAAGGGACGGGAGCCCGAAATGCGCGGGCGATGCGGGTCTTCGATCAGCGACAGGTGCTCAGGCAGAACCTGCTCTCCCAGACTATCCTTCAGCCATGATGCGCCACGGGCAATGGCTGCGCCGTTGCTGGCCGCCAGAAGGTGGCCGATCAGCGATGATGAAATGCGTTCGTCAAACAGAACGGGGAAAGTGCCCGTCGCGGGCTTTCGCGCCCCGACTATCGCCACGGCGCGTTCGCCTGCGGTGCGGCCAATCTCTTCAGGGCTACGCAGGTCGCTTTGGAAGGTACGGCTGTCGCCGTCATAGTCGCGTTCCATCCCCGTGCCTTCGCCCGAGATGGCGACGCAGGACGTCGAGCGGCTACTGCGGGAATATCCTCCGGAAAAGCCATTCGTGGCCGCCAAATGCACGCGATGCGTTCCGTACGCAGCCGCGGCGTCGGACACTTGCGACACGCCTTTAACGGCCAGAGCGGCGGCTTCGGCGGCCAGTGCATCCGACAACAGTATTTCTGCCGAAGGTTCGGGCGTCGGATCGAATTGCTCCAGCGCTTCGATGTCCCAGTCCTTTGCCAGCTGGTCAGGTGCGGCAAGGCCAGTAAACGGGTCCTCCGGCGCTTCAGCAGCCATGGCAACCGCGCGTTCAGCCATAGCCTTCAGCGTTTCAGGGCGACTGTCAGAGCTTGAAACGATCGCCTGTCGCTTTCCGAGAAACACCCGCAACCCCAGATCCGTACCTTCGGATCGTTCCGCATGTTCCAGCGCCCCGCCGCGTACTTCAACCGAAACCGAAGAGCCATCCAGCACGATGGCATCCGCCGCTTCGGCGCCCGCTTTGCGGGCCGCGTCCAGCAGGTTCTGGCTGATTTCTTCAGGTGTGCGGGTCATGAGGCCTCCGGTCTTTGTGCCTTGGACCTAGCCTTGGACCGCTGGTCTCGCAAGGCCTGCGGCTATTTTAGGTTGAGCAAATTGTGTTGAGTTGTCGGTTGGCACTGTTGGTTCCGTGCCGTGTTTCGTCATTTCGGACGAGAGTTGGGGAAGGCGGTGAGACCGCCTTCCCAATTGATTACTTGATGCGCTGGCCGTTCGCCAGAATCTGGCCGTCACCAGTGAATTCGATTTCCGAATTAAGCGTGTCGGGCTCTTCGCCCGGTACCGCCATCAGGCCCATCATCATCCGGGCGCCCATCGCGTCGCTGTCTGAGACCAGCCCCATCCCGATCAGCTTGTCGATCAACGCGTTGGCACCCACCAGTTTCAACTTTGCAATGCCGGTAGGTGTGGGCATGCCATCAAACTCTTCGGTGTTGGAGTTGTCGAAGGTGAAGTCACCCTCGCCCGTCAGCTTGGCCCCGACCAGCGAAATCAGCAATTCGTTGATCTTCAGAGAGTGCAGCTCGCCCGGTACTTCGTCGGAAAACTCCAGATCTTCGGCAACGGTGGGATCGAAGAAGTTCATCAGCACCTTGGCGGTTCCCGTGGTGTCCAGCGATATTGTTGCCGGATCACGCGGCAAGGCTCCTGCCGGGTCGAACATGCTCCACAGTACATCCGACATGGTGAAGTCGGTCAGGTTCATCGCGAAGCCAAATGGCTGGATTTCCTCGGATTCCTGAACCGGAATTTCGAATTTGAAACCGGCGTTTTCCATAGCGATTTCGATCGGGAAGGGCAGTTCAGCCGTTGTCACCGCAACTTTCGAGCTGTTCTGTTCGACGTCGTAGGCCAGGCGCTGGGCGTCGATGCTGGCGCCGAACTTACCGCCCTGGGATTCGCTGCCCACCGAAAAGGCCTCTCCTTCGCTGGTTCCCGCAATCGCGGTCTGTCCCGAGCCATAGGTAAAAAGGCCGGAGAACGAAAAACCGTCGGAATAGAGAGCCTCTGGGTTCGAGAAATCGAAATTCGCGGGGATGACGTTGGTGCCCTCAAAGGTCAACTGGCTCATGGAGCCGTCGATCTTGCCCGTGTCCTCGTTTTCTGGGTCGGCGAACGCGAGGTCGTAGGTCAGGCCACCGGCGGTGAATTTCTGGTCGATATCGCGGTTCTCGCCGATCTTCATCCGCGAGCTGCCGGCCAGATTGGTCATAGCCACATTCACGGCCAGAACGTCCTCGGGCATCGCTTCGCCATCGACATTCAGCCCGTCCAGCTTGATGCCAATGCTATCGGCGGAATAGTCATAGGTCATCTCGTCCGGATCACCCGAAACGACCATGTTCAGACCGGTTTGGGAATAGTCGATTTCGAGGGAAAACTCGTCACCGTCTCCCTCACCAGACATGGTCAGAGGGAAATTGTCGGGAAATCCAATGTTGACCGTGCCATCGCCATTTTCGGTCAAGGTCATTTCGGGAACAACCATACGGAAAGTCACATCTTCTTCCGGCAGATCCATCGAAACGGTCATATCGGCAATCGTCGTGACATTCCCGGCGACGGTTTCTTCGCCCGCGACGGTATAGCCCATCTGGTTCAGGTAGGCTTTCCAGTCATTCCAGACGTCCTGAGAAGTAAGATCGGCAAGTGCACCCTGCGTGACAACGGCATAAGCCAAAACTGCGCCACAGCTGCGGCGGAGGAAAACGGACATTACAGTACCCTTCTAGATAATTTTGCGGGCATCGTCGTGTTTGTGGCGGCGGGCGTCAAGGGGCAAGGACTGGACCCTTTCCCCATTGACGGGGTAGAGATTCACACAATTTCAAACCGATGGAGGTAGAGGAACCAAATGCAGGGGAAAACCGTACTGATAACTGGGGCCAGCCGGGGCATCGGAGCCGAGGCAGGGCGCGTATTTGCCGCAGCGGGTGCAAACGTGGCGCTGGTCGCCCGCAGTCGCGATCAGATCGACGCGCTGGCCGCCGCGTTGGGGGACACCGCAATCGCGCTGGAATGCGACGTTAGCGATTTTGCGCAGGTGGAACAGGCCGTTGCCGATTGTGTTGGTCGGTTCGGCGGTCTGGACGTTCTGATCGGAAATGCCGGTGTCATTGATCCGATCTTTCACCTGTCTAACGCCGATGTCGCGGCGTGGAGCAAGGCAATCGACATCAACCTCAAGGGTGTTTTCTATGGAATGCGGGCCGTTCTGCCGATCATGCGTGCGGCCGGCGGTGGAACGGTACTGACCGTTTCATCAGGCGCGGCTTCGAACCCGGTTGAGGCGTGGAGCCATTATTGCGCGTCGAAAGCGGGCGCAAAGATGATGACGGAATGCCTGCATCTTGAGGAATCGATACATGGCATTCGCGCGATGGGCCTTTCACCAGGAACGGTGGCTACCGAGATGCAGAAGGTGATCAAGGCTAGCGGCATCAACGCGGTCAGCCAATTGGATTGGAGTGACCATATCCCCGCCGACTGGCCCGCGAAGGCGTTGCTGTGGATGTGCAGCCCGGACGCCGATGAGTTTCTGGGCACTGAAATCTCGTTGCGGCGCGAGGATATTCGACAAAGGGTTGGACTGACGTGATTGATCTGAACAAAGAGGACGGGCTTTGGATCGTCACTCTGAACAACCCGGGCAAAGCCAATGCGCTGACCGGGGCGATGTTGACCGAGCTGGCCGAGATCGCTGAAGCCGCAACCGAGGCTCGCGCGCTGATCCTGACCGGCGCGGGCAAGGTGTTCAGTGCCGGTGCCGATCTGGCCGAAGCGCATACGGGGCTTGCCACGTCCGACGTGTGGGAACGTTTGTCCGGTGCGATCGCCGCCCTTCCGTGCATGACCGTCGCGGCGTTGAACGGCACTCTGGCCGGGGGTGCCAACGGCATGGTGCTGGCCTGTGATGTCCGGATTGCGGTTCCGACGGCCAAGTTCTTTTACCCGGTGATGAAGCTGGGCTTTCTGCCACAACCTTCGGACCCGGTCCGCATGGCGGCCTTGATCGGGCCATCGCGCACCAAGATGATCCTGATGGCCGGTCAGAAAATCACAGCGGATGAGGCTTATGCATTTGGGCTGGTGGATCGTATCGTTGCGCCAGAGGCCCTGATGCCAACGGCACGAGAACTGGTTGCCGACAGCGTCGTCGCCGATCCCAACATCGCCGCCGGAATCGCCGAGTTGTGCCGATGAGGCTCTCTGGCTTGCGGTTGCGCGTCGCCGATCCTGAACGTCTGGCCAGGTTCTATGTCGACGTTCTGGGAATGACGGCGCAAGCGCAGGGGGTAAGCCTGCGCGTCGGCTATGACGGGCAGGATGCCGATCTGTTGCTGATGCCGGGTGGTGGCGGGTACACCCACGACAGAGGGCAACGATACTGGAAGATCGGCATCACACTTCCTGATGTTGATCTTGCCGCCGCGTTTTTGCGTGAAAAAGGCGTCGAGGTTCCGGAACCCAAGCAGTTTCTCGACATCGGCTATATGTGTCATCTGTCAGATCCCGAAGGGTTCGTCATTGAACTTCTTCAGCATGGCTTCGAAGGCAACCGACCAGAGCACGCCGCCGATCCGGCCGCCCCGTTTGCGCAAGCCCGAGTCGGCCAGATAACTCTCAGGACCGGTGACATCGCTGCCGAAGATGCGTTTTGTCGAGCGCAAGGCATGCGCCTGCTGTCGATGCAGGATGTCGGTCAATATGGGTTTGACCTCCACTTTTATGCATTCACCGATGACGTGTTGCCGAACCCGGACCTTTGGGCCGTTGGAAACCGGGAATGGCTCTGGAAGCGCCCCTATACGACGCTGGAATTCCAGCACATCGCGGGTGCGCAATTTGCCAAAGCTCCCGATTATCGGGGATTGGAGGTTCAGGACCTTGAGGCGCCAACACGGGACGCATTCGGCGATCCGGTGAACCCCGGCTGATCAACGGCCACGTCGTTTGCCTGGGACTTTCGAACGAAACCCGGGCGGGCGTTTGCGAACCCAACTCAGGAACTTCTCCAATCTGGGATGGCTGCGAAGAGCCTCAACCGTGTGAAAGTCGCGGGCCAGTTCGGCTTCGGTGAGGGTTGCGTGGACCTCTTTGTGGCAGATCTGATGCAACAATACCGTGGGTCCGCCCTTGCCCCCTTTGAGTTTTGGGATCAGATGGTGCAGGCTGCCGCCCCCATTGGGGATCGGGCGGTCGCAGAGCGGGCAGATCGGATCGCTGTTCGTCATGACGAAGGTAAAGTTGCGCCGGGTGGCGCGAAAGGCAAGAGGGCATGGATGGCACAGGCAATGGTGATCGGAGGAGGACCCGCGGGCCTGATGGCGGCCGAGGAGCTTGCCAATACCGGGCACGATGTCCTTGTAGCCGAAGCCAAGCCATCGGTTGCGCGCAAATTTCTGATGGCGGGGAAGTCAGGGCTGAACCTGACCAAGGACGAAACTTTCGAAACCCTGCTGCAGTCTTACGGAGAGGCTGCTGACTGGCTGCGCCCAATGATCGCTGAGTTTGATGCCTCGGGTGTTAAGACATGGGCGCAGGGGCTGGGGCAAGAGTTGTTTACTGGCTCGACCGGGCGCGTGTTTCCAACGTCAATGAAAGCCTCCCCCCTGCTGCGCGCGTGGCTGGCCCAGCTCGCAGAGGCTGGCGTGCAGGTCCGAACCCGTTGGCGGTGGGTCGGCTGGGATGGCACCGCGCTGATATTCGATACACCCGACGGTCGGCAGAGCATCGAGGCGGATGCGACCGTACTTGCGCTGGGCGGGGCAAGCTGGTCCCGCTTGGGCTCTGATGGAGTTTGGGCGCCGCTATTGCAAGACAAGGGTGTGTCACTCACACCATTCGCGCCTGCGAATTCAGCGATTTCCGTGGATTGGAGCCCACATATGCAACCCCATTTCGGCGCCGCGCTGAAATCGGTTCGCTGGACGGCCGGGGAATTGGAAAGCCGGGGCGAGGCCGCACTGTCTGCGAACGGGCTGGAAGGCGGCGGATTATACTCCCTGACACCCGCCCTGCGCGAAGGCGCGCCGTTGTTTGTCGATCTGGCGCCCGATCTTGATGCAGATGCACTGAAAAGCCGCTTTTCGTCGAAGAAACCGAAAATGACGCTGTCCCAGTGGCTCAAGAAGTCACTGCATCTGTCTCCGCAGAAAGTTGCCTTGTTCCACGAAATGATTAAGCGCAGTGGCGTGCCGCATTCGGAAGACATGAGTGCGATCAAGCGCTTGCCGATTCTCCATGCTGGCCTGCGTCCGATGGATGAGGCCATTTCCACCGCTGGGGGAGTTCCGCGCGCGGCGCTAGATGAAGGGCTAATGCTGACCGCGCTTCCCGGAGTGTTTTGCGCAGGCGAGATGTTGGATTGGGAGGCTCCAACCGGGGGATACCTGCTGACGGCCTGTCTGGCGACCGGTCGCTGGGCCGGACGCGCCGCTGCAAAGTGGCTTGATCGGGCCAGTTAGCGGGTCTTTGCCAGCATTGCGAGGCGGATCATTGCCCGCTCGACCAGGGCTATGGCAGGTGCAGTTTGGCCAGCCGAACGTAGCGACAGGTCCGTGTCCGTAAGCACCGTCAAAGCGGTTTGCAGTTTGGGTGCGCCCCAGCCCTGGGCCTGCCGCAGAATGCGGTCACGGCGTTTGCCGTAAACCGGCGGTCGCAACTTACCGATTCCTTGCGCGGCACCGCCAGGGTCGGATGCGCAGGCGTAAAGCGTTCGGAAATGCCGGGTCGCGCCGATACACAGGCTCACGGCGTTGGTGCCCTGCGACTGCAATCTGCGGATCAACGGCCCAATCTCGCCCGCGCGGCCTTCTGCGACCACGTTCAGAACATCGTCCAGAGCGGCCTCGGTCGAGCGGGGCGCGCAGGCGTCGATGTCTTCGATGGTGAGTTCAGAACTGTCGCCACGTTTGTAAAGCGACAGTTTTTCAATCGTCTGTGCAAAATCTCCGGGGCTGATGCTCGTCGCCAGCTCGGTAATCGCCGACATCGAGTCGCGCGGGATGTTCTGTAACCCGGCCTCGGACAGAACCCTTTCTACTTCGGCCCGCGAGGGCGGGTCGTCGTAAATGCCGACGGCATAGGTCGACGGATGCGCCTCGAATGCCTTGCGAATCTTGGAGCTGGCTTTCAACTGCCCGGCAGTGACAATGATCTGCGCATCTCCGGGCACCCAGTCTTCCAGTGCGGCGATGATCGCGGGGGCGGCGGTTTCAGTTGTGTCTTCGACAAACACGGCGCGGGGGCCGGGAAAGAAACCCACAGCTTTGACGGCATCCAGCAACAAGGCGGGATCACCGCGCAGGTCGCCACCCGGAAGCCGGGTCAGTCTCATCTCTTCTTCGGCATTTGCGCCCAGAAGCGCAGCGAGCACCTGCTGACGCTTCAACGCTACCCGCATTGCATCGGCGCCGTAAATCAGCAGCCCGGTCTTGTTCGCGTCGGGTTTGGAGAAATACCCCTCGGCCTCGCGCGGGCTCAGCTTCATGCGGTCAGGCCCGGGGTTGCGTAAAGGCGGTTGATGATCTGATCGGACAGAATCACCATCAGGCGTTGGTTTGCGTCCCGCTCATCCGCCAGTGTCGAAACTGTCGAACCGGCCGCCGAATACCCGACAAAGTCTGTCACAGTGCCCGAGGCAACGATCTGACCCGTCGCATTCGATCTAAGCGAATAGTTCGCGGTGCCATTTATCGTATAGCGGTTGGTTTCGTTCGTGGTTGTGATCGCTGCTGCCAAGGTCGCAGTCGATACCGAAACGTCCAGATTGTACTCGCTGCCCGATGAGGCGCTGCGACCAAGTTTTTGTTCCAGGTCTTCGACCAGAAGATAGCTGGCGACTGTATTTGGTGCGGAAACGGCAACCCTTCCGTACAGGGCCGATCCGGCCCCGCCCGGTGCGTAGACCGGCTCAAAGCCACAGGCGGCGAGCGCCAGTGGCATCAGCAAAAAAGTTCTGCGATCAAACGACGACATTTACGATCCGGCCCGGTACAACGATCACTTTCTTCGGTGCAGCGCCATCCAGCGCCTTTTGCACAGCTTCGGTGCTGAGCGCGATTTTTTCAACCTCGTCCTTGGCCAGATCCTTGGCCACGCTGATTTCCGCGCGGCGCTTGCCGTTGATCTGGATCGGCAGGATGACGGTGTCATCGACCAGCATCGCCGGATCGGCAACTGGCCATGGCGCGGTAGCCACCAGCCCTTCGCCGCCCAGCAACTGCCACAGCTCTTCCGAGAGGTGCGGGGTCATGGGCGACATCAGTTGCGCCAGCGTCTTGGCGGCTTCGCGTTTCGCTGCCGTACCCGCCTTGGATTTGGCCAGTGTGTTGGTGAAAGCATAAAGCTTGGCGATCGAGGCATTGAAGCCAAAGGATTCCACACCGCCGGTCACGTCATGGATCGCTTTGTGCATCTCGCGCAGCAGCGCTTCGTCCTCGGCATTCGCAGGCACATCGGATTCTGCGATTTCTGAGGCGATGCGATGCACGCGGCTGAGGTGCTTGAACGCTGCCTCGGCCCCCGAAGCAGTCCATTCCACGTCCCGCTCGGGCGGCGAATCGGACAGCACGAACCAGCGGGCCGTGTCAGCGCCGAAAGCCGAGATGATGCTGACCGGGTCGACCACATTCTTTTTGGATTTCGACATTTTGGCAGAGGGGATGATCTCGACCTCGGTGCCGTCGACCAGTTTGCCGTCGGTCACATCCTCGGGCAGGTGATAGACCGGGCGACCATTTGCGTCGCGGGTCTGGTAGATTTCGTGCGTCACCATGCCTTGGGTGAACAGCGCATCGAACGGTTCGATCGCCTTTTTCGGCAGGTGGCCTGTGATGTTCATCGCCCGCGCGAAGAAACGCGAATAGAGCAGGTGCAGAATCGCGTGCTCAATCCCGCCGATATACTGGTCGACATTCATCCAGTATTCGGCCTCGGTCAGATCGGTTGGCGTTTCAGCGCGCGGGGCGGTGAAACGGGCGAAATACCAGGAGGAATCGACAAAGGTATCCATTGTGTCGGTTTCGCGCTTGGCCGGCGCACCACACTTCGGGCAGGCACAATCGCGCCACGTCGGGTGCCGATCCAGTGGGTTGCCCGGTTTGTCGAACGTGACATCGTCGGGCAGTTGAACCGGCAGGTTCTCTTTCTTCTCAGGCACCACACCACAGCTGTCGCAGTGAACAACGGGAATCGGGCAGCCCCAATAGCGCTGGCGGCTAAGTCCCCAATCGCGCAGGCGATATTTGGTGACGCCTTCGCCCCAGCCCGCTTTTTCCGCGAAATCGACGGTGGCGTTGATCGCTTCGTCACCCGTCGCCTCGGTCAGACCGGCAAAATGGTTCACCCAGCGGACTTTCTCGGTCTTGGGCGGAACAAATGCGATCTTGTCGACCGGCGTGCCGTTATTCAGCGCGAAGAAGGTGTCCACGACCGGCAGGCCATACTTGCGGCAGAAATCCAGGTCGCGCTGGTCATGCGCCGGGCAGGCAAAGATCGCGCCGGTGCCGTAATCCATAAGAATGAAGTTCGCGATCCAGACCGGCAGCTCCCAGCTCGGGTCCAGTGGGTGTTTGACGCGGATACTGGTGTCATAGCCCAGTTTCTCGGCAGTCTCGATGGCCTCTTCCGTGGTGCCACCTTTGCGGCATTCGGCAACAAACTCGGCAACTTCGGGGTTTTCGGCCTCAAGCTGCTTTGCAATGGGGTGATCCGGCGAGATGCCGACAAAAGACGCGCCCAGCAACGTGTCGGGGCGAGTCGTATAGACGGTGATGGGTTCTTCGCCATCAGTGCGTTCGAACCCGAATTGCAGGCCGCGCGACTTGCCGATCCAGTTTTCCTGCATCAGGCGCACTTTGGCAGGCCAGTTGTCCAGCGTATCCAACGCCTCGAGCAGTTCTTCGGAATAGTCCGAGATTTTGAAGAACCACTGCGTCAACTCCCGGCGCTCAACCAAGGCGCCAGACCGCCAGCCGCGACCGTTTTCTACCTGTTCATTGGCCAGCACGGTCATATCGACCGGGTCCCAGTTCACCACGGCGTTCTTGCGATAAACCAGCCCGGCATCGAGCATATCCAGGAACAAGGCCTGCTGTTGGCCATAGTATTCCGGGTCGCAGGTGGCGAATTCTCGGGACCAGTCGATCGACAGGCCCAGTGGCTTCATTTGCCCGCGCATGTCGGCGATATTACCATAGGTCCAGTCTTTAGGGTGGCCGCCAATGGCCATCGCCGCGTTCTCCGCAGGCATCCCGAACGCGTCCCAACCCATCGGATGCAGCACGTTATGGCCAGTAGCCAGCTTGTGCCGCGCGATCACGTCGCCCATCGTATAATTGCGCACATGCCCCATATGGATACGGCCCGACGGGTAGGGGAACATCTCAAGCACATAGTATTTCGGCTTATCCGCCTTGTGCTGGGCGGTGAAGATCCCGGCCTTGTCCCAGGCTTCCTGCCATTTTGCTTCGATTTCGTTGGCCGAGTAGCGCGACATGGTGCGGTCCTTCGTAAATGAAAACGCCGGGCATGAACCCGGCGTGGTAATATTGTGATTTTCGGCGGGTGGCTAGAGCTTGTTGTCTGCAATGCGCAACTGACGTGCGCGATTTAGGATCGCATCCTCGACCGCCCGCGTCGTCGCGGCACTCACCGGAGCGCCGCCGCTGGTCTGCAGTGCAACCGACAGGGACCGGGCGGCCAGCGCCGGGTCACTGATGTGAACGGTTGCGCGATACTGCCGCCCGCCGCCGGGCGGCGTGCCGTAACCAGTTACGATCACACCGGTAAACGGGTCGACCTCCTGCACTGGAAGAAAGTTGAGAACATCCAGCGACGCGGCCCACAGGTAGCGGTTCACATTAACGATCTGCTCGGCATTGCCGCGGTCGAACACATCCCAGATGGTTGTGCGATTCGGATCGTTCAGTTCGCGTTCTGCTGTGCGGGTGCTGTCTGTGTTAAGCAAATCCGGATTCGGGGCAGCACCCCGATTCTGTCCGCAGGCCGACACGGCAGCAGTCATTATGATCAAACCGAAAATCGTCTGCAGGCGCATTGTCGACTGGTCCTGTTTCACTTGGTCTACTTTGTTACGTGTTACTCCTAGACAAGGTCCAGTTCAGCAACAACCCTATTCTTATTACATATGTCGCAGCGGTGCGCAGATCTGCCCTGAAAACCGACTGTGGCATCCTTGCACCAATTTGTGGTCAATGCGTAGTTCACTTTTAAGCCAAGCTTGCGTGAAGGGGGCAAAAAGAGCGAAACGGTTCCCGTGCTGAGACATGTGCTGAGGCATATGTCGAGTAGAAAAACTTTGAAACCGAGGGAAACAAGATGAAAAAAGTTCTCTTCGCAACGACCGCGCTGATCGCAACCGCAAGTGTTGCCGCAGCCGACGTTCGCTTCAGCGGCTATGGCCGTTTTGGTATTGGTTACCAAGAAGACCGCAACGGTGACGTTCCGAACTTCACAGTTGACACAACTGCTGGCAGCCCCACCGAAGGCCAAGTTGTTCGCGGCACCAACGGTGTAGCTAACTCGAGTGCCGTCGCTGAGGACGTCAAAACCGACAGCACCATCCTGGTCTCGCGCTTCCGTCTGAACATCGACGGTGTTGCAGAAACCGACGGTGGTGTTGAGTTCTCGGCTCGTGTTCGTCTGCAGGCTGACGAAGACGACGGCAACGGCGAGCAGAATCGTGCTGGCCTGAACGGCGCACGCTTCTCGGTCATCTACGGTGGTCTGCGTGTTGACGCCGGCAACGTCGCCGGTTCGTTCGACAACCTGGCAAACTACTACGGTAACGAGCCTGGCCTGGAAAGCTTCATCGGCCAGTACTCGGGCGTTGACTACAGCTTCCTGAGCTACACTTCGACCGGTACCGGTTCGAACGCTGTGTTCTTCCAGTACGCAGTTGGCGACTTCGCCTTCGGCGCGTCCTACGACCAGGCAACCATCGCATTTGATGGCGTTCCGCAGGATGCAGACCGCTGGGACGTCAGCGCAACCTACACCTTCAACAACATCACCGCTGCTCTGGCCTACGGTCAGACCAAGGCGAACGTGAACAGCAGCAGCGAAAAGCAGTCGCTGACCGTTCTGACCCTGGGCGGCGAATGGGGTGACTTCTCGGGTACCCTGTTTGTAGCGGACGATGACGTTGTGAACGCAGCTCGCAACGGCACTGCATACGGTCTGTCGGCAGCCTACAACATCGGCGCGGCAACCACTCTGACCTTCGCTTACGGCGACGGTAATGCGTCTGACGACCGGCAAGAGTATGGTATCGGCGCGATCTACGACCTGGGCGGCGGTGCATCGCTGCGCGGTGGTATCGGCCAAGAGAAGCGCGGCGACGCCGACGGCAAAATCCGTGCTGACTTCGGTGCGCAGTTCAACTTCTAAGTTGATCTGAACCGCAAAGTTTAGGGGCAGGTCTTCGGACCTGCCCTTTTCTTTTGTGCCGACATGGTGTTTTTCTGCGCCCATAGCAGAGAGAGGAAACCCATGTCGCTGAACGACATTACCGCCCGCGTCGCCAAAGCCGAATCCGCTGCCGGGCGACCTGCGGGATCGACGAAACTGATCGCGGTCTCAAAGGTTCAACCGAATGAGCGTGTTCAGGATGTGCTGGAACAAGGGCATCGGTGTTTCGGCGAAAACCGGGTTCAGGAGGCGGCCGGAAAATGGCCGGACTTCATGGAGCAATTCTCAGGCATCGATCTGCACCTTATCGGGCCGTTGCAGACCAACAAAGCCCGGCAGGCAATGGAGTTGTTCAACGCGATTCACTCGGTGGATCGCCCCAAACTGGCCAAGACTCTGGCGAGGCTTGCGCAGGAAGTTGGTCACTGCCCTGATCTGTTCATCCAGGTCAACACCGGAGAGGAAGAACAGAAAGCCGGTGTCATGCCGGTTGATGCGGACGCTTTTATCTCTGAATGCCGGTCTCTGGACCTGCCGATTCAGGGGTTGATGGCGATTCCACCGGTTGATGAAGAACCTTCGCTGCATTTTGCATTGCTGGCCAAGGTTGCCGAGCGCAACGGATTGCAGGGCCTGTCGATGGGGATGAGCAGTGATTTCGAACAAGCGATAGCGCTGGGTGCCACGCATGTACGCGTTGGGTCCGCGATCTTTGGCGAACGGGTTAAATCCGAGGGATAATCAGGCGCGTTCCGGGGGCTATTCTGCGGGCAATCCAATGCAGGTGGTCGCGGCGAAACGCGACGCAGCCCTCGGTCGGGTAACTCGGGCGCCGCCATTGGTGCAGGAAAATCGCCGATCCGCGGCCCGGTACCGCATTTGGCCAATTCCAGTCGGTGATCAGCACAAGATCGTATAGCGGGTCCGCGCGTCGCAGTTTTTCGTGGCTATGCGCGTAAGGCGAACTGACCATCTGATTGTATTGGCTATCGTCACTGTCGTCCGACCAAAGATCGCCAGGACCTATAGGGATTGCCCATGAGGTCGGTGCCAAAAGCCTGTCCGGTCGATACAGCATGCCGACGACGTGATGCACCCCGGTCGGCGTTGCTCCGTCACCTTCACGCTTGTTGTCGGTCAACCCGCCTTTACCGATTGAGCAGGGAAAGACACGTCCGGCAAAACGGACGCCGCGCGGGGTCAGAACAAGATCATCGGGCGTCACAGAAGGTGGCCTGATTTTGCAGCCTTGGTTGCCAAATACCCGCGATTATGAGCCGTTTCACCCACTTTGAGCGGTACACGCTCGGTCACGGCGATTCCCGTCTTCTCCATCATCGCGATTTTCGCCGGGTTGTTGGTCAGCAGCCGAATCGAGTTGAAACCCAATTCTTTGAGAATGTCCGACCCCAGCCGAAAATCGCGCTCATCGTCTTCGAAACCCAGCCGATGATTGGCTTCGACTGTATCAAAACCCTGATCCTGCAGGAAATAGGCACGCATCTTGTTGGCAAGGCCAATGCCGCGTCCTTCCTGATTGAGATACAGCAATACGCCAGAGCCTTCGGCCCCCATCTGCGCCAGCGCGCCACGCAGTTGCGGGCCGCAGTCGCATTTCAGGCTGCCCATCAGGTCGCCTGTGAAACAGGCCGAGTGCAAACGGGCCAATACCGGCTTGCTTCGGTCCGGACGCCCGATTTCCACGGCATAATGCTCTTCTCCGCCATCTTCGGGACGGAACACGTGCAGGCGACCCGCCTCGGACACTTCCATTGGCAAACGTGCCGCAGCGATCTCGTGCAAAGCGCTGCGGTCAGCCAGATGCGGCGCGGCGCGGGTATGGTCAATGCAGGTCAGGCCATGGGTTGCAGCAAAGTTGCGCCCATCCTCAATAGAAACCACGACGGCTGCGGGCAGCAACCGAGCGGACTTGGTCAATGCGATTGCAATACGATGCAGGTTGGCATTGCCCTGCCGCTCGGACATCAACGGGCCTTTCATCGGGGTGTTCAGATCATCGGATGGATCGGCCACAGCTTGAACCCAGGTTATATCGGTGTCTGAGGGAATGATCACGCGTGCCAGATCGCCATCATAGGCCCGCGCCTTCAGGGTTTCCGCCCGTCTGACTGTGATTGCCACCACAGGTTGACCTTCCAGGCTCCGTAAATCGGCAAGCCTCTGCGCGCTCAGCGTTTCCGACGCTATTGCCAATACGCTAAATCCGCTGTCGTCTGTCAGCACAACCGGAACGCCCATGCGCAAATCTGCGCGGGCGCGCGCCAGCAATTCCGAAATATCGGGGATCAAACTCATTTAGTTACCCTGTAACGTTCCAGCCTTCGTCTAACCCGATCAGCGGGAAATGTGAAACAATTCCTACGCGTCAGACACGAGGGCGTGAGACGATTGCAGTAAATCTTGTTGATTGCATCTTCCGCACGCAAATGGTGGAAAAGGCTTAGGAGGACCGGACATGGCTCAGCTCAAGAAAATCCTGCTGGTGGATGATGATGAAGACCTGCGTGAGGCGCTCAGCGAGCAACTTGTGATGACCGAGGATTTCGACGTGTTCGAAGCGGCAGACGGCCAATCTGCCATGGAGCGGGCACGCGAGGCAATCTACGATCTGGTCATTCTGGACGTCGGCCTGCCGGACACCGATGGGCGAGAGCTGTGCCGCCTGATGCGCAAGCAAGGTGTCAAAAGCCCGATCCTGATGCTGACAGGCCATGACAGCGACGCGGATACCATTCTTGGTCTGGACGCAGGCGCCAACGATTATGTCTCTAAGCCGTTTAAGTTCCCGGTCCTGCTGGCCCGTATCCGCGCGCAGCTGCGTCAGCATGAACAGTCCGAGGACGCGGTCTTTGTGCTGGGGCCGTATACGTTCAAACCGGCCATGAAGATGCTGATCACGGAAGAAGACCGAAAAATCCGCCTGACCGAGAAAGAAACCAATATTCTTAAGTTCCTGTATCGCTCGGCCGATGGCGTGGTTGCCCGCGACGTACTGCTGCACGAGGTCTGGGGTTATAACGCTGGCGTCACGACGCACACGCTGGAAACCCACATCTATCGCCTGCGTCAGAAGATCGAGCCCGATCCATCGAATGCGCGCCTTTTGGTCACAGAGTCCGGTGGATATCGCCTGGTTTCGTAACCCTGACTGGATTGACATGGGTCAAAGTGATACTCTGGATGTGTAATTAGATTACTCCCAACCCGCGCATGTCCGGGTTATGACATGCACCTCCCTGTTGGACTGCCGGGCCTTATGGCCCGGCTTTTTTTCGAAGTGTAATCAAGCGCTACGCCTTGAAATCGCAGGCGCATATCTGAACAGATACTATGGTATTCATTCAGAGGTCGTCACATCCGGAATCGTAGCTGTTGTGACGTTCACTGCTTTGATTCTGTAGGCCGAAGGCGCAATTTCGTTCCCGCTGGGCCGAATCTGTAAGCGGCCGGTGATCCATACGGGGTCTGCCGTTATGTCGATCCCTTCTGCGTATTCGACCGTGATGACCTGATCGGGAAGCGGGGGAAGCGGATGCCGGCAATCCTGATCCATCGGCGGAATCAGCAGAAAGCGTTGGACGTTCCTGAATTCGAACTCCACGGGGTGGGCGTAGCCCGCAATGCGGATTGTGATGCCATCAAGGTCAGTGTTTCCCGGCGTGCATTCGGCAAGTTGCAAGGACAGCATCCGGTCCGACATATCCTTTCCGGTGCAATTCGGATTGGAAAGATAGGTCTCAAGGACAGCCGAACAACTTTGTGGGCGCCCTTCCTGTAGGTCGGTCCAGGACACTTGCAACGGCTCGGCCAAGGATGGCGAGCCGAGCAGGGCAAGCGCGAGGGCTGAATAGACCCGCAGCTTAATTGTCGTTTTGACCATGCGTGACAGTCAGCGGGCTGCGATAATCGGGCTCGGTTATCCCGAGCTTGTTCATGGCGACACCGGTCAGGCATTCTCGCAGCAGCCGATTGGCGTTCAGCGCGGACACATATGTCGGGTCCATGTGAGGGGACAGTTCGACCAGTTCAAAGCCCACAAGGTTGGTTTCGGCGCAGAGACGACGCAGGATATGGAAGGCCTCACGCGGCATCAGCCCGCCGGGCTCAGGCGTTCCGGTGCCGGGAACAAAGGCAGGATCAAGCGTGTCGATATCGAATGACACAAAGATGTACTCCGGGCCATCTTTGGCCTCGGCAATGGCATCTTCCATCACCGCATCCCAACCACGATCTTCGATCTCGGCCATTGTGTGATACCGAAATCCGTTCTCGCGCATCCATTCAAACGCGCGTTCGTCCGGATAATAGCCGCGCAATGCAACCTGAATGAAGTTCTTGCCGGGAACCAGCCCTTCCTCGATCAGGCGATAGACCGGCATACCGTGGTTGATCAGGTGGCCCAGCCCGTATTTACCAGCATCATAATGTGCGTCGAAATGGACCACGCCGACGTTCCCCTTGCCGTACACATCTACCAGCGCGGCAACATCCGCATACATCAGAGAATGGTCGCCGCCGACGATAAACGGAATGACACGGGTGCCGTTCTCATGTTGTACTTCGGCGACCTGACGAACAAAGGACCGGACCGAGTGGATCGTGCGTTCGGTGCTCATCATGTCGTTCGGCGCGTTGCCATAATCGACAACGGTCATGTCCTGAAGCGGATCAACCATCACATGCATATGCGGTTGCCGCGCACCGTACCCCAAATACATCGACGATGCCCTGACCGCGTTTGGACCGTGAGATGCACCGCGCATTCCGCCGCCCATATCCGTAAAAGCGCCCATGATCGCAACATCGACCTCACCCGCGGCTAGGTCTGCTGGCGTTAAAGCAATCGGTTGGTGCAAAAACGTCGGTATCTGCATGAAGCCCTGCCCATAGAACCGTTGCAGGTCAATCGGTCCATCGGCCCGTTCTGTGCCATCAAAGCTTGGCAGCAGGGTCCGCCACGCGTTGTAGGTCGGATCTTCCGTATCAAGCGGGATCACGGGTTGTTCGCCCTCCCGGATCGGAGCCTGGCTGCCCTCGTATTCGTGTCCGAAATACTGCGCAAAGGCGGGTGCAGAGCACAGGCATATCCACGCAGAAACAAGTATCTTCGACCCAATCGGCTTCACGGGTGTCCCCTCCCAGAGTATCGAATATATAAAAATTCATGATAATAAATATGTGTATTATGTAAAGGATTTCCCGAGACGGAAGCGAGCTGGCAGGTTCCCCTTGGCGTTAAATTCCGATGGGCATTTTTCCCGTGGCACCCGGTTTCACACCAAGCTAGTCTGCGCCAATCGCGTCAGAGGATTCCTGCCCATGCCCTTTACCCTTGCCACCTGGAACATCAACTCGGTCCGCCTGCGCGAGCCCATCGTGCTGAAATTGCTGCAGGAAGAAGCGCCGGACGTATTGTGCCTGCAGGAGTGCAAGTCTCCGGTCGAGAAAATCCCGACCGAAGGTTTTGCCGAACTGGGCTACACCCACATGGTTGCGCGTGGCCAGAAGGGGTACAACGGCGTCGCGATCCTATCGCGCCTGCCGATGGAAGAGGTTGGCGACAAGGATTTCGCAGGGCTCGGGCACGCGCGTCACATAGCGGGGCGTTTGGAAAACGGTGTGACGATCCACAATTTCTACGTGCCCGCTGGTGGTGATATTCCGGATCGCGAGAAAAATGAGAAGTTCGGCCAAAAACTCGATTACCTCACAGATATGCGCGACTGGTTCCATGCCGAAAAGCCCGAAAAGTCTATTCTGGTTGGCGATCTGAACATCGCCCCGCGCGAAGATGATGTCTGGTCGCACAAGCAATTGCTCAAGGTCGTCTCGCACACTCCGATCGAGGTTGAGCAGCTTGCCGAAACACAGGATGCAGGCGATTGGGTCGACATCACGCGTCAGGATATTCCCGAAGGGCAGCTCTATAGCTGGTGGTCCTATCGCGCGCGGGATTGGGACGCTGCAGACAAGGGGCGGCGGTTGGATCACATTTGGGCGACGCCTGATATTTCCAACGCGGGACACTCCAGCCGCATCCTGCGTGATGCGCGCGGATGGGAAAAACCCAGCGATCACGCGCCGGTCTTCGCGACATTCGACCTTTGACCACGCAACTCTACTATTGGTTTCTGCCCTGTGTGATTGCATATAGAGCCCAAATTCGAACGAAAGAGTGAATGCCATGGACCTTCTGAACGCCGCAGCCGGACCTGATGCCACCGATCTGATCAAAGACGGATCCGAGGCCACCTTTATGGCCGACGTCGTCGAGACCTCGCAGGAAACCCCAGTCATCGTTGATTTCTGGGCGCCCTGGTGCGGCCCATGCAAAACCCTTGGCCCGTTGCTGGAAGAGGCCGTGACCGCCGCCAAAGGCGCGGTGAAGATGGTCAAGATCAACGTTGACGAGGCGCAAATGATTGCGGCGCAGATGCGCGTCCAGTCGATTCCGACTGTCTATGCATTTTTCAAGGGCCAACCGGTCGACGGATTTCAGGGTGCCGTGCCAGGATCTGAGATCAAGGCCTTTGTGGATCGAGTGATCGAAGCGGCGGGCGGCGAAAGCCCCGGCGGGCAGTTGGATGACGCGGTTCAGGCCGCCGAAGAGATGTTGGCCGAAGGCGCAGCAGTTGATGCCGCGCAGACTTTTGCCGCCATTCTTGGTGAAGATCCGAACCACGCAGCGGCTTATGGCGGTTTGGTTCGTGCTCACATCGCGTCCGACGATCTGGAGCAGGCAGAAGCCATTCTGAACGGCGCACCCGCGGAAATTTCGACCTCGCCCGAAGTTGAGGCAGCCCATGCCCAGCTTGAACTGGCCAAACAGGCCGCCGACGCAGGTCCGGTGGGTGAACTGAAGGCTGCGGTCGACGCGGACGCTGACAATCATCAGGCGCGCTTCGACCTGGCGCAGGCGTTGCATGCAAATGGCGAAGTTGAAGAGGCGGTTGCGCAATTGCTTGAACTGTTCCGTCGTGACCGTGAATGGAGTGACAGCGCCGCTAAGACACAACTTTTCACGATCTTCGATGCACTTAAGCCCAATGATCCGATCGTTCTGAACGGGCGTCGCAAGCTCAGCTCGATGATATTTGCCTAATTCCGGATCAGAGCTACACTCGGGTACATGATGCATCCCGCTGATCTGCCGGAAACGGTATCCGTTTTCCCATTGCCCGGGGCGCTGCTGCTGCCCCGCTCGCGCTTGCCGCTGCATATCTTTGAGCCGCGCTATCTTCAGATGCTGGACGACGCCCTGAAAACGCAGGAGCGTCTGATCGGTATGGTGCAGCCGAACCCGTGCCAGAGCAACGAGGGCAAGCTGCACCAGATTGGTTGCGCGGGCCGCGTGACGCAGTTTTCCGAAACCGAAGATGGCCGCTATCTGATCACGCTGACCGGGATTTCGCGTTTTCGTATCCGGGCAGAACTGGACGCCTTTACACCGTATCGGCGTTGCTCTGTTTCGTGGGGCGGGTTTGACCGGGATCTTGGCAGGGCAGAACACGATGACCGATTTGATCGCTCGAATTTCCTGATGCTGCTGGAACGGTTTTTTTCATCGCGTCAGCTGTCCACGGACTGGGACACTCTGAAGGACGCAGATGACGAGCTGTTGGTCAATTCTCTGTCCATGCTTATGGATTTCGACCCCGAAGAAAAACAGGCGCTGCTTGAGGCGCCTTGCCTTCGCACACGCCGCGAGACACTTGTAACACTGATCGAATTCGCCATGCGCGGCGGATCGAGTGAGGAAAAACTGCAATGACCGAAGCCGAACACCCTTTTGACCGTCACATGCTTGAGGCGCTGATCTGCCCGCAGACACATACCACGCTGCGCTACGACGCCGAAAAGCAGGAATTGGTGTCCAAGGCTGCCGGTTTGGCTTTTCCCATCCGCAACGGCATCCCAGTGATGCTGGTGGATGAAGCGCGCGAGCTGGATTAAATCGCGCGACCCTGCAGCAGTTTTGGCAGGTCTCCGGTCAGTCCTGCGGCCTCGCGCACAAAGCCTCGGCGCAGGCCGGGCAATGAGCCGACAATCTCCATCCCGATGTCGCGCCCTAAGCGCAGGATTGGGTTGTCGTTGGAAAACAGCTTGTTGAATACATCCGTCGCCATGGCCAGTGCGGCAGTGTCGAACCTCCGCCATTCCTGGTAGCGTTCCAGCACCAGTAGCGAGCCGATATCCTCGCCCCGCCGCCCGGCCAGCGTCAGAACTTCGGCCAGCGCACCGACGTCGCGAAGGCCAGCGTTCAGCCCCTGTCCGGCAATAGGGTGCATCCCGTGTGCGGCGTCTCCGACCAGTGCCATCCGGTCGCCGATGAAAGAGTTGGCGATGGTCAGGTTCAACGGATAGGTGAACCGGTCGCCCTGCAGGCGGATATCGCCCAGATAATCACCGAAGCGCGGGCGCAGGACCTGAAGGTAATCCGCCTCGGACATGGCGTTAATGCGTTTTGCCATCTCGGTCCGCTCGCTCCAGACGATTGAACTGCGGTTGCCGGTCAGCGGCAGAATCGCCAATGGGCCGGGCGGCATAAAGAACTGATGCGCGATTCCGTGGTGGGGCAGGTCGTGCTCGATGGCGCAGACCAGCGCTGTCTGACCGTAATCCCAACCAGAGCGCTTGATCCCCGCGCGTGCGGCTGTTCCGCTGCGGCGTCCATCGCAGCCGACAAGCAGACCTCCGGTGACCTGTGAACCGTCATCAAGCGTCAGAGTGACCCCGGTCGCATCGGCGTCCTGCGCGATTACGGTCTTGCCATTGATCTGCTTGATGCCTGTTTCGTCTGCCATCGCATCCAGGAACGCGCGGCGCAGGTGGCGATCTTCGACCATATATCCCATCGGGCCTTCTTCGATCTCGGCATGATCGAAATGCATGAAGAAAGGGGATGGCCCGGCACCGGCGTGGCCATCGGTCACCTTTATCTCAAGCATGGGCTGGGCATGCTCGGCGATCCGACCCCAGACACCAGTCGCGTCAAGCAGCCGTTGTGAGGCCAGCGCCAACGCGTAAGCACGCCCGTCAAAGGCGGCGCTCTTGCGCGTTTTCTCCGCCAATGCGTCGATCACGGTGACGGAATGCCCCGTTTGCGCCAGTGCCAATGCCAGGGCCGGGCCGTTCAGGCCGCCGCCTACAATCAGGATATCCGAGCTGTGTTCCATGGGCTGCAATATGCGCGCCCTTTCGGGATTGTCCATGTGCAGTCCTGTCGCTACCGTCCGTGAAGGCGATTTTTTCAAAGGGGGCGGGAATGCAGGACTGGCTGACCATGACGGCGTGTGATCTGGGCCGGGGTATTGGCATGGGGCAGATCGACCCGGTTGAGTTGACCGAGACTTATCTGGCCGCCATCGACGCGCATCCACATCTGGAAAGAATCTATGCCCGCATCACCCATGACCGGGCACGAGCCGAAGCTCTGGCCGCGCAGGAGAGGGCGAAACTGGGGTTGCGCCGCTCGTTGCTGGATGGTGTACCGATCAGCTGGAAGGACCTGTTCGATACGGCGGGTACCGCGACCGAGGCGGGGTCGGCCTTGCTGAAAGGTCGCGTTCCTGAAATGGACGCGGTCGTAGTTCGCAATGCCACAGCGATGGGAACGGTCTGTTTGGGCAAGACGCATATGAGCGAGCTGGCCTTTTCCGGGCTGGGTCTGAACCCGGTCACCGGAACGCCACCTTGCGTAGACGACGAGGATTCCGTGTCTGGCGGCTCGTCTTCCGGTGCTGCCGCTTCGGTGGCCTGGGGATTGGCGGCCTGCGGGATCGGGTCGGATACCGGCGGGTCAGTCCGGATTCCGTCCGCCTGGAACAATCTGGTTGGGTTGAAAACGACGGCAGGGCGCGTGAGCCTTGAGGGAACGGTGCCCCTGTGTCTGCGGTTCGATACGGTTGGACCGCTGGCCCGTTCGGTTGAGGATGCAGCCCATATGCTTGCTTTGCTGGAGGGCAGCAGCCCGCCCGATTTGCGTGGTGCCAGCCTTAAGGGTCGCCGCTTTGCCAACCTTCAGAACGTGGCCCGTGACGATCTGCGGGAAGCACCGCGCAAAGCGTTCGATGATGCCGTGGAGCGGTTGCGTGAGGCCGGGGCCGAGATCGTGCCGCTGGAAGTGCCAGAGCTTGAGGATGCTATGGCATTGTCCGGCATTCTGTACACCACCGAAGCCTACGGTTTGTGGCGCGATGTGATCGAAGCCAATCCCGATGCCATGTACCCCGAGATTCTGGAACGTTTTCGCGCAGGCAGAAACGCCACCGGAGCTGACTATATCGCCGCGTGGTCAAAGCTGAAGGCGAGCCGTGCAGCGTGGGACGCCGCGACCGCCGGATTCGATGCAGTTCTGGCCCCGACAGCGCCTATCTTGCCCCCGAATCTCGACCGGTTGATGAAGGATCACGAGTACTACGTGACCGAAAACCTGCTGGCCCTGCGCAATACACGGATTGGTAACCTGATGGGGCTGACGGCGCTGACTCTGCCGACCGGAACGCCGGGTTGCGGGCTGATGATGATGGGCTATCCGGGTTCGGAAGAGGCTCTGTTACGGCTTGGATCGGCCGCCGAGGCAGCGTTGGCCTGAATGCCACAATCCCCTGATTCGCCGTCTCTTTGTCTGGACGAAACAGGGCGCGGTCTGTAGTCTGCCTAAAAAACGGGGCGAAAATGATCCCGGTATTGAGGCAGTAGTTATGAATTTCCCCGAGCGGTTTTCGAACCTACCGGAATATGCATTCCCGCGTCTTCGCACCCTGTTGGATCACCATCAGCCGGGTGGCGAAGTGATTCACATGACCATTGGCGCCCCGATGCACGACTTCCCGAAATGGGTGCCCGACGTGATCATGGCAAACGCGGCCGGGTTTCAGGGCTATCCACCCAACGAGGGTTCACCCGAGCTGCGGTCGGCGATCACTGGCTGGATCAACCGTCGCTATGGCGTGAAGATGGACCCCGACACCAATGTAATGGCCCTGAATGGCACCCGCGAAGGGTTGTACAACGCGGCCATGGCGCTGTGTCCCGAACAGAAGAACGGTGAAAAGCCCGTTATTCTGTGCCCGAACCCGTTCTATCAGGTTTACATGGTGGCTTCGCTGTCGGTTCGGGCTGAGCCGGTTTTTGTGCCCGCCACCGCTACCACAGGCCACTTGCCGGATTACGCGGGGCTGCCCAAGGACGTCCTAAACCGGACGGTCGCGGCCTATATCTGTTCGCCAGCGAATCCGCAGGGGGCTGTGGCCTCTCGCGATTACTGGGCTGAACTGATCCAACTGGCCGAGACCTATGATTTCCGCATCTTCGCGGATGAGTGTTATTCGGAAATCTACCGCGATGATGCACCAACGGGCGTACTGACGGTTGCACAGGAACTAGGCGCAGACCCGGAACGGATTACCCTGTTCAACTCACTGTCCAAGCGATCCAATCTGGCCGGGCTACGTTCTGGCCTGATCGCAGGGGGGCCGGAAACCATCAAACGGGTCAAGCAGCTGCGGAACTACGCCGGAGCGCCATTGCCGCTGCCGTTGCAGGCTGCTGCCGCGCAAGTTTGGGCAGATGAAGTGCATGTCATCGAAAATCGTGCGCTCTATCAGAAAAAGTACACCATCGCGGATGAGGTTTTCGCCGATGTGCAGGGTTACATGCCGCCCGAAGCCGGGTTTTTCCTGTGGCTGCCGGTCGAGAACGGCGAGGAAACCGCATTGAAGCTGTGGCAGGAGACCGGCGTACGGGTTCTGCCGGGCGCATATCTTTCTCAAGGTGATCCGGGGCAAAACCCGGGCGAGCAATTTATCCGGGTCGCAATGGTGGCCCCAAAAACAGAGTTGCGGCAGGGGCTGATCACGCTCCGAGACTGCATCTATTCGTGAGGTACGAGGGCAAAATGGCATCATATAACGCGCGCAACCGCGATCCATTGCTGGACAGCACGACTCAGGCCGCTATCGAACGGCGCAGCAAGGAACTGATAGGGATCGCATTGATCCTGCTGGGGCTGGCGTCGGCCGCGATGATTTGGTCCTACACGCCGGATGATCCGAACTGGATGGTGTCGACCGACGCGCCGGTGCAGAACTGGATGGGGCGAATTGGCGCTTCGATCGCTGCGCCGCTGTTCATGATTGTTGGATGGGGCAGCTGGAGCATTGCTCTGGTGCTGATCGGCTGGGGAGTGCGCTTTGCCGGGCATTTCGGCGAGGAACGCGCGGTGGCCCGTCTGATTTTTGCCCCGATCTGGATTTCGGTCGTCTCGGTCTACGCTGCAACCTTGGTGCCGGGCGAGGCATGGCGCGCGACCCATAGCTTTGGTTTAGGCGGTCTGTTTGGTGACACCGTTATGGGGGCCTTGCTGACACTGCTGCCAATCTCCTCGCATTTCCTGGTTAAGTTGATGTCACTGGCGATGGCTGCCGGGATGCTGGCGCTGGGCGTATTTGTGTTGGGCTTTACCAAAACGGATGTCCGCAAAGGGGTGCGGGCATTCCTGCTGGGCCTCGTGATGTCTTACGACATGTTGATGAACCTGTTGGGTCGCAGTGCCTCGGCGACGGCGCAAGCCGCCCGTGACCGCCGTGCTCAGTGGGAGGAGCGTAAAGCAGCCCGCGCCGAAGCCGCAGATGCCATGTTTGATGACGATTTGGCATATGCTGATCCGGTGTTTGAAGAACCGGAATTTGACGAACCCGAACCTGCCAAGACCGGTCTGCTGGCGCGGATGCCCAGCCTGATCCGCCGACCCGAACCGATGCCCGAACCTGAACTGGTCGACCCCGAACCCATCGTCGGGTTTGATGAAATGCCGGGTGAGGATCGCATCCGCTCCAAGATTTCCGCAGCTGTGCGCAACCGCAAAGTGGCCACCGGTGAGATGGCACCAGAGCTCGATCCGAACCTACCGCTGACCAAAGGACGCGGCCGGGGTCCCGACCCGCTGATCCTGAACCCCAGAGGCGGGGAAGAACTGCCGCCCGAGCCGCCGATGACTTCGGCCGGTCTGCCGCCTGAACCGATGCTGACGGCGGAGCCTGCGCCGGAATGGCAGCAAGAGCCACTGCATCAGGATTTTGCGCCCGAGCCGGAATTCGAAGATGAGGCCGTGTTCGAGGATGCTCCTGAACCCGCGCCACAACTGCGCCCCGCGATGAAAATTCCGGTGGCTGAGCCACGCAAACCCGTGGTCGCACAACCTGTGCGCCGTGCGCCTCCGCCTTCGCGCCGTGCACAGGCCGAGGCACAGCCCGCGTTGTCCTTTGAGGATCGGCATTCGGACTTTGAGCTTCCACCGCTTAGCCTATTGTCAAACCCTGACAGCATTCAACGCCACCACCTCAGTGACGAGGCGCTGGAAGAAAACGCCCGGATGCTGGAAAACGTGCTGGACGATTACGGTGTAAAGGGTGAAATCGTCAGCGTCCGCCCTGGTCCGGTTGTCACCATGTATGAATTGGAACCAGCTCCCGGTCTGAAAGCCAGCCGCGTGATCGGTCTGGCGGACGATATTGCGCGCTCGATGTCTGCATTGTCGGCACGGGTTTCGACCCTGCCCGGACGGTCCGTGATTGGCATCGAACTGCCGAACGAAAACCGCGAGATGGTGGTGCTGCGCGAAATCCTCGCCAGCCGCGACTTCGGGGACGGCAACCATGCGCTGCCTTTGGCACTAGGCAAAGACATCGGTGGTGAATCGGTCGTGGCGAACCTGGCCAAGATGCCTCACCTGCTGATCGCGGGTACGACTGGTTCCGGTAAATCGGTGGCGATCAACACGATGATCCTGTCGCTGCTGTATAAGCTGACGCCGGACGAATGCCGCCTGATCATGATCGACCCCAAAATGCTGGAACTGTCGGTTTATGACGGTATCCCACATCTGCTCTCACCCGTTGTGACTGACCCGAAAAAAGCGGTCGTGGCCCTGAAATGGGTCGTGGGTGAGATGGAAGACCGCTATCGCAAGATGTCCAAGATGGGCGTCCGCAACATCGCTGGCTACAACGGGCGCGTGAAGGATGCCCTAGGCAAGGGCGAGATGTTCAGCCGCACGGTGCAGACCGGTTTTGATGACGAAACCGGCGAACCAACGTTCGAGACTGAGGAATTCGCACCTGAAGCAATGCCCTATATCGTTGTCATCGTTGACGAGATGGCCGACCTGATGATGGTTGCGGGCAAGGAGATTGAGGCCTGCATCCAACGTCTGGCGCAAATGGCGCGGGCCTCGGGCATCCACCTGATCATGGCCACGCAGCGCCCGTCGGTCGATGTGATCACCGGTACGATCAAGGCGAACTTCCCGACGCGGATTTCGTTCCAGGTGACGTCCAAAGTCGACAGCCGTACCATCCTTGGCGAAATGGGCGCCGAGCAACTGCTGGGGCAGGGCGATATGCTCTACATGGCCGGTGGCGCCAAGATCACGCGCTGCCACGGTCCGTTCGTTTCGGATGAAGAGGTCGAGGAAATCGTCAACCACCTGAAACAGTTCGGTCCGCCTGACTACATGAGCGGAGTGGTCGATGGCCCGGCTGAGGAAAAGGCTGACAATATCGACGCCGTTCTGGGCCTGAACACCGGTGGTAACACCAACGGAGAGGACGCCTTGTACGATCAGGCGGTTGCAATTGTGATCAAGGACCGCAAATGCTCGACCTCATACATCCAGCGGAAACTTGCCATTGGCTACAACAAAGCTGCGCGGCTTGTTGAGCAAATGGAAGACGAAGGCGTTGTTTCGGCTGCAAATCACGTCGGTAAGCGGGAAATCCTCGTCCCTGAGCAGTAGGATATTTAATAACAAGGGCAAAGCACTTATCTGATGGCTTATGAAACAGATTGCCTTTGCCCTTGTCCTGACACTGGCCGCACCTGCGGCCTGGGCGGCTGATAAGCTGCCGCTGTCGCAAATCTCCAACTATCTGAACGGTCTCAAGACCGTTGAGACCACGTTCACTCAGGTCAACGATGACGGCTCGCTCAGCACCGGAAAGCTATGGATTGAGCGGCCCGGGAAGATGCGGTTCGAATACGATCCGCCCAACAGCGCGGTTGTTCTGGCGCGCGCTGGAACGGTTCAGGTTTTTGACCCAAAATCAAACCAGCCGCCCGAACAGTATCCGCTGAAACGGACGCCGTTGTCGCTGGTGCTGGCGCGGAACGTCAACCTTGGGCAGGCCAATATGGTTGTCGGGCATGATTTCGACGGCACCGCCACGGTCGTCACGGCGCAGGACCCGAAAAACCCTGAATCAGGACGGATTGAATTGATGTTCACCGGCGATCCGGTTGAGCTGCGCAAATGGGTTATTCACGACAATGCAGGCAGCCAGACAACCGTGTTGCTGGGCCAGTTGAAAACAGGCGGAAACCTAAACAACAGTTTGTTTTCAAGTTCGAAAAGAAGCGGGTCAAGCAATCGCTGACCCGCTGGTTTTTTAGTAACGGCAGCTAGCCAATTGCGCCTGATAGAGTTTGGCGCGCGCATCCACATCGTTAGCGACATTCAACAGCCAGGATTTGCCGTAGTGGCTGCCGCGGGCGTAGCCCGTGTGCCCTTCGTGATAGGCCAAATACTGGTTGCGCGTGTCGCTGGGGTGAATGCCGTTCCGTTCATAGCTTTTGTTCATGTACCAGCCGATGAAATCTGACGCGTCGCGAATGCGGTCCCGCTTGGCGCGGCGTTTGCCCGTTTCCTTTTGGTATTCGTCCCAAGTTCCGTCCAGCGCTTGACTGAAACCATAAGCACTGCTTTGACGCCCCATTGGGATCACGCCCAACACATACTTATGCGGTGTGCGTGCATCGTGCTTGTAGCGACTTTCCTGATAGATCGTCGCCATCTGAACGTGAATGGGCACGCCCCACTTCCGTTCGGTGCTTTTAAACGCCTTGATATAGTCAGGCCTTTCGCGCGCAATGCTGCACGCGTCGTTCAATCTGCTTGGCGGCTGTTTGGATCCACCGCCACAGGATGCCAAAAGCAGCACCCCGAAGAGTACGAATAGAATTCTGCTCATGTGCCTCGCGCCTTTTTTCTTTATTCTAGCGTAGATTGAGGATTTAGGAAATCACAATCGTTACAAAACAATAGCTAGAATTAGAGGCAAAGCGCCCACGGACAACACTGTTGAGACCATGACCATCCCGGCGACAGCGTCCGCATCGGCATCAAACCGCTCGGCCAACAGGTATGAGGTGACGGCGACCGGTGTGCACATCTGCAAGACCAGCACGCCAAACGCGATTGCATCCAGATCAAAGGCGTGGGCAATCACCCATCCAAGGCAAAAGCAGACAATCAGTTTCAGGGCCGACAACCAGATCGCTTGCCCCAGTTTGCGTGTCGTTAACCGCGCTATCGCGACCCCGACCGTGATCAGCATCATCGGGATTGCCATCTGGCCAAGTAGTTCAAGAGTGTTCGTCAAAAACAGGGGCGTTTCCCAGTCACGCCACAGAAACAGGGCGCCAAGCAGGGTAGCCCAAACCATCGGTTCGCGTGCGACCTTTCCAAAAGCGCCCCGTCCGGCGACCAGATAGATGCCGTAAGTGAAGGAAAAGAGCGCAGTAACGGCCAGAAAAATGACCGCAAAGCCCAGACCGGCCTGCCCAAAAGCAAAAATACACAAAGGCAGGCCCAGATTGCCGGTATTCCCAAAGATCAGTGGCGCGAGATATGTTCTGCGGTCCAATCCGCTGAACCGAACGAAAACTCCAAAGGCCACGGCCAGCCCGGCATGGCTTGCAATCGCGGCGAGCGTGAAGCGGGTCAGCTCGCCCGCCGGAATCTCGGTTTGCATCAGCGCCACAAAGATCAGACTGGGCACCGCAAGGGTCACTGCAAGGCGTGTTACGAACTCGAGCCGGTACTCAAAACCAAGCTTGACCCAGGTGAATCCGACACCTGCCAAAAGGAAGACCGGAGCCACGATTTCGAACACTGTCAGTAAGAGGTTCACAGACTGTTTCCTTTAATTTCGGATCAATGAATGGCATTTCGGCCCGGAAAGAGGTAGTAAGATCTCTGGGGGCTGAGAAATGTTAAAGACACATGCCAAGTACCGCCTGGGTCAGGTGGTCCGCCATAAGAAACATCCCTTCCGAGGGGTGATTTTTGACGTGGATCCTGAATTTTCCAATACTGAAGAGTGGTATCAGGCCATTCCCGAGGACAGCCGCCCCATTAAGGATCAGCCGTTTTATCATCTGCTCGCAGAGAACGACCAATCCTTCTATGTGGCTTATGTTTCAGAACAAAATCTGGTTGCAGATCAATCCGGGGAACCGGTTGAGCATCCTGATATTCCTGACATGTTCGGTCCTTTCGAGAATGGTGCGTACCCGCTTCACTTTAATTTGAACTGATTATTTTGACGCGCCGTTTTGGCCGTTAGTACCCAAGCGCACAACCATCTTTTCGGGGGTCACTGGCCCCCTCCAGAATGCCGTCTCTACGGATTCGGATTGCCTGGGCACCACCAAGAGGTGTTTCCGGGATTTGAACGTTGTGGCCTAAATTGGACAATTGTTGCAATGTTGTGGGCGGAATTCCGCGTTCCAGCTTTAGGACGCCCCCATCGGCGAAGGCCCGAGGTGCGTCTATGCTGGCTTGCAATCCCAGTCCGTGATCCGTGAGGTTGGACAACAGGCGCGCGTGTCCGGTCGGTTGAAACGCGCCGCCCATCACGCCGAATGGCATCAACACGCGACCATCTTGCTTGAGAAGTCCGGGAATGATCGTGTGCATCGGGCGCTTGCCCGGTCCCAACTCATTCGGGTGGCCAGGCTGCAGGTTGAAGCCCGAGCCCCGGTTCTGAAGCAGGATCCCGTATTTTTTCGATGCAATGCCAGAGCCAAAGCTGTGAAAAATAGAATAAATCAGCGAAACGGCCATTCGGTCCCGGTCGACGACAGTGATATAGACCGTGTCCTTGTGGACAGACTCGGATAACGGGGCTGCTGCGGGCATGGCGCGTTTGGGGTCAATCAAGGCCGCGAGCCTATCCGCCACCGTCTGATCGAGGAATTTTTCAGCGTGCGTGGTATGATCCGGGTCAGCAATGAACCGATTGCGTGCGTCATAAGCCAGCTTGGAAGCCTCAGCTTCGAGGTGAATAAGTTCGGCTCCAAGCGGGTCAAGGCTGGAAAGGTCGAAGTTTTTCAGAATGTTGAGGAGCAGGATCGCCGTGGCGCCCTGACCATTTGGGGGATGCTCGACAAGGTCGATCCCATTGTAGGTGCCGCTAACGGGCTGCGTTTCGGTGCACTTGGCGGCCAGTAAATCCTCTGCCGTATGTACGCCACCTATCGCGACCAACGCCTCGACCATGTCCTGAGCGATTTCGCCTGAGTAAAACGCGTCTCGCCCATTTCGCGCGATCTGCCGCAAGACTTCGGCCTGTCCGGGCGATCGAAAGATCTGCCCAACGTTCGGAGCTATGTCTTCGATCAGGTAGTGCGAGCGGGCTGCGCCCTGCAACGTTTCCGCGCCGATTTTCCAATCGAACGCGACCCGGGGTGCAACCGGCACGCCCACATCGGCATAGTGAATGGCAGGCTGCAAAATAGCCTCCAAACCCAGTTTGCCTTCCGTTTCAGCCAAATGGCAAAACGCATCGACCGCCCCGGGGATGGTCACCGCATCGGGAGTGTTCAGGGGGACAGCGTTCAGCCCCTTTGCCCGCAGTTCTTCCGGATTTGCGGCCGCTGGAGCGCGGCCAGATCCATTCAGGGCGCGGATTTGGTCTTCACCGGCGCGGTTGAACAAAACAAAGCAGTCGCCGCCGATCCCGGTCATCTGAGGTTCGCAGATGCCCAGCAGAACAGCGCCTGCAATCGCCGCGTCCATCGCATTTCCGCCTTGAGCAAGAATGTTCAACGCAACCTGTGCGGCCAGAGGATGCGATGTGGCGCACATTCCTTCGGTTGCCAGAACTTCGGACCGACCCGGAGTGTGAAAATCCCGCATAGCTTCGCCCTCCCCTTTTGAACGCGCCGAAGGTATAGCGCGGTCAGGGATTGTCTAGTCACATCAGGGAGAAGTTCCTCGGCGCCGTTCACTGGGTGGGGGCTGTGACACGTGGCGCCGAGGGAAGCTATCTGAGCTACGGATATCTTTTTCCCCGTTGTTTGCGGCGCGGCAATGGTGCGAACGGGGCCTTAATGTGACCATTTTGGGTCATGCCGTAAGACTCGGGAAATCGAACCGCAGCGACAACCGGTTACAGCCGTCGCTGCGCTCATAACGTATGTCACTCGTTAATTTATGAATCAGGAACCAGCCAAACCCGCCTTCGGGCAGTTCGTCTATCGATGATCCCAGCGGCGCCGGAACCTCATCAGGCACGCGAAACCCAGGCAGCGGATTGCCTGTATCGGATATCAGGATGTCCAGCCAATTTTGATGCAGCCGGCAATGCACTTGGACTTCCGCAGGAGTGATACCCGCATAGGCATGTTCCACCACATTGTTGATGGCCTCGGCCAAGGCGATTTTCACGTCGGCTGCCTTGTGTGGCGGTAAACCCTGCACCTCCAAACCTTTGCTGAGTTGGGCAATGCCAGCGCTGGCCTCTGCCTCGGTTGCGGCAAAGCTAAGATCCAAGCTGTTCCGATTACACATGGGCGTCGCGCCTATTCAGTCAGCGAGTTCATTTAGACGACGGCGCCAACGCGTCGTCCAAAGTCGGATAGAGTTTGAAAACCGTATCCATGCGGGTCAGCCGAAAGACCTTTTCGACAAAAGGGTGCAGCCCGGCCAGGTCAAGCCTTCGGCCACTGCCAAGTTGTTTCATCGAGGCAACGATGGCCCCCAGACCACTTGAGTCGATGAATTCTACACCTGATAGATCCAGCACCACGCGTTCCGCACCGCCTTCAGCTTCGTGGCGCATGTCTTCCTTGAACTGAATGGCCATAGCGGCATCGATCCGGTCGGAATGCACTTTGATGATTTGGGTTGCGTTTGTAATTGTACTGGAAAGGGCCATGCGCGACGGTTCTCTAAACTGAAAATCACTCGTAGAAATACGCTAGACGGCAATTCTTACCATTCGGTATCCATCTCTTGGGAAAAGAAGAGGAGCATCCAGATGAAACAAGTCGTTATCGCCGGTGCGGCGCGTACTCCGATGGGAGGATTTCAGGGGATGTTCGACTCGGTGGCTGCCGTCGATCTGGGCGGAGTCGCGATCAAAGCCGCGTTAGAGGGAGCAGGTGCTACAACTGTCGACGAAGTCCTGATGGGATGTGTCCTGCCTGCGGGGCAGGGGCAAGCGCCCGCACGCCAAGCCGGGTTTGCGGCTGGTCTGGGCGAAGAGGTGCCTGCCACAACGCTCAACAAGATGTGCGGATCGGGCATGAAGGCGGCTATGATGGCCTACGATCAAATCGCTCTGGGTCATGCGGACACAATGATCGCGGGCGGGATGGAGAGCATGACGAACGCGCCCTACCTGCTGCCCAAAATGCGCGACGGTGCGCGGCTGGGACATGCGCAAGCAATGGATCACATGTTTCTGGACGGTCTCGAAGATGCCTATGACAAGGGCCGCCTGATGGGCACTTTCGCCGAGGACTGCGCCGAGGCCTTTCAGTTCACGCGTGAGGCACAGGATGAATACGCGCTTCGGTCCCTTTCGAACGCGCTGGCCGCGCAAGAAAACGGCGCCTTTGCGGATGAGATCACTCCGGTTACCGTTCGAACGCGCAAAGGCGAGATTACTCAGGCTGCGGACGAACAGCCGCTTTCGGCCCGGCCGGAAAAAATCCCGACCCTAAAGCCGGCGTTTCGAAAGGATGGCACGGTAACTGCGGCGAATTCATCTTCAATCTCGGACGGGGCGGCCGCTTTGGTTCTGGCGTCTGCGGACGCGGCCGAAGCAAAAGGCCTGACCGTTCGCGCCCGTATCGTCGGCCACGCCAGCCATGCGCAGGCTCCGGGGCTGTTCACGACGGCACCTGTTCCGGCGGCGCAGAAACTTCTGGCGAACATCGGATGGTCGAAAGATGACGTCGATCTGTGGGAGGTCAACGAAGCCTTCGCAGTGGTCCCCATGGCCTTCATGCATGAGATGGGTTTGCCCCGTGACATCGTCAACGTGAACGGCGGCGCCTGCGCGTTGGGACACCCGATTGGCGCATCGGGCGCGCGGATCATGGTTACTTTGCTGAACGCTCTGGAAAAACGAAACCTCAAACGCGGTGTGGCGGCAATCTGCATCGGTGGTGGGGAAGGCACGGCCATCGCCATCGAACGTGTTTGACGCTTCACCTTTTTCCAAATACTCCGGCGCAGACTTTTGCCAAGGGTGCGACCATGACCGCCGATTACAAAACACTTGCCAAAACCATTGCGGCCCTGACCGAGGGGGAAACCGATGATGTGGCCCTGATGGCCACGATCGCCTGCGAGGTGCACCACGCCGACGACCGGTTCGACTGGACGGGCTTTTACCGGGTCACGGAGCCCGGAGTGTTGAAGATCGGCCCCTATCAGGGCGGGCACGGTTGCCTGGTGATCTCGTTCGAACGGGGCGTGTGCGGTGCGGCAGCGCGTACGGGTGAGGTGCAGCTTGTGCCGGATGTGGAGGCTTTCCCGGGTCATATAGCCTGTGCATCCTCCACACGGTCCGAGTTGGTTTTGCCTGTGCGCAACGCTGCAGGTGACGTCATAGCGGTATTCGATATCGACAGCGACCAGCCCGATGCCTTCACTGAAACAGATGCGGGTCAGTTAAGTGAAATTCTGACCAGCGTTTTTGCGAAATAGAAATGGCCGGGGCATGCCCCGGCCAGAATGTTCCAACACTACGCGAAAAGGTCAGGACGCAAGCAGTTTGGCTTTTTGCGCCGCAAACTCTTCGTCCGTCAAAACACCTTTTTCCTTGAGCGCGGCGAGGCGTTCCAACTCGTCCGCCGCTGACACGGTCGCAACTGATCGGATGTAATCCTTTTGCGCCTTTTCGATCTGTTCCATGGCCTCGACATTGTGCTGATGCATCCGGTCGCCGCGGAGGATCAGATAGGCCAGAACGCCCAGCCATGGGATCAGAATCACAAAAGCGATCCAAACCGCTTTGCCGCCCCCGCTCAGGTCTTTTGAGCGAAAGACATCGGCAACAACCGAAATCATCACCCAGAACCAGGCCACCATCAGGAATAACCAAAAGATCGACCACATTATGTCGAAGAATCCGATGCCGTTGTCCATTTGTCATACAACCCTTTGCTAATGCGAAAGAAATCTTTGCTTTAAGATCAAGTCGGATTGTAACAGACAGTTTTCAATTTGGTTAGTGTGTTATCTATCGCGGCAATTTCTCGTCACTTGAGGCCGGGCAAGGTTTGAGTGACCAGCACAGAGGCCACTACAGATTGGGCCCCTAATATTCCGAAAAGGTAATATGAAAACAGGCGCTTGCGCGTTTTGTGCCTGAACATCCAACGTCCCAGAACCGCGCCGGGACTGCCGCCCAGCACAGCAAGCCACAACAGTTTCCGCTCGGGGACGCGCCGTTTTCGGCGACCCGCACGCAGCTTGTCCCAGCCAAAAACAAGCAATGTCAGCCCGTTAATGATCCATAGATATATCACCGCAATCCACATACCCGACGGATAGCCAAACTGAGCGCCGTACCCAAGTGAAAAAATCCTTGGTTTTTTCACAGAATCAATGCATCGTGAAAAACGAGGAGAAAATTTCACGAAAACCCTGGAGCGTTCAATGAACAGCCAAGCCCCGCATAGCGCCACTCTCGGAGCCGACCTTCGGGCTTTGCGCAAAGCGCGTGGGCTGACCCTGACCGAGATTGCAGCGCGTCTGGGTCGTTCTGTTGGCTGGCTCAGCCAGGTCGAGCGCGACATGTCCGATCCGTCGATTTCGGACCTTCGCCAAATTGCCGAATGTCTGGGTGTGCCGATGTCGATGCTGTTCGCCCATTCCTCGTCACCGGCTGACGAGCAAGGCTACGTGGTGCGCGCCGGTACGCGCCGTCCGATGGGTTCCGGCGAGGAAGGCCTGATCGAAGAGCTGCTGTCGCCCGATCTGACCGATGATTTCGAGATGGTGCATTCGACGTTCAAGCCTCGTTCGAAAATGCAAACTCCGGCCAATCGGCCGACACAGGAGGTCGGGTACATGGTGTCGGGGCGGTTGGAACTGAATATCGGAGGCCGCCAGTTTTCGGTCGGTCCCGGCGACAGTTTTCGGATCAAACATGAACCCTATCAGTGGGCGAACCCCTATGATGAGCCCGCCGTGGCGATCTGGGTCATTGCGCCGCCGGTGTACTGATGAGTTTTGAGGCCTGGACCATATTCGCGCTGTTCTGGGTGGTGTTCGTCACTACTCCGGGTCCGAATGCGGTCAATTGCATTTCAAACGGTATGAGCCTGCCGTTTCCCAAAGCGATGCTGGGGGTACTGGCGATCCTTACACAGGCCAGCGTATTTCTGATCCTGTCGGCGCTGGGCGTAACGGCACTGATCGCTGCATCCCCGACCGGGTTCTTTATCGCGAAACTGGTGGGTGCCGGGTTCCTGATTTGGATCGGCGTCCGCGGCTGGATGAATGCCACGCGCCCGGCCCCGGCAAGCGAACGCCCAGCGCGGCATGTTTATCTGCACGCACTGGCGGTCGCGACGATCAATCCCAAAAGCGTGGCAGGATACCTCGCTGCCTTTTCACAGTTCGTACAGCCGGATGTGCCCATCTGGCAGCAGATGGTCGTCCTCATGCCAACGGCGCTGATCATCACCACGCTCAGCTATACCGGCTTTACCCTGCTGGGGGCGCTTATGGGCAAGGCGGCGCTGGGTGCGGTGTTCAACACCTGGGTGCGCCGCGTCATGGCCGCTTGTTTTATCATCTATGGCGTGTTGCTGGGTGCCAGCTCCACGCCAGCAGCGAGGGGGTAATCACATGCACAACGGTTCTTGCCTCTGCGGCGCGGTCGCGTTCACGATTGACGGAGAGCTGTCGCCGCCTTCGGCCTGCCATTGCGGCCAATGCCGCAAACAGTCCGGCCATGTCTGGGCTTCAACCTCGACTCATCAGGACAACCTGAGCTTTACCGCAAGCGACACGCTGACTTGGTTCCGGGCCTCAGATACCGCTCGCCGCGGTTTTTGCCGGACATGCGGGTCATTCCTCTTCTGGCAACACAATGACGAGGACATGATTTCAATCTCCATGGGCGCGCTCAGCGAACCCACGGGTCTTACGCTCTCGAAGCATATCTTTGTCGCCGACAAGGGCGATTACTACGACATCACGGACGATCTGCCCCAAAGGGCACAGTAACAAGGATCAAAACCAATGAGCGATTTTCCGACAAAAGCCCGCGTGGTGATTATCGGTGGCGGTGTAGTGGGGGCCTCCTCGCTGTACCATCTGGCCAAGAAAGGCTGGACCGACTGCGTTCTGCTGGAAAAGAACGAACTGACTGCAGGTTCGACCTGGCACGCGGCGGGTAACGTTCCGACCTTCTCGACCTCGTGGGCAATCATGAACATGCAGCGCTATTCGACCGAGTTATACGCACGGCTGGGCGAAGAGGTTGATTACCCAATGAACTATCACCAGTCCGGCTCGATCCGTCTGGCGCACAGCAAAGAGCGGATGCAGGAGTTCGAGCGGGCGATGTCGATGGGCCTGTATCAGGGCATCCCGATGGAGATGTGGACTCCGGAAGAGGCCAAGGAGCGCTATCCATTCCTGGAGACGCACGATCTTGAAGGTGTGCTGTATGACCCGACCGACGGCGATATCGACCCGGCGCAGTTGACACAGGCATTGGCCAAAGGTGCCCGGGACATGGGCCAGAAGATCATCCGCTTCTGCCCGGCGACTGGCGTCACCCAGCATGATGACGGCACATGGACCGTTCACACAGATCAGGGCGATATCGCCTGTGACTACGTGGTCAATGCTGCCGGTTACTATGCGCAGCGTGTGGGTGAGTGGTTCAAGCCTTTCGGCGGCCGCACGGTGCCCGCGATGGTCATGAGCCACCAGTACCTACTGACCGATGAAATCCCCGAGGTTGAAGCTTGGTCCAAGGAAAATGGGGGCAAGAAGCTGCCGCTCCTGCGAGATGTGGATATCTCTTACTACTTGCGTCAGGAGAAGCACGGCTTCAACCTCGGCCCGTATGAGCCCAACTGCAAGGGCCATTGGATGACTGAAGATGACCCGATGCCCGACGATTTCTCGTTCCAGCTGTGGAATGACGATCTGGATCGAATCGAAGACATTGTGACCGACGCAATGGAGCGGGTGCCGCTGATGGCAACTTCGGGTGTTGGTCGTGTGATCAACGGCCCGATCCCCTACGCACCGGATGGTCTGCCGCTGATCGGTCCGATGCCGGGCGTCAAAAACGCGTTCGAGGCGCACACATTCACCTTCGGCATCGCGCAAGGTGGTGGTGCAGGCAAGGTGCTGGCCGAATGGATCGTCGATGGTGCGACCGAGTGGGATATGTGGGCCGTCGATCCGCGCCGCTACACCGACTACACAGATCAGGACTACTGCAACCAGAAAGGTCTGGAGGTTTATGGCAATGAATACGCCATGCACTTCCCTCATCACGAATGGCCTGCGGCGCGCGACAAGAAACTGTCGCCGGTGCATGACAAGGTCAAAGCGCTGGGCGGCGTGATGGGTGCCTATAACGGATGGGAGCGGGCCAACTGGTTCGCCAAACCGGGCGATGACACGTCGCTTGAGGCGACCCATACCTGGGGTCGCTCCGGCCCGTGGGAGCAGCGGATCCAAGAAGAATGCGAGGCCGTGCGAGACCATTGTGGCGTACTAGATCTGCCAGGCTTCTCGCGCTTCATGGTCAAGGGAGAGGGCGCCGCTGAGGCGCTGCGCGGCCTCGCAACCGGTGGGTTGCCAAAGGTCGGCCGGATGAACCTCATCTACGTCTCTGACGACCGTGGTCGCATTCTGACCGAGATGTCTTGCATCCGTCTGGGTGAGGATGAGTTTGTCATGATCACCGCCGCAACAGCTCAATGGCATGACCGCGACATCCTGATGAACGCGATGCCTGCCAGCGTTTCGATTGAGGACGTCACCACGACACGTGACACGCTGATCGTCACCGGCCCGAAATCGCGCGATATCCTGTCGACTATGACGGATGCGGATCTGACCTCGGGTTGGTTGACCCACCAATCGGCCACTGTTGCAGGCCAGCCTGCCTATCTGATCCGCGTCTCCTTCGCTGGTGAGCTGGGATGGGAAGTTCATGCCCTGAATGAGCATATGCCTGCGATCTATGACGCGATCATCGATGCCGGGGCCAAACCGTTCGGCATGTACGCCCTGAACTCGCTGCGTATCGAAAAGGGTTACCGCGCATGGAAGGGCGACCTGTCGACCGACTACTCGCTGCTCGAAGGCGGATTGGAGCGGTTCGTTAAACTGGACAAACCACAAGACTTCCCGGGCAAGGCTGCAATTCTGAACGAAAAGCAGCAGGGCGTGAAAAAAGCCTTTGTCACTCTGACGGTTGATGCGGGCGATTGCGACGCGCCGTACATGTCGTGCATCTGGCAGGGCGACCAAATCGTGGGCGAAACCACTTCGGGCGCCTGGGGTTACCGTGTCGGTAAATCCATCGCGCTGGGCATGATCAAGGCCGAGCTTGCCAACCCCGGCACCGAGCTTGAGGTCGAAATCTACGGCCAAAAGTGCCGCGCTGTGGTAGAGCAGGATCAACCGCTCTGGGATCCCGAGAACGAGCGGTTGCGCGCTTAACCTCTTGCGGAGACTGCCATGAGCAAACGATACGCCAAACTGGGACCCGGTGAGGGTCCCAACTATGACTGGGAAAATGACCATACTTTTGTGAAGGTTTCCGGTCAGGACACGGACGGCGCGTACACGCTCATGGAAGACAATCTGAAGGCCAGCTTCGCGCTTGGCCTTCATCGCCATGATAGCCATGCCGAGACCTTCTATTTCTTGGAGGGAGCGGTGGATTTCTATGTCGATGGCGACTGGCACAGGTGCACTCCGGGTACGACCATGCATGTACCGCCCGGAGTGCCACATGCGTGCCGTGTGGCCGATGGTGCCCTTGCCAGAATGCTGATGATTTTCCAGCCTTCGGGGTTCGACGGATTTCTGGCCGAACTGGCGACAATGGATGAGGCTGATTTTTCGGATGAGGCGAAGATGGCCGAGCTGAACGCGCGCTATGACATTGTGCCAATGGGGCCGGTTCCAGCCCACCCGGATGACCGGCGCTGAAAGGGCACGGATGACTGTTCCTGCAACCATGTCCGGCGTTTACCTGACCCGCCACGGCGGCCCCGAGGTGCTGGAATGGCGCGAGGACATTCCGGTGCCAACACCCGGTCCGGGACAAGTTCTGGTTCGGGTTGCGGCCGCAGGCGTAAACAACACCGACATCAATACGCGGGTCGGCTGGTATTCCTCGGACGTGACCAGTGCCACGGATGATGTCGATCAGGAGGTCGATGCTGGCGGCTGGGGCGGCGCACTTGCATTCCCCCGCATTCAGGGCGGCGATCTGTGCGGCTATGTCGAAGTGGTCGGGCCTGAGATCGGCTTTACGGCTGGGCAGCGTGTGACTTGTCCTATCAACTTGCCGCGCCCGCGCCCTGGCAACCCGACAGGCTTTATCGCGCTGGGGTCGGAAATCGACGGAGCCTTTGCGCAATACTGTCTGGTTTCGGCGGATGACTTGTACGACGTCTCAGCCTCCCCGCTGTCTGACGTTGAGATTGCCGCCATCCCCTGTGCATTCGGAACCGCAGAGAACCTGCTGACCCGTGCCGGAGTAACCGCCGGGCAAAAGGTTCTGATCACCGGGGCCTCGGGCGGCGTGGGTCTTGCTGCAGTGCAACTGGCGACCATACGCGGCGCCACGGTCCGGGGCGTCACGGGGGCCGCAAAGGCAGAGGTGGTCAAAGCGCAGGGTGCTGTAGAAACCTATGGCCGCGATGCACCGTTGCCGGAAGACACGTTCGACATCGTTATAGACGTTGTTGGTGGTCCGGCGTGGCCGAGCCTGATCCGGGCGCTGAAGCCGGGCGGCCACTATGCCGTCTCGGGCGCAATCGCTGGGCCAATGGTTGAAGCGGACCTGCGTGAGATATACCTGCGCGACATAACGATACATGGTTGCACCCATCAGGCATTTGATGTCTTCGGTCGCCTTGTCGAGTTGATGAATGCAGGTCGTATCAAACCTTTGGTTTCCAAAACCTATCCACTAAGAGACATCGCCAAAGCGCAGGAGGATTTCCAGTCCAAGGCGCTGCCGGGGAAACTCGTTCTGATTCCATAAGGAGGTTGGCACATGGCGGATATCACGCTTCTGGATGGCTCGATCGGGCAGGAACTGGTCAAACGCAGCGGAGACAAAGCGACGCCGTTGTGGTCAACGCGCGTGATGATCGACTACCCGGACCTGGTCAGGGACGTTCACGCCGATTACTTCCGCCGTGGAGCAACGATCGCGACGACGAACACCTACGCTGTTCATCGGTCGCGGCTGGAACGCGTGGGGATGGAAGATCAACTGGCTGATCTGATTGGTGTTGCGGTGTCGCAGGCTTGTCGGGCTAGGGGCGGCGGTACGGGGCGTGTTGCAGGCGCGCTTGGTCCTTTGCTGGCGTCTTATCGGCCCGATCTGAAGCCAGATGTGCAACAGGCGGCGGAAAAGTTTGCGGAAATCGTTCAACTCATGACCAATGACGTCGATCTGTTTCTGATCGAAACCGTTTCATCCGTGCAGGAGGCCGAAGGCGCACTACATGGCACGGCAAAGGCGGGGAAACCGGTCTGGCTTGCACTTACGGTGACGGACGACGACGGAACGCGCCTGCGATCAGGAGAGCCGCTTTCGGATATTGCGCCACTGGTAGACAGGTTCAATCCTGACGCGGTTCTGATAAACTGCTCGCGACCCGAAGCTATTCCGGCAGCCTTGGAAATCCTCGCCTCGATGGGTCGGCCTTTTGGGGCCTACGCCAACGGGTTTGCCGAGATTTCCCAGGACTTTCTGAAAGACGCGCCCACCGTTGACGCTTTGGAACAACGGCAAGATCTCGGACCTCAAAAATATGCCGATCATGCCATGGGTTGGGTCGAACAGGGGGCGACGATTGTCGGCGGATGCTGCGAAGTCGGTCCCGATCACATTGAGGCCCTTGCCAACAGCCTGCGCGCTGCGGGGCATCGGATCGTCTGAAGGGAATAGGATGACGACGACCTCAAGGAAAACGATGGTCAACGCTCAGCGCCATTTCGACATCGTCGTTGCGCCAGGCTATGTGCTACTGGAACTGGCGTCTTTGGTCGAGGTTTTGAGGCTGGCAAACCGTGTTTGCCCAAGCCCTCCTTTCACCTACACTTACCGTTCGCTCAGAGGCGGCCCCATCAGCAGCAGCAGTGACGCCACGATCCAGACCGAGCGTATTCCGACGCAACCCAAGGCGGATTACCTGTTCGTCATCGGCAATTCCGACCCTGATCACCCCGATTTGTCACTGGGGCGAGTGGTATCGGATTACACCTTCCGCGACGCGCAGGTCTTTTTGCTGTCCGAGGCGGCAAGCCGCTATATCGACGAGCAGGGAACCGAGGATATGTCGACCCATTGGGAAAATGCGTCCTTCCTGCGCGAGCGTCGCGCTCAATTCGAGGCCAAGCTGTCTATTGCAACAGAGCAGGGCGCGGTGGTGACTTGTGCCGGGATGGAGGCGACAACCGATGTGGCACTGGCCGTAATCGGGCGCCACATTTCCGGGCCGACCAGAATGACCGTCGCCGACATCATGCTGCATGAAAACATTAGGGACTTCTCGTCGTTGCAGCCCTTTTCAGGGTCGAAGACCACCGCCACGGGCGACGCGAAATTGGACCAATGCATTAAGCTGATGCAGGCCAATATCGAAGATCCGTTGCCGATTCAGGAAATCGTCGAGGTTCTGAAACTGTCGAATCGTTCGCTGGAGCGAAAGTTCAAAAACTATTTCGGCACGACGCCCAACGGCTTTTATCGGGAAATGCGACTGGCCAAAGCCAATAATCTGCTTCTGAATACGACAATGAGTGTTCGTGAAATCGGTCTGGCCTGCGGATTTCCAAACGGATTCTCGTCTGTTTACAAAAGCTTCTTTGGCGTGACGCCCTTTGTGCTCAGACGGGAAAAACGGCAGGTCAAACAACGTTGATTTTCGCAAATGAGCTGACGTTTTTCATGCATTCTGCGTCGCTCTTTCGTGTCATTTTGGGTGAAATCTAATCATGCGGAGTCATCAGAATGGCTGATCTTCCAAACAAGGCCCGTGTTGTCATCATCGGTGGCGGTGTCATCGGTTGTTCGGTGGCCTACCACCTGACCAAGAAGGGCTGGAACGACGTGGTGCTGCTGGAGCGTAAGCAGTTGACCAGTGGCACGACCTGGCATGCGGCGGGCCTGATCGCCCAGCTGCGCGCAACCAAGAACATGACCAAACTGGCGAAGTACAGCCAGGAGCTCTATGGCTCGCTCGAGGAAGAAACCGGCGTGGCCACGGGCTTCAAGCGCTGTGGATCGATCACCGTCGCCCTCTCTGAAGAGCGTAAAGAAGAGATCTATCGTCAAGCTGCCATGGCGCGCGCATTTGGTGTTGAGGTCGAAGAAATCTCGAACGAGCGCGTGCAGGAACTGTATCCCCACATCAACCTCGAAGGTGTCAAAGGGGCTGTTTACCTGCCCCTGGACGGTCAGGGTGATCCGGCCAACATCGCATTAGCGCTGGCCAAGGGCGCGCGTCAGCGCGGCGGTATCGTCAAGGAACGCGTAAAGGTCACCGATATCGTTAAGCAGGGCCGCAAAGTGACCGGCGTTGACTGGGTCGCCGACGACGGCAGCGCGTCGGGTCACATCGAATGCGATATGGTGGTGAACTGCGCGGGTATGTGGGGCCACGAAGTGGGTCGCATTGCGGGCACCAACGTTCCGCTGCATGCGTGCGAACACTTCTATATTGTGACTGAGAATATTGACGGCTTGACCCAACTGCCGGTTCTGCGGGTGCCGGATGAGTATGCGTATTACAAGGAAGACGCTGGCAAAATCCTGCTGGGCGCGTTCGAGCCGGAATCAAAGCCGTGGGCGATGGATGGTATCCCAGACTCGTTCGAATTCGATCAGTTGCAGGAAGATTTCGACCACTTCGAGCCGATCCTGGAAAAGGCCGTCGACCGTATGCCGATGCTGGCCGAAGCCGGTATCCACACCTTCTTCAACGGACCCGAGTCGTTTACCCCAGATGACGCCTATCACCTGGGTCTCGCGCCGGAGATGGACAACGTGTGGGTTGCGGCGGGCTTCAACTCGATCGGTATCCAATCCGCTGGTGGGGCCGGTATGGCGCTGGCCGAGTGGATGGACAGCGGTGAGAAACCGTTCGATCTGGGTGATGTCGACATCAGCAGGATGCAGCCGTTCCAGGGCAACAAGAAGTACTTGTTCGAACGCTCGAAAGAGACGCTGGGTCTGCTGTACGCCGACCACTTCCCTTATCGCCAAAAAGCCACCGCCCGCGGTGTGCGCCGCACCCCGTTCCATCACCACCTACTGGAACAGGGCGCGGTCATGGGCGAACTGGCGGGTTGGGAGCGTGCCAACTGGTTTGCGAATGAAGGGCAGGAGCGGGAATACCAGTACAGCTGGAAACGCCAGAACTGGTTCGAGAATTCGGCCGCTGAACACAAGGCTGTTCGCGAAAATGTCGGTATGTACGACATGTCGTCCTTTGGCAAAATCCGCGTTGACGGTCCCGATGCCGAAGCGTTCATGAACTATATCGGCGGCGGCGATTATTCGGTGCCGAATGGCAAGATTGTCTACACCCAGTTCCTCAACCGCGCAGGCGGGATCGAGGCTGACGTGACCGTCACCCGCCTGACCGAAACCGCCTATCTGGTGGTCACTCCGGCGGCGACCCGCCTGGCCGATCAGTCGTGGATGCAGCGTCACGCGGGTAACTTCAACGTCGTCATCACCGATGTCACGGCGGGCGAGGGCGTCCTGGCCGTGATGGGCCCGAATGCACGTGCGCTGCTTGAAAAAGTCTCGCCCAACGATTTCACCAACGCGACCAACCCGTTTGGCACTGCTCAGGAGATCGAGATCGGCATGGGTCTGGCCCGTGCCCACCGCGTGACCTATGTCGGTGAGCTTGGTTGGGAAATCTACGTCTCGTCCGACATGGCCGGTCACGTGTTCGAAACCCTGCACGAGGCGGGGCAGGACATGGGGCTGAAGCTGTGCGGCATGCACATGATGGACAGCGCCCGGATCGAAAAGGGCTTCCGCCACTTCGGCCATGACATTACCTGCGAGGACCACGTCGTCGACGCCGGTCTTGGCTTTGCCGTCAAGGTCGACAAAGGCAGCGACTTCATCGGTCGCGAGGCTGTGATCGCCCGTAAGGAAAGCGGACCGCATAACCGTCTTGTGCAGTTCAAGCTGACCGATCCGGAGCCGCTGTTGTTCCACAACGAGCCCATCATTCGGGACGGTGAGTATGTGGGATACCTGTCCTCGGGCAACTATGGCCACACGCTGGGCGGTGCGATCGGTCTCGGTTACGTTCCGTGCGAAGGCGAAAAGGCGGCGGACGTTCTGGCCTCGACCTACGAGATCGATGTTTGCGGCGTCAAAGTCAAAGCCGAAGCCTCGCTCAAACCGATGTACGACCCAAAATCGGAACGCGTTAAGGTTTAACGCGGACATACAACAAACGGGGCGCTTTGGCGCCCCTTTTTGTTGAACATATCAATTTTCTTGATGCAACCCTTCACGGATTTCGCAGTTTTCAAACCCGTCTGAACTGCCGTAAAGACAAACGGTATCAGCCGGAGACTTTGGATGGCCGACGTCACAACATCACGCGGGAATGAGGACACGCCAAAGGGTCTGGCCTTGGCGGTCACGGCCTACGTTCTGTGGGGGTTCCTGCCACTTTATATGAAGGCCATGGCGCATATTGGGCCGGTCGAGATCGTGGCGCACCGGATCATCTGGTCTGTGCCTGTGGCCGGACTGTTGTTGGTTGCGCTGGGGCGGACGCGGGACCTGAAGGCCGCTTTACGTAACCCTCGGATGCTGGGTATGGCTTGCTTGACGGCGGCTTTGATATCCGTGAACTGGGCCATTTATGTCTGGGCTATCGCCAGTGGTAATGCGCTGGATGCAGCGCTGGGGTACTACATCAATCCGCTGTTCAGCATTGCGCTGGGGGCGATCCTTTTGAGGGAACCCCTGAACCGGATGCAAATGGTTGCGGTCGGGTTGGCTGCGCTGGGCGTGCTGGTGTTGATCGTTGAAGCAGGAAGACTGCCATGGGCGGCCCTGGGCCTGATGGTCAGTTGGGGGTTTTATGCTTTCTTCAAACGCTCATTGCCCATTGGTCCTAATCAGGGGTTTTTGCTTGAGGTTCTCATCCTGCTGGTCCCCGCTTTGGTCTATGTGACCTGGTTGGGTGCAAAGGGAACTGGTCATTTCGGTGTGGCGGCTGGAGACACCATGCTGCTGGCCTGTGCCGGGGTGGTCACGGCTGTCCCGTTGCTGGTCTATGCCAACGGGGCAAAGTTGGTTCGGTTGTCGACGATGGGTATTCTGCAATACATCGCCCCGACGATGATCTTCATCACTGCCATCACAGTCTTTGGCGAACATATCGACCGAGGCCGCATGATTGCGTTCCCGTTGATCTGGGCAGCTCTGGTCGTCTACACAATTCCGATGATCCGGCAGATTCGGCGTCAGGCCTGACGTAACAGATCAGCTGCTGCCTCGGCCCAAAGACGATAGGCTTTGGGGCTGGGGTGATACCCGTCAGGGGCAGCCAGCGCGGGATCATCTGGCAGATCCAGCGGCAGGTGACGCGCTTGCGGAAACGCCTCGACAGCCTGCTGCAGTCCCTTATCCAGCCGTGCTGCCTGTCGCCCAAGCACCCAGGCCAGAGGCTGAGGCAAGGCCGGGAAACGGTTCATCTGCGGAACGGCTGTCACCACGACGCGGCGCACGCCCAGTTTGACCGTCAGATGATCAAGCAAACGGGTTTGCTGCGCAGTGAACTTTTGCTGCGTCACAGCGCGTGTAACATCGTTGACACCCAAAGCCGTCACTGCGGCATCAAACGTTCCTTCAAGTTTTCCCAACCGATCAATCGTGTCCTGCGTCGTGTGCCCCGTTGTCGCCTCAAGCCGCCATTCGACGCTGTAGTGCCTTGCCAGACGGGCCACAAGAAACCCGGACAGGGCCTGCTGTTGCGTACCGGCCCCGACCCCTGCGGCCGAACTGTCGCCCGCGATCAACAGGCGCAACCGAGGGCCGCGACCCTCCCGTCCTTCGCGCGGACCGGACGGTTCCGGCAATTGCTGCGCGTTGCGACGTACAGAAACCGCCTGTGCCGCCAGAACCGGTAGCAAAGGGACACGTAGAATCTGATCTGCAGCGATCGGGGCGGCCATGTTTAGCTCAGTGCATTTTTGTATTCGAGAAACCGCGGGTCGGTCATCACCCGCGCCATCATTGCTTCACGCAGGGCGCCAATGGTTTTGTATGGACGCATGACAACCTCGAATTCCTGGATCAGGCCGTCGTCATTCAGGGTGATCAGATCGACGCCGACCGCGTCCAGTTCTCCGACCTTGCATTGAAACTCAAGAGCCCAATCCTTGCCTTCGCCCATAACTCGGCGATAGCGGAATTCGGAGAACACCTGACCCACATGCCCCAAAACGGCCGCAACGGGTTCGCGTCCGGTCCAGGTGCTGTAATAGGTAGGCGGGGAAAACCGCACATCCTCGGCCAACAACTCGTGGATCAGGGTTTCTTCGCCCTTGGCGACAACGTCTTGCATGCGCTCGATTGTGGGGTGCATGGTTTTTCCTCCGCTTTGGTCCGAGAGTTGCTGAACCGATCCGTTCAGGCAAGGCCGACGTTGCGGGAACCGCCGCCGTGCGATAGGCAGGCGCGCATGACTGAGACCTATGATCCCCCGAAAACCCCGCTGGATGTGCTGCATGAAGATGCGCAGTTGATTGTGGTGAACAAGCCTTCGGGCCTTTTGTCCGTGCCGGGGAAGGGGGAACATCTGGCTGACTGTCTGCTGACACGGGTGCAGGCTGCATTTCCGCAAGCGTTGCTGGTGCATCGGCTGGACCGTGACACATCGGGTGTCATGGTATTTGCCCAAACACCGCATGCGCAACGGCATCTGAGCATGCAGTTCGAGAAACGACAGACTCGAAAGACATATGTGGCCCGCGTCTGGGAACGGATCGAGCAAAAGACCGGCACCGTCGATCTGCCGTTGATCGTGGATTGGCCCAACCGCCCGCGCCAGATGGTCTGTCATGAGACGGGCAAACCGGCTGTCACCGATTGGCGGGTTGTCAAATACGAGGGCGAAACGACACGTGTCCGGTTGTTCCCGAAAACAGGCCGGTCACATCAGTTGCGGGTTCATATGCAGGCTTTGGGACACCCCATTCTAGGTGATCCGTTCTATGCCGAGGATGAAGCGCGCGCTTTTCCGCGCCTGATGCTGCATTCTGAAGAGTTGCGCCTGAAAAGCCCCGAGGGCGGAGTTTCGATGAAATTCCGCGCCCCGGCTGATTTCTGACCTCAGGCTGTACTGGTCCACAGCATCTTCAGGTTGCCCAGCGAAAACCGCTTTGTCCGTTTTCGGGGTACTGGCTTGTGGGTCCGTGCGGCCATGATTTCGCGCTCAAGCTCGAAGGCGCGCAGGGTGTGGTCCTGTGCCCAGCGATCCAGGTGCAGGGTCATCATTACGTGATTGTCGCGGCTTGGCATGGTCGACCTCCTTTGGTTTCTTTCCCAAAGATCGCGCACCACTCCTGACACCACCCTGTCAGGGGGGTGTGCTAGAGTGTCAGCAGTCCACGCCGGAGAACTCAATGCGCCGCTCGACCCGCCTGTTTGAAATCATCCAGATCTTGCGCTCTGCGGAGGCGCCCGTCACGGCCGAGGCGTTGGCGGAGAAACTCGAGGTGTCGGCACGGACCGTCTACCGGGATATCGCCGCTTTGCAGGCCCAGCGGACCCCGATCGAGGGCGAGGCTGGTGTCGGGTACCTGATGCGCCGCGGATACGATCTGCCGCCGCTGAACTTCGATGCCGAAGAGGTTGAGGCACTATGGGTCGGTCTCTCGATGCTGGCCCGTACGGGTGACAGTACCCTGCAACAGGCGGCAGATCGGGTGTGCCGCAAGATCGAAGCGCTGCGTGCGCCCGCCGATTGGCTGCAGGTCGCCCCTTGGGGTGCCCCGATGGATGACCCGGCAAAGGGCTGCGTGCCGGTCGTGAACTATCGCGAGGCGATCCGGGCCGAGCGCAAGATACGTATCACCTACGTCAACGCCGGGGGCGAGCGAAGCGAACGGATCGTCAGGCCGGTCGCCCTGATCTATCACATTGAATGCACCATGCTGGCCGCTTGGTGCGAGCTGCGGAACGGTTTTCGCCATTTTCGCACGGACAGAATCTGGGCCTGCGAGTTGACCGAAGATCACTTCTGCGGGCAGGGTGAGCCCCTGCGGGCAATCTGGCAGGAACAGAACCATTGGAATGAAACCGCTGACGCGCAGTAAGTGGCGGGTAATTGCCGATTTCACCAGATTGTTGCTTGAGCCTTCATAGGTGCAGCGTGATAAACTGCACCAAACAACGCGGACCCGGTAAACGGGCCCTGAGCAGAAGGTGATTCCATGACGATTTCCAAGAGTGTTCTTGCCGCCGGGCTGTGCTCGGCCCTGTTTTTGGGGGCTTGTACTGACCCCGCTACGCTGAGCTTGCCCTCCGATCCCAATCAGAATGCCAAGCAGGGCGCGATTCTGGGCGGTCTGGTCGGCGCAGGTGTCGGCGCGATTGCCAACAATTCGAACCCGCTTCTGGGTGCAGTGGCCGGCGGCGCGATCGGTGCTGCGGGCGGTGGTTTGATCGGCAACCAGCTTGACAAGCAAGCGGCCGAACTGCGCCAGCAGCTGGCCAATGACGGGATCACCATCGTCAATGCCGGTGACCGGCTGATTGTCACGGTTCCGAATGACATCACCTTTGACACCGACAGCGCGACCGTGCGCCCGCCTTTGAGGGCGGATCTCGTGCGCGTTGGGCAGAACCTCGTGAACTATCCCAACTCGAACGTGCAGATCATAGGCCACACCGACAGCGACGGTGATGCAGCCTACAATCAGGGCCTGTCTGAGCGCCGTGCCCTCTCGGTGGCGGATATTCTTCAGGCGAATGGCGTGAATGGCGGGCGCATCACGACAATCGGCCAGGGTGAGAATCAGCCCATCGCTTCGAACTTGACGCCAGAAGGTAAGGCGCAGAACCGGCGTGTTGAAATCGTGATCGTTCCGGGTAGCGGCGCCTGACGTTTCAAAGGGCACCCCAGGGTGCCCTTTTGCACACTAACCGTGCGTCAACCGGTCTTGGGCGCGTAAAAAACTCGGGCTAGTTAAGGGGAAACACAAGTTACGGAGTCCCCATATGTCCGAACCGATCCTGCTTGGCCTGTCCGGCTCATTGCGTCAAAGTGCGACCAACCGAAAACTGCTGCGCGAAGCTGCCCGGTTGTTTGAGCCTGGAACCTTTGTCGAAGCCGATCTGAACCTTCCCCTATATGACGGTGATCTGGAAGACGGCGAAGGCATACCTGAACTGGTGCAGGTACTGGCAGATCAGATCGCGCAGGCCCATGCCGTGGTTATTTCGACCCCCGAATACAACAAAGGCCCGTCGGGCGTTCTGAAGAATGCGTTGGACTGGGTCAGCAGAACTGAAGGTCGCCCCTGGGCCGACAAGCCGGTGGCCGTGATGTCCGCAGCTGCGGGTCGCGCAGGCGGGGAGCGGGCACAGATGATCTTGCGCAGCTACATGGTGCCGTTCCAACCCCGTATCCTGCAGGGGCCGGAAATCCATCTGGCCAGCAGCTCGAACGAGTTCGATGAGCAGGGCAAATTGCTGAGCGATCGTTACGAAAGCTCTCTGCGGACTCTGATGCAGAAACTGCGGACGGAGGCCGGTTTCTAAGTTCGATTCGCCGCTTGTCGGTTTAAGTCCGTCTGCCTAATCTGCCGCCATGGCAGAGGAAAAACAGACTGATGTAATGGACCCGGCCCGCGCCGCCGCGCTGCAGGCGGCGCTGGGGTTCAACGAACGGATTGGCGCGGGCGATCAACTGCCGCCCTTCTTCCACCAATTGTATTTCTGGTCGCCACAACCACCCGTCGCACTGGGTCGTGACGGTCATCCCAAAGTTGGTGGAGAGCTGATCCCCGACATGGGGTTGCCGCGCCGGATGTGGGCCGGGGGGCGGCTGCAGTTTCACGCGCCACTGATCGCCGGTTCTGATGCCGAACGTCGGTCTGTTCGGGAAAGCGCGAATTCCAAAACCGGACGAACAGGACCTCTGGGCTTTGTCACTCTGCGGCACGAGGTTTCACAGGGCGGCAAGCTCTGCCTGACGGAGTGGCAGGATTTGGTCTATCGGCTCGATCCTGCGAAAAGCGATGCCAAGCCCGTCGCGCCGATGGCCCGAACAGACGAAACAGACCAGCGAGAGGTCAGCTTCGACTCGACGCTTCTGTTCCGCTACTCCGCGCTCACTTTCAACGGGCACCGGATTCACTACGATCTGGACTATGCGCGCGACGTTGAAGGGTATGATGGACTGGTCGTGCATGGACCGTTACTTGCGCAACTTCTTATGTTGTTTGCTGTCGAGCTGATGGGGCCGCTGGCGCAATTCTCCTTCCGTGCATCCTCACCTTTGAAGCATTTCGAAACAGCGACATTGTGCCGGAATGGTCAGGCGATGTGGGTACGGGGGCCTGACGGTCGCCAATGTATGTCCGCCGAGGCCGTGCCACAGTCACAGTGATGCTTCAGGCTGAAAATCGTCAGGGATAACATCCTTACCTTCTAAAACCAGATCGGCCATGACCTCAGCCACCTTTGGGGCCATGCCAAAGCCGATCTTGAAGCCTCCGTTGGCAATGAACTGTCCCTTATGCAGCGGATGCGCGCCCAACATCGGTGCGCGACTCTTGCTGCGAGGGCGCACGCCAGCCCACCTATCGATGACCTCCGCACCGTGCAAAACTGGAACGGCCTGCATTGCCCTGTCCAGCACATCATCCAAAGCGGCGTCGGTGCTGGCTGGGTCGTCGTAATCCCTTTCCGAGGTCGAACCGATCGCCAAAGTCCCATCTGCATGCGGGACGATGTGAACAGTATCTACAAACATCTGCGGTACTTCGCCCGCGTCGAACCGCAGCAGCGCCGCTTGTCCTTTGACGCCATTGCCGACTGTTTTACCGAACGCCTCGCTCAACTCTTGCAGGCCAGCCAAACCGGTCGCGTGAACAACGGGGCCCCGATCAGGCGCGTCAGTGACAACTTCGACCCCCATCACTGTTAAGGCCGAGACCAGCGCGGCACAGGCGCGGCGGGGATGCATGCGGGCGCTCAGCGTGTCGTGGATGACAAATCCGGTCGGGCTGGGCGGGCACCACGCGCCAACGGTGGTCGTTTCAACGACCCGCCATTCAGCCTGCCCTCGCCACAACTCAGCCGCCGTAGTTGCGCGGGCATGGGCAAGCTCCAGCGTGCGGGCATCCGGTATGGGCTGCAACCGGCCCAGCCGCGCGTATCCGGGTGAGACGCCACCTGTAGCCTCGACTTGTTTCCAGAACGGCTCCGCCATGATTAGACTGTCGAACTGGAAAGCTTTTTTGGCGTTCCAATTCTCGGGCACATGCGGGGCAAGTGCGCCGACCAGACCGCCGCTCGAGCCCGCTCCGGGGCCAAAGGGATCGACGACCTGCACCTTTGCGCCGCGTCGGGCGCAGGTCCACGCAATGGATAGGCCGAAAATCCCTGCACCACGCACCGTCACATCGACCATTGCCATTCCCCGTTTCCTTGTTCAGTGTCGCGCCGCTTAGCTACAGGATTCCCCGATGGCAGACCAGCGTGCCGAATTGACATGGACCGAGGATCAGATCCCGGTCTCAGACCGCTTCGATGACCCCTATTACTCGTTGCAAAACGGGCTGGAAGAGACGCGCCACGTGTTTCTTGCTGGCAACGATTTGCCAGAGCGGTTCACGCCGGGCTTTCACATTGCCGAACTGGGTTTCGGGACTGGTCTGAACATGCTGACGGTTTGGTCAGAATGGGAGAAATCGAGCCAGACGACGCCGTTGTCGTTCACCAGTTTCGAGGCTTTCCCGATGCAGGCTGACGACATGTCCCGCGCGCTTTCGGCCTTCCCAGAACTGTCCCCATGGTCCGAACGGTTCCTAGCGCAATGGCAAGGCGGAACATGCGATCTGGGCACCTTGCGACTTGAGGTTGTCGAAGGCGATGCACGCGAGACTCTTCAGTTCTGGAACGGCGCAGCGGATGCCTGGTTTCTGGACGGGTTCTCTCCGGCCAAGAACCCGGAATTGTGGGGGGCTGACCTGATGCAGTATGTGGCCAGCCATACGACCGTCGGCGGTACGGCGGCCACATACACCGCTGCCGGTTTCGTGCGACGAGGATTGGAGGACGCCGGTTTCAACGTTACTCGCGTCCCCGGCTATGGCCGCAAACGGCACATGACGCGGGCGGTCAAATTGTGACTCAGCAAAACAACGCACGCGCCGGGATTGCGCTGATGATCGCGGCCACCATCGTCTTTGCCTTGCAGGACGGTATCTCGCGCCATCTGGCCGGAACCTACAACACCTACATGGTCGTGATGATCCGCTATTGGTTCTTTGCGGCCTTCGTCATCGCCCTGGCTGCGCGTTCGCCCGGTGGGCTGAAAGCGGCAACCCAAACCAGCCAGTTAAAACTGCAGATCTTTCGCGGCTTGCTTTTGGCGGCTGAAATCTGCGTTGCGGTGTTCAGCTTTACGGTCTTGGGTCTGATCGACGCAATGGCCGTCTTCATCTGCTATCCATTGCTCGTGGCCGCACTCAGTGGGCCGGTTCTGGGCGAACAAGTCGGTTGGCGGCGATGGGCTGCGATCGGTGTGGGTTGCATCGGCGTTCTCATCATCCTTCAACCCGGCGTCGGCGTGTTCAATCCGTGGGCTATTGTCCCGTTGATTTCCGCCCTGATGTTCGCGGTCTACGGGTTGCTCACCCGTTATGTCGCGCGCCGCGACAGTTCGGCCACCAGCTTCTTTTGGACCGGTGTCAGCGGGGCCGTTGCTATGACACTTGTGGGCACGTGGTTCTGGGAACCAATGGCGCGTACCGATTGGGCCTGGATGGCGCTGCTTTGTGTCAGTGGCGTACTGGGCCACTGGCTGCTGATTAAATGCTATGAAATGGCCGAGGCCAGTGCGGTCCAGCCCTTCGCCTATTTCCACTTGGTCTGGAGTGCGATCCTGGGGATCTCGATCTTTGGCGAGACGCTGCGCCCTGAGGTGGTCATAGGCGCAGCGCTGGTTGTCGCCGCCGGGCTGTTCACCTTATGGCGCGAAAGACGCCAGAGTTGACCCGGTCAGTTCCTGCGAAAACGGAACCGGAAGGGCGGGCTGACCGAGGCGCGCACGATAAACTGGCAGGCTTTCGGCAACGCGCATCACGTAGTTGCGCGTTTCGCTGAACGGGATCGTCTCGATCCAGTCGACCATATCAATTTCACCCGCGCGGGGATCGCCATAGCGCTCCATCCACGATATCGGGCGGCGCGGTCCTGCATTGTACCCTGCGGCCATCATCACAACGTTGCCATTGAAGTCAGCGGCCAGCCCGGACAAGTAGTTCGCGCCCAGCTTGGCGTTGTACTTCCAGTCCGAGGTCAGATTAATTGTCTTGTGCCCGCTCAGGATGCCCAGCTCTTTTGCTACGACTTTCGCTGTTGCGGGCATGACCTGCATCAGCCCGCGTGCCCCGGCGCCGCTGATGACGACCGGGTCAAACTCGCTTTCGCGGCGGGCGATGGCCAGCGTCATTTCCTTGGCCATAGGCAGCCCCATATCGGCGACCGGATGCACGGGATAATAGGCTGCCGGCAGAACCAAACCGACCGTCGCGGCCCGTTTGGCGATCATCACCGCAAGATGCGGTTGTTTCAGTTCGATCACCAAATCGCCAAGCTGATTGGCCTGTACCGAGTCCAGTCCTTCGACCAGATGGGTCAGAAACCGCTCGGACAAGTTGTCTTCTCCGGCCTTTAGCAGCAGTAACCCGGCCTCCAGGACGCTGGAGTTAGAGAACTCTGCCTGCTTCCAATGCGGCGCGCGGCGAGGGTTGGCCAGCTCTCTATCGAAAGGTCGCCCGATCCGCTCGGCGGCCAGCAAGCCATAAAATGAGGTCTGATGGTCCGCGCCCATGGCGTAGGCGTCATAAGCTTTATCGGCATCGCCCTGTGCCGCGTAAGCGCGACCGAGCCAGTACCCTCCGCGACCTTTTGAGATCGGCGATTTCACCGCGTCCGAGAAGCTCTGGAAATGCCGGACGGCCGTGGCCGGATCGTTCAGTTTACGCAGGGCCAGAAATCCGGATAGCCATTCCAGATCGGCATAGCCGTACCCCATCTCGGGCGTCATATGGTGATTGGCGGCAATCTGGTAGGCGCGATTGGCGTCGCCGTTGCGCATTTCCAGCCGGGCCAGACGACGGCGCCCTTCAGCCCATTTGTCGGGCTCACCCAACGCATCAGGCCCGGTCGAGCGTGCCAGCATCAGATCAATCGCGCTATCGTCCAGTTCCTTTTTGTCGCGCCAGACAAACCGGTCAAAAGCCAGGCCCGGAGCATCGGCCAGCGATTTCGGAACCGCAGCTACCTTGCCGTCTACGCCCGGCTGCCGTTTCTGCAGGGCAATCCGTGCTTCGGCCAGTTTGCGTTGATCGGTGCTGACCAGCGGCAACATCTGGCCAGCGCTGACCAGGTGGTTGTCCCACAGCATCCGGTCCATCCGCGCGGCGTGATGGGGTTTCAGCAGTTTGCCGAAGTTCTCCAGATAGTCCTTTTGCAGGCCTGACCCCATGGGCATTGTCCGCCAAGCGGCCACGATGTCGGCTTCAGCATCGCCCTGCCGCCCCTTCGCCTTTAGCGCGACGGCATAATTCAGCGCGCCCTCGGCAGTTTGCGGCGGGTTTTCAGCATAGAACTTCAGTACCCGGTCCGGATCAGCGCCCGTAAAGGCCGGTTCGCTTTTTCGCCGCAACCAGGCCAGGCCCGGCCAATCGGGTCTACGATCCAGAAACACCAGAACGTCGCCGGAACTGCCGAACCCCTCGCGCAGCCAGTGCCAGACGATGATGTCACGGGACACCGACCCCCGGGCACCGGAAACGCGCAGGGCTTCATTCCAGTCGCCTTTGCGCATTTCATTCATACCTGCCCGCAGATCGCCAGCCGCATCAGCCCGTACCTGAACGCCTGAAACAAGAATCACTGCCATCAAAAACGCCAGAAAGCGTGTCATCCCTTGCATTCCCCAACCAACCAAGGATACAGCCATTCAGGATAAACCTTGCGCCGCCGGGATCAACTCAAGAAAGCAAAATCTTGGTGGACAGCGGCTTAAAAAATGCAAACTGCACCCTAAGGAGCGTGTCATGTTCAAAGGCTCTATGCCAGCCCTCGTCACCCCGTTCAGCAACGGCGAGTTGGACCTGAAGACGCTCAAACGTTTGGTGGAGTGGCAGATTCAGGAAGGTTCGACCGGTCTGGTTCCCGTCGGCACCACCGGTGAAAGCCCGACCCTGAGCCACGAAGAACATGAAACCGTCGTAGAAGAGGTCGTCAAAGCCTCGGCTGGTCAGGTTCCGGTGATTGCCGGGGCGGGTTCGAACAACACGGTCGAGGCAATACGCTTCGTGCGATTCGCAGAAAAGGTCGGCGCTGCCGCGGCGCTGGTCGTGACGCCTTATTACAACAAGCCGACGCAAAAAGGTCTGCTGGCGCATTTCCGCGCGCTGCACGATTGCGCGGATATTCCGATCATCATCTACAACATCCCCGGTCGCTCGGTCATTGACATGACGCCTGAAACCATGGGCGAGCTGGCGGAGCTGCCGCGCATTGTCGGCGTCAAGGACGCCACCGGCGATCTGGCGCGTGTCAGCCAGCAACGCGCTACCTGCGGTCCGGACTTCTGCCAGCTGTCAGGCGAAGATGCCACGGCGCTGGGCTTCAACGCGCATGGCGGCGTGGGCTGCATCTCGGTCACGGCGAACGTCGCACCCAAACTGTGTGCCGAGTTCCAGCAGGCGACACTGGACGGCGACTATGCCAAAGCTTTGGAGTATCAGGATCGTCTGATGCCGTTGCACGAAGCGATCTTTATCGAGCCCGGCCTCGTTGGTGCCAAGTATGCGCTCAGCAAGCTGGGTCTGTGCAGTGAAGAGGTCCGTTCGCCGCTTTCCGGGCTGGAAGACAGCACCAAAGCTGCGATCGACGCTGCAATGGCCCACGCTGGCCTGACCTAAACCCAATCCAATACGAAAAAAGGCGGCGCCGGACTTCGGCGCCGCCTTTTTTTGTCGCGAATCCAGACTTCATCCGGCCCAAAATTCCTCGGGGGAGGTGCGGCTTGCCGCGGCGGGGGCAGAGCCCCCCTTAACGCTTGCCGTAATACAGCCCGACCACATGTTCGGCCTGCGCAAAGAACAACCAACGCGACGTTGCAACGCCGGCAAGGTGCGACGCGACCGCCAGCAGCGCAAAGAAATGGTTGAATGGCAAAAGCAGCAAGACAACCGGCAGCACAAACGCCAGCCCGAACGAGATGATCCTCAGCTTTTCTGCATGCTTACGCCCAACCACATGCACAAACTCACGCAGCAAATAGTTGGTGCCGGTATGGGGCGGCTCGAAGGCGCGAACCGCGCCGCGATTGCCCAGACCGGTTGCTGTTCCCAGATCCGTGCCGGACTCCTCCAACGCTTTGTCGCCCTTTTTCCAGTACAGAATCTGTACCAGCGCTGCGATCAGCAGCAACGGCAGCGCCGCGCGGGCCTGTCCGGCCAACAGCGCGCCACCCGCAAGGCTGAAGCTGAGGAACATGGCCGGTGTCAGGTTCATGTTCCAGCGCGGAATGGTCTTGAGCTGCGTGTAGATCATCGACGTTGTGAAGACCGTACCTAGCGAAAACAACGAGCCGATCCAGCCAAGTAAGCCCCAGCGTTGGCCCAGGAAAACAACGCCAATCGCATAAAATCCCATGACGATCAGGGCGATGACCGCACACCACCCCTCGCGGCTAAGCCAGCTCGAGCGCCACTGCGTGAAGGCCTTCAGCGCCCGTTCGGGGTGACCCAGGTGGAATGTGGACGCCAAAAGCCCGCCAACGGAAAGGGCGTAGGCGATGGCAAAAAAGACGAACGCAACCCAGCCCGAGACGTCAGGCAGGCCGAGGCCCAGAAAGAACAGGAGGCCAAAGCCGAGGCCCGACAAGGTGGTGAAGATGATTACGGATGGTGCTGGATGCATCAGAGCTTCTCCAAAGTCTTGTCCAGCCAGCCAAGAAACCCTTTGGGCTCTTCAGCGACCGGGGCCAGCAACGGTGCGAGTATGTCGATTTGGTCTTCGACATTATCCTTCGGCCGAGGCGGCAGGTACTTGTTGACGGGCTTGGTGCCCATTTCAGGCATCAGGTCCATGCCCTCACGTTCTGCGACCAGCTTGCTGACATCGCTGTTCGGGTCGCCCAGATCGCCAAAATGACGGGCACCGGCGGGGCAGGTACGCACGCAGGATGGAACACGATCCACCTCGGGCAGGTTTTCGTTGTAGATCCGGTCGACGCACAGGGTGCATTTCTTCATCACACCTTCGGCCTGATCCAGTTCACGCGCGCCATAGGGGCAGGACCACGCGCACAGGCCGCAACCGATGCAGTCGCTTTCATTGACCAGAACGATGCCATCTTCGACCCGCTTATAGCTGGCCCCGGTCGGGCAAACGGTGACGCATGGGGCGTCCTCGCAATGCAGACAGGATTTTGGAAAGTGGATCAGTTGGGCGTGACCTTCGGCGGGCTGCACCTCGTAGGAATGCACCCGGTTCAGGAACGTGCCCGACGGGTTCGCGCCATAGGCATCCTGATCGGACAGAGGAGCGCCGTAGTTTTCCGTGTTCCAGCCTTTGCATGAAATCACACAGGCATGGCAACCGACGCAGGTGTCCAGGTCGATGACCAGACCCATCTTGCGGTCAGTGGATGTGGGGAGCTGGGTCATGACTGCCTGGCCTCCGCGTTTGTGGTGAGGGCGGGCTGGGGCTCTGCCCCAGATCCCGAGGTATTTTGGGCCAGATGAAGTGCGGATGGGATCATTTGCCTACTTTCCATGCCAAATCCTTCGGTCCTTTTCCGACCGGAGATTTGATCGGTGCGAATTCCGGCTGGCTTTCCGCATCCGAAGGCGGCGCGGCCTTTTCGATTTTGACCTTGAGGTCGAACCACGCGGCCTGACCGGTGATCGGATCAGAGTTAGCCCAGCGCAGACCGTCGCCTTTGGGCGGCAGCAATTCGTGGATCAGGTGGTTCAGAAGGAAGCCCTTGGTGGCTTCGGGCGCGTCCTCTTGCAGGGCCCAGGCACCTTTGCGTTTGCCGATGGCGTTCCAGGTCCAGACGGTGTTTTCGTTCAGCGCTGCCATTTCCATGACCGGAACCGTAATCTCTCCATGCGGAGAGGTTACCTTGGCCCAATCGCCGTCCTGCAGGCCATTCTCGCGCATCAGCTTGGTCGGAACATAGAGCGGGTTGCGGCCGTGCAACTGACGCAGCCATGCGTTCTGGGTGCCCCAGCTGTGATACATCGCCATCGGGCGCTGGGTCAGTGCGTTGACGGTAAACCCTTCGTTCCCGGTCTGGTCGGTTTCGTACCAGATCGGCATCGGGTCCAAAGTTTCCTTGATCCGCTCGCGCAGATGCTCGGGCGGCTGACGCTCTCCGTGGCCTTCGGCGGCCAGCTGGAACTTGCGCATCGGTTCGGAATAGAGCTGGAACAGATAGGGCTGCGGGCTGTCATAGATGCCCATGCCGACTGCCCAATCCTGATAGGCTGTGTTCCAGGGTTTGTAGTAGTCCGCGCCTTCCGGGATATGGGCCACGAAGAAGCCGCCGTTTTCGATATAGCGGTTCAGTTGGTCCGGATTGACCTCACCACGGCCTTCCTTGTCACCATTCTCACCACGGAACCCGGCGAGGGGGCCGATGCCGGGTTTGCGTTCATGGTTGACGATGTAGTCCGCGTAATCCACCCATTTGGCGCTGCCATCGTCCTTGGTGAAGCCGGGCAATTCCAACCGGTTGGCCAGATCGATCAGCACCGACTGGAAGCCGCGCACGTCGCGGTCGGGCTCGATCACGGGCCAGCGGATGGCGTCCGCCGCTGCCTCAGCCTCGCAGATCGGACGGTCAAGCAGCGAGATACAATCGTGGCGCTCCAGATATGTGGTATCCGGCAGGATCAGGTCGGCATAAGCCACCATTTCCGAGCTATAAGCGTCGGAATAGATGATGTGCGGGATCACATAATCGCCGTTCTCATCCTTGTCCGTCAGCATTTCCATGACACCCTTGGTGTTCATGGTCGAGTTCCAGGACATGTTGGCCATGTACATGAACAGCGTGTCGATCTTGTAGGGATCGCCCGCATGTGCGTTCGAGATCACCATATGCATCAGCCCGTGGCTGGACATCGGATTTTCCCAAGTGAACGCCTTATCAATCCGCGCAGGGCTACCATCTGCCTTAAGTGCCAGATCCTCAGGTCCCTGGACAAAACCCAGATGCGGTCCGTCCAGCGGCGTATTCGGGGTCACCTTGCAGTGCGGTTTCGGGTGCGCCTCAACCGGCTTGGGATAGGGCGGTTTGAAACGGAAGCCGCCGGGAACTTCGACCGTGCCCAGCAGAATCTGCAGGACATGCAGCGCGCGGCAGGTCTGGAATCCGTTGGCATGGGCCGAGACACCGCGCATCGAGTGCATCGCGACCGGGCGACCGGTCATCTTGGTGTGTTTCTCACCGCGGAAGTCGGTCCATTCGTGATCCAGCTCGAACGCTTCGTCAAAGGCCACGCGGGCCAGCTCGCCTGCGATCGCGCGGATGCGCTTGGCTGGGATGCCACATTGATCGGCAACTTTCTCAGGCGCGTATTCGTCGCTGAGATAGCGTTCGGCCATCAAGTGGAAAACCGGGCGGTGGGTCACGCCATCCTTTTCATAAGTCGCCGACAGGTCAGGACGGACGCCGGGCTTGTCAAACGCCGTCAACTCGCCTGTGGCGCGGTCGATGACCAGTGGTTTACCGTCCTCATCCCGCAGGAACAGGCCCTTGGTCGGTCCCTCGGACGCGTCAATCAGAACCGGAGCGTTTGTGTAGCGGCTAAGGTAATCGAGATCGATTTTGCCCGCTTTCATCAGCACGTGGATCATCGACAGAATGAACAGGCCGTCGGTTCCTGGAGTGATCCCCACCCAATCATCCGCAACAGCGTTATAGCCCGAACGGATCGGGTTGACGCCAATCACCCGCGCGCCGCGCGCCTTGATCTTGCCGATGCCCATCTTGATCGGGTTCGAGTCGTGATCTTCTGCCACGCCAAACAGCATGAACAGCTTGGTGTGGTCCCAGTCGGGCTGGCCGAATTCCCAGAACGCACCGCCCATTGTATAGATACCACCTGCGGCCATGTTTACGGAACAGAACCCGCCATGTGCTGCGTAGTTGCAGGTGCCGAAATTCTGCGCCCAGAAGCTGGTAAAGCTCTGGCTCTGGTCGCGACCGGTGAAGAACGCCAACTTCTCGGGGTTGTCCTCGCGGACCGGCTTCAGCCAACCGACCGCAATGTCCAGCGCTTCGTCCCAACTGATCTCTTCGAATTCACCCGACCCGCGCGGGCCGACCCGTTTGAGCGGCGCGCGCAGGCGTGACGGGGCGTTGACCTGCATGATCCCTGCCGATCCCTTGGCGCACAGAACGCCTTTGTTGACCGGGTGATCGCGATTGCCTTCGATATAGGCAACCTTGCCGTCTTTCATGTGCACATTGATCCCGCACCGGCAGGCGCACATGTAACACGTCGTTTTTCGAATCTCGTCCGATACTTCGGGCGATGTTTCGATCTGGGGTTGCTGGAACGTCATCTGGCCTCCCTTGTTGAACCTTTATCAGGACAATATTTTTATCCCTGCGAGTATCAGTCCTGCGATGAATGCTGTTTCCAGAACGATCAGGGCGATCGCTGCGCCGCCGACCGAAAGGATTTGTTTGAGATTGGTTTTCATTCCAACCGCTGCGATTGCCGTTAGCAACAGCCAGCGCGAAAACTGTCCAAGAAACTCGCCGACCTGTGCCGGAATCAATCCAAGTGAATTGACACCAGCCAGAATGAGGAAGGCGACGACAAACCCAGGCAGGATCGGCGGGCGTTTTCCATCTGCAGGCAGTTCCGCGAAGTTACGGATCATGATCGAGGCAACCAAAACGATGGGTGCCAGCATGGCGACGCGTATCAGCTTGACCAGAGTTGCGGTTTCACCTGCTGCATCAGAGATCGAGAAACCGGCACCGACAACTTGGGCAACGTCGTGAATCGTGCCGCCAAGGAATACACCCGCCTCCAACGGGCTGAGACCCAGCCTGTTGACGATGATCGGGTAGACGATCATCGCGATCGTCGACAAAACCGTAACGCCCAGAACCGTGAAAATCAGCCGTTCTTCGGACCTCTCGTCCCGAGGAAGAATTGCGCTGATCGCCATGGCCGCCGAAGCGCCGCAGATCCCAACGGAACCTGCCGTCAGCAGTGCGAACCGCCATTTGTGACCGAACAGCGGTGCGACGAGGAAACCAAATGCGATCGTTGCCAGTAGCCCGCCGATCACCAGCGCGATCAGTTGAGGACCAAGTCCGATCATCAAAACCATCGAAACCCGCACGCCCAGAAGGGCAACACCCACCCGCAGCAGCGTTTTCGACGTGAAGGCAATCCCGGCAACGGCCTTACCTTCTTCGCTGAGAAATCCGACCGCAATTCCCAAGAGCAGAGCCAGCAACATTGCCGGCGTAGCATAATGATCCGCTAGGAACTGAGCGGTCACAGCAACAATTGCTGAGACCGCAATACCCGGAAACAGGTTTTTGATCGTTTCCGCAGAAACCAGATCGAAGGGATTACTTAGTTTTGGTTTTGCCAGCATCTGTCCGACGTTCTTTCTTGTTTCTTTTCCGTCATTTCCGGTGCGTTTACCTGGCGTTAGCAGGATGGAATTTGGACCAGTGCTTTGCTTGGTTTGTTAACTCTCGGATTGGGCGTTGTTATGTTCGGCTTGTACGGCAGTCACGGCGATCATGTGCAGGACATCCTCAGCGGAACATCCGCGCGACAGGTCGTTGGCCGGTTTTGCCAAACCCTGAAGGATCGGGCCTATTGCTTCGGCTCCGCCGATACGTTGGGCGATCTTGTAGCCCAGATTGCCGGCATCCAGATTGGGGAACACGAATACGTTTGCCTCTCCGCGCAGTGGAGAACCCTTGGCCTTTTTGGCAGCTACTTCGGGGACGAAGGCGGCGTCAAATTGAAGGTCGCCATCAATGAGCAGGTCAGGATCGGCTTTCTTCGCGATCTCAAGCGCATCGGTGACTTTGGTGACTTTCGGGTGATTAGCGCTGCCTTTTGTCGAAAAGGACAGCATCGCAACGCGGGGGGTCTCTTGCGTCAACGCATGGTAGGACGCCGCGGATGCCCGCGCGATCTCGGCCAGTTCCTGTTCGTTCGGATCAACGACCAGACCACAATCAGCGAAGATATGCGCGCCCCGCACCGAATGGTGATCGCGGCAGTAGAGCATCAGGAAAAAGCTGGACACCATGGCCGAAGCAGGCGCTTTGCCGATGATCTGCAAAGCGGCGCGTACCGTGGCCGACGTGGTTTCAACAGCTCCGCCGACGGTACCGTCAGCAATGCCCATGTGAACCAGCATCGCAGCATAGTTCAGGCGGTGTTTGATTTCTTCAGCGGCCTTTTCAGGCGTCATGCCCTTGTGCTTGCGCCGCTCGTAAAGCTCGGCTGCAAAGGCTTCGGCATGGGCGGAGTCAGACGGGTCGTGGATTTCGATGCCGTCGACATCCTGACCATCCTGTTCGGCCAGCAGGGCAGTGACTTTGGCTTTGTCGCCAACCAAGATGATGCGCGCGACACCTTCCTTGCGGGCTTTCAAAGCACCTTCAACAACACGTGGATCATCGCCCTCGGCGAGGGCGATGATCTTGTCGGAGCTGCTGGCAGCTCCGAGGATTGTGCGCAGTGGCTTCACGCGCTTATGCTCCGGCCTGAGGCGTCATGTCTGCGTCAGAAACGCCGGCAACAGCGACAGGCTTCTTCATGGCGTCACGGCGGAAGGGTTCACCCAGTTCCTGGTTGATCAGAGCTTCGATCAGGGTGGTGGTGCCGTTCTTCTGGTCTTCGATCGCCTGGTTCAGAGCCGCGGTCAGCTCTTCCTGAGTGCGTGCAACGACGCCCTTCAGGCCACAAGCTTTGGCGATACCTGCATAGGAAACCTGAGTGTCCAGCTCGGTGCCGACGAAGTTGTCGTCAAACCACAGGGTCGAGTTACGCTTTTCCGCGCCCCACTGGTAGTTGCGGAAGACGATCTGTGTCACGGCCGGCCATTCCGAGCGGCCAATCGCGGTCAGTTCGTTCACAGCGATACCGAATGCACCGTCACCTGCGAAGCCGACTACCGGAACGTTCGGCTGGCCGATTTTCGCGCCAACGATGGCAGGCAGACCATAACCACAGGGGCCGAACAGGCCAGGTGCCAGGTACTTGCGGCCTTCTTCGAAGGACGGGTACGCGTTACCGATGGCGCAGTTGTTGCCGATGTCGGACGAGATGATCGCCTCTTTCGGCAGCGCGGCCTGGATTGCGCGCCATGCCATGCGGGGGCTCATCCAGTCAGGCTTGGCTGCACGTGCACGCTCGTTCCAGGTGGTGCCCGGATCGTCGTCCTCGTGGGTCATCGAGGTCAGTTCCTGCGCCCATGCGGATTTCTTCTGGGCGATGCGGTCCTTACGCTCCTGACGGCCTTCGTCACCGGCGGTGTCGCTCAGGCGGGACAAGATGCCATTGGCCACTTTGGCGGCGTCGCCGATGATGCCAACGCTGACGTCTTTGGTCAGACCAATGCGGTCAGGGTTGATGTCGACCTGAATGATCTTCGCGTTTGCGGGCCAGTAGTTGATGCCATAGCCGGGCAGGGTCGAGAACGGGTTCAGACGGGTGCCCAGAGCCAGAACAACGTCCGCTTCCGAGATCAGCTCCATACCGGCTTTCGAGCCGTTATAGCCCAGCGGGCCAGCGAACAGCGGGTGCGAACCGGGGAAGGCGTCGTTGTGCTGGTAGCCAACGCAGACCGGTGCATCCAGACGCTCGGCCAGGGCTTTCGAAGCTTCGATACCACCTTCGGCCAGAACAACACCAGCACCGTTCAGGATGACCGGATTCTTAGCGTTGGACAGCATTTCGGCAGCCGCAGCAACCGCATCTTCGCCACCCGAAGGACGCTCGAATTCAACGATCTTGGGCAGTTCGATGTCGATGACCTGAGTCCACATGTCACGCGGGATGTTCAGCTGAGCCGGCGCGCTGGCGCGCTTGGCGTTCATGATCACGCGGTTCAGAACTTCGGCAACACGCGAGGGATCGCGTACTTCTTCCTGGTAGGCAACGCAGTCTGCGAACATGCGCATCTGCTCCATCTCCTGGAAGCCGCCCTGACCAATGGTTTTGTTGGCCGCCTGCGGAGTGACCAGCAGTACCGGAGTGTGGTTCCAGTATGCGGTTTTTACGGCGGTGACGAAGTTGGTGATGCCGGGGCCGTTTTGCGCGATCATCATCGACATTTTGCCGGTTGCGCGGGTGTAGCCGTCAGCCATCATGCCGCCCGAACCTTCGTGGGCGCAGTCCCAGAATTTGATTCCAGCTTTCGGGAACAGGTCCGAAATTGGCATCATAGCCGAGCCGATGATACCGAACGCATGTTCGATACCGTGCATTTGCAGAACCTTAACAAAGGCCTCTTCAGTGGTCATTTTCATCTGAGTGTTCTCCGCACAATTGAAGAAAGGGGCAGGCACAATGCCCGCCTTTGCATAGGGTTTTGGCGCAAGGGGCGAACTGGCGTTAGGGCCAGAACGTTGGGCGGAATAGGTCCAGTACTGCGCTAGGCAGTCCGGATTGCGTCCGCGATCAGTTTCACGCCCGGTGCAATCTGGTCCTGTCCGATGGACGAGTATCCAAGGCGATAATAGTTGCGTGGACGGTCATGCCGGGCAAAGAAAGGGGCACCCGGTTCAATGTGCACACCTTGGCTTTGCAATGATCTGGACAGAATTGTGGTATCCACATGCTCGGGCGCTGACATCCACAGCGATGACCCACCCATAATGCCCCGTCCTGAAACAGTTAATCCATGCTGTTCGACGGCCGCGTCCAGTGCCTCGCGCCGCCGCGCCAGCGTTTTTGACATGCGCCGAATCTGGGCATCGTAGTGACCCAGTGAAAGGAAGTAGGCCGCGGTGCGCTGGATGTGGCCCGGCGGGTGGCGCAGGACCAGCGAGCGCAGGGCGCGTGCCTCGCGGATAAAGGGCTCGGACCCGACAATGTAGCCAAGGCGCAATCCGGGAAACAGAGACTTGGAAAAACTGCCCACGTAAATCACCCGCCCGTCCCGATCCATCGATTTTAAAGCAGGAGAGGGAGCGCCCAGAAAAGCCAATTCGAATTCGTAATCGTCTTCGACCACCATAGCGTCCAGTTCCCGCGCGCGTCTCAACAGCTCGCGCCGGCGCTCGATGGGCATGGTTGCGGTGGTTGGGCTTTGGTGACTGGGCGTCGTGAAGATGACGTCGGTTTCTTCCGGCAGCGCATCGGGCGGCAGGCCGTCCCGGTCAACGGCGAGCGGAGACACTTTGCAGTCGGAGTGATTCAGCAGATCCCGCAACGCGTAGTAGCTGGGGTCTTCGATCACGGCCGTGCGATTGCGGTTCAGCAGGATTCGCGATGCGAGCCACAGGGCGTTCTGCGCCCCCATTGTGATCAGAATCTCTTCCGGGCGTGCGGCGATTCCCCGGCGCGGCAGTGTGTGGCGGGCAATGAACTCGATCAGCAGGGGATCGTCCTGATCAACGTAATCGCCGGTCAGTGAGGCGAAATCCTTGTGGCCGAGCGCACGGACTGCACATAAACGCCAGTTTGCGTGGTCGAACAGCTTGCGGTCCGCCTGACCGTAGATGAACGGGTATCGATATTCGCGCCAGTTGCTGGGTTTGGAAAGAACGTCGCCGTCCGAAAACTTGCGCGCCAGAGCCGTGCCCCAGTCGACGTTTTCGTTTCCTTTCTGAACCGGAGAGTATTTCGGTGGAACGGGCGCATTTTGCGAAACGAAATACCCCGATCGCCCTTTGGCCGTCAGGTAATCATTGGCCAACAATTCTGTATAAGCCAGCGTAACTGTGATGCGGCTGACGCCCAGATGCGCCGCCAGTTTGCGGGACGAGGGCAGCTTTTCCCCAATGTGGAACCGGCCAGATAAAATACCTTCGGCGATCATCTGCTGGATCTGTGCCTGCAGCGTGCCTTGTCCGTTCAGCTCAAGAAAGAATGTGTCGACCGATATTCCCATAGGGCCTTATAGGGTGGACTTAAATTGAGAGCAATCTGGACTTAATCGCAGTTCGATATTTCGTGAACAAAGCTGTTGACCTGAAAACACGACTCACCTAAATAACTAGAAATCTAGTTTAATGGAGTAAGCGGATGTGGGAAACAGCTGCAGCAGGCTTTTCGGCCATGGGCTCTGAGGCCCGGCTAAAGGTTCTGAAAACACTGGTAAGGGCCGGGCAGGCGGGATTGACCGTGGGTGAAATCCAGAACCGCACCGGTATCGCGCCGTCGACCTTGGCCCATCACCTGCGGTTCCTGGCCGCCGGTGGCGTCGTCGAGCAAGAGAAAATCGGACGCGCCACCATCAATCGCGCGAATTACGACGAGTTGAGATCCCTTGCCCAATTCATCCTCAGCGAATGCTGCGCGGACGAAATCGGAAAGGCCGCGAACGATGGCTGAGCTGACACAAAACCCAAGGGCGCCGGCAAAGGTGGCCGTTGGCCTGATCAAAACCCCTTGGGCGGTGATTGTGGTCATTCTGGCCCTTGTCGCCGTTCTCGACCCCGGCAACTGGGGAGAGGTCGTTACCTTTGCCGGTAAGGCGCTTGCCCATACCGGCCAATACATTCTGTTTGCCGTCCTTTTGCTATCCTACCTCAAGGCGACAGGTGCCGAGGTGATGGTGGCCCGTGCATTCGAAGGGCGCGAGACGCGGATGATCTTTCTGGCAGCCGTTTTTGGAGGGCTCGCCCCGTTCTGTTCCTGCGAAGTCATACCGTTTATTGCCGGATTGCTGGCGCTTGGCGCGCCGCTGTCTGCCGTCATGGCGTTCTGGCTCAGCTCACCCCTGATCGACCCACCGACGCTGCTGATCACTGCGGGCGCCTTGGGTTGGCCGTTTGCAATCGGTAAAGCCATCGCTGCTGTTGCGCTGGGTCTGTTCGGCGGCTTTGTTGTTCGCGCTTTGATGCGGAGCGGTGCTTTTGCCCAGCCATTGCGCGAATACAAACCGGCTGGATGCGGTTGCGGTCCCAAACAGGACGGCAAAGCGGTCTGGAAGTTCTGGCAGGAACCCGAACGCCGTCAGCGGTTCCGGTCCGAGTTCGTCCATAACGGCCTGTTCCTGCTGAAATGGCTGGCGCTGGCCTACGTGCTCGAGGCGCTGCTGGTCAGCTACGTCCCCGCCGATCTGATCGCGCGCGTTGTTGGCGGCGAAGGTGTCGTGCCCATTGTCATCGCGGCACTGGTCGGGATGCCCGCCTACCTGAACTCCTACGTCGCACCGCCTTTGCTGGCAGGCTTGACCGAACAGGGGATGAGCGCAGGTGCCGCTATGTCCTTCATGGTCGCCGGCGCAGTCAGTTCGATCCCAGCGATGGCAGCCGTCTGGTCGCTGGTGAAGCCGCGGGTCTTCGCGACCTATCTGGGGCTTGGGATTACCGGAGCCATCATCGCAGGCATCCTGTTCCAGATGGTCTGAACTGGAAACCGCCCGGTGTTGAAGCCGGGCGGTTTTCCTTAACTGGTTTCGCAGTAGCGCGGCAGTTTGAACCGATATCGCGCTTCGCCACTGTCCACGTAGACACGCTTTTCGATACAGGCTGTTGTACCAACCGATTGCGAAATTGGTGCCTCAGTCGAAGTCACCGAAGTCGCGGACCCGTCCGGCAACCGGACCGACGCGATTACACCGTTCTTGAGGTCACCATTTATCGGCGTGGCTGACAGGACATCGACCGTCATGAAGGCTTGGTGCTCGTGCTCTCCGCTGTCGCTGAAGATCAGCAATCCAGTTGCAATAGCGATCAGGCCGACGCCGCCTATCAGAGGTAGGCCCCAGGTCTTTACGAAGGCATAGATCGAAACGGCGCGATGCGGTCCAAACAGTGTGGATAGGACGTTCAGCATGGTCTTCTCATGAAAAAGCCCCGGTTCGTTCAGGCCGGGGCTGTCTATGCCTTAGGGGCGCAGATCGTCTTCGTCTTCGTCCTCAGCACCGCCTTTAGGCAGGTTGAAGAAGCTGTCTGCATCGATGACCGGCTCGTCTTCTCTCTCATCCGCAGGCTCGTCGGACAACGAGAAGGTTTCCAGACCTTCAATGGCCGTCGGGATCTTGGGTGCTGCGTCCATCTCCAGCGACTGCTCGGTCGAAACCAGCTTGCGGCGCTCGTCATCGCTCATGACGCCGCCTTCGGCTGCTTTCTTGGCTGCCGCCTTCTGAACGATGGCGTCCAACTCGGACTGTTTGCACAGGCCCAGCGCAACCGGATCGATTGGCTGCATGTTGGAGATGTTCCAGTGGGTGCGCTCGCGGATCGACTGGATAGTTGGCTTGGTGGTGCCCACCAGCTTGGCAATCTGACCGTCGCTGAGTTCCGGGTGGAATTTGACCAGCCACAGGATCGAGTTCGGGCGGTCCTGACGTTTCGACAGCGGGGTATACCGTGGACCACGCCGCTTTTCCTCGCCGGTCGCGGCCGGGTTGAACTTGAGCTTCAGCTTGTGCAGCGGGTTGCCCTGCGCGGCATCGATCTCTTCCTGAGTCAGCTGGTTATTGGCAATCGGGTCGAACCCTTTGACGCCAGCGGCCACATCGCCGTCGGCGATGCCTTGCACTTCCAACTCGTGCATGCCCACGAAATCCGCGATCTGCTTGAAGCTGATCGTGGTGTTGTCCACCAGCCATACGGCTGTTGCCTTGGCCATAAGCGGTTTTGCCATCAGCCCGTCTCCTATAAATACATCTATCCCGTCGCCGGAATTCGGCGGCCCCGTTGTCTTGGGGCAGGTTTCCGTTGTCGGGGAACTTGCGGTCTATATAGTCGCGCAAAGGCAAGAAGGGAAGAGGCGAATGCGCTGGGTGATACTGTGGATTCTGAGCGCCGTTGCAGCGCTTGCTGATGGCGAAAAGGCGGGTGAGTTCGACTATTACGTTTTGTCACTCAGCTGGTCGCCCAACTGGTGCGCCCGCGAAGGCGACGCGCGCGGGTCGGACCAATGCGATGCGCGCCATGACCACGGGTGGATTTTGCATGGGTTGTGGCCTCAGTATCATCAGGGCTGGCCCGCGTTTTGCCGAACATCTGAAGCACCGCCAACGCGTCGCATGACGCGCGAAATGACCGATATTCAGGGCAGTTCCGGATTGGCGTGGCACCAATGGAAGAAGCACGGAACCTGTTCGGGCCTCAGTGCGCCCGACTATTACGCGCTGTCCCGGCAGGCGTATGAGGGCGTCGAGCGCCCTCAGGTGTTCCGCAGGCTGGACGCTTCGGTCAAATTACCCGCATCGGTCGTCGAGGAAGCCTTTTTGAAAGCCAACCCGGGACTTGAGCGAGACATGATTACCGTCACGTGCAAGCAGGGCTATATCGAGGAAGTGCGCCTGTGCCTGTCGCGCGGCCTTGAACCTGTCCCCTGTGGCCGAGACGTGCTCCGCGATTGTACGGCCAAAGACGCGCTGTTCGATCCGATTCGTTAGAGTTTCTTGTTCTGGCACTCGCGTGCATACTCCAGCGCTTTGGCCGTGCCTTTAAGATCGATTGCCATCACCGTCTCACCGGCGGGGTTGTAGACCGTCATGGTCTTATTCTGCGCAATCGCGTTAACGAAGCTGCGGTCGGTAAAGAACACCGTTGCCCCCGGCACATCGCGCCGATTGAAGCCAATCGCTGTTGCATCATAACTCTTGCCGTCCAGATCGAACCGGATCGGGTAACTCTCACCCTGTTTAATATCGCCCCAGGCCTTGTTGTAGACGGCGAAATACCCGCGATCGTCCAGCGCATCATAGCCCAACCGCACCACCGAGAGGTCCTGATACACCGTCTGGATCAGGCACCCGTTGCCAAGCGCAGGGTCCATCATGATGTTCCAGCCTTCGACAAAGCCCTTGTCGATGAGCTCCTGCGAAAAAGCGGCAGTGGCTGTAAAGGCGGCAAACGTGATTGCAAAAAGGCGTTTCATAACTGTTCCCAAATTCAAATGGATAAGGTCACAGCCATAGTACACGCCGCGTGCAGGAGGCAAAGACCATTCTCGGCTGATGTGGTCGCGAAAGGGGACCTATGTGCATGGCGGAACCCGGCTATGCCTCGCCGGGCAGGCGCTTGAAACTCGGCTGTGGCACAATAGTTTTCGCTCCATAAATTAAGGAGCGAGCCATGCCGCAACATCCAAGAACATTCTCTCACATCGGATTGTCCGTCCCAAACGTTGACGAGGCTGTAAAGTTCTATTCCGAAATCCTCGGCTTTTACGTAATCATGCCGCCAACGGACGTGGTAGAGGATGATACGGATATCGGTGTCATGTGCACTGATGTGTTTGGTCCGGAATGGAAAAAACTACGTATTGCGCATCTCGCGACGGCTGATCGCATCGGGTTCGAACTTTTCGAGTTTCACGGGAATTATGTACCGGAAAACAATATCGACTTTCGGCAGAATGGTACGTTCCATTTTTGCGTCCAGGACCCGGATGTCGAAGGTCTGGTAGAAAAAATCGTGGCAGCGGGCGGCAAACAACGGATGCCGATCCGATACTATTATCCCGGAGAGAAACCCTATCGTATGGTCTACGTTGAAGACCCTTTTGGCATCGTCTTCGAGATTTACAGTCATTCTTATGAATTGACCTATTCGTCGGGCGCTTACACCTAACAAATAGAAGAGAGACTGGTGTGCAACCGGAAGAGGCGGAAGCGTTCCCGTTGTTGTCGTATTGCAATGCTCAGAGCTCTTTTCTTGCCCTCAACGCTGCCGTAATCGTCCCGTCATCCAGATAATCCAGCTCTCCGCCGATCGGCACACCCTGGGCCAGTGAGGTAAGGCGGACCTGCCCCTCCAGTTGGTCGGCGATGTAGTGGGCGGTGGTTTGGCCATCGACGGTGGCGTTCAGGGCGAGGATGATCTCGGTGATCCCCTCGGCTGTCACACGATCTTTCAGGCGAGGGATGCGCAGTTCGTCCGGTCCGACTCCGTCCAGCGCCGACAAAGTCCCACCCAGAACGTGATAGCGGCCTTTGAAAACACCGGCCCGCTCCATCGCCCAGAGGTCGGCGACGTCCTCGACCACGCACAGCTCTCCGGTCGCGCGGGCCTCGCTGTCGCAGATGTCGCAGATATCGGTGGTGCCGACGTTGCCGCAGTTCAGGCATTCGCGGGCGGTGACGGCAACCTGCTGCATTGCGTCCGACAGGGGTGTCAGCAGCAGGGCGCGTTTGCGGATCAGGTGCAGTACGGCGCGGCGGGCCGAGCGGGGGCCGAGGCCCGGCAACTTGGCCATCAGGTCGATCAGATTGTCGATGTCGCTGTTCGAACTCACTGCGCGTGCTCCTGCAAAAGGGCCGGGCTTGAGCGCCCGGCCTTTGGGTCGTCAGGAGTTTCTATCAGAACGGCAGCTTGATGTCTTTCGGCAAACCCATGCTTTCGGTCAGCTTTGCCATTTCTTCCTGCGAGCGTTCGGTCGCTTTGGTCTGCGCGTCCTTGATGGCGGCCAGAATCAGATCTTCGACCACTTCTTTGTCGTCGCCGTTAAAGATCGACGGGTCGATATCCAGACCTTTCAGCTCGCCTTTTGCCGTGGCGGTGGCTTTGACCAGACCTGCACCGGATTCGCCGACAACCATGATGTTGTTCAGTTCTTCCTGCATGTCGGTCATCTTGGTCTGCAAATCTTGCGCGGATTTCATCATCTTGGCCATATCGCCCAGACCGCCGAGTCCTTTGAGCATTGCTTTTCTCCTGCAAATCGGTTTGTCGCCTAAATACGAGGGCTGTCGGCATGGTACAAGGGGAGAGGTTCTCCCGCCGATCGTCAAGGTCTTTGGCAAGACCTTTCCTCCCGTTGGGCCCGGCAGCGCGCACTCTGCCCGCGCTGCCGGGCCCAAGGCTGCCTAGGGTGATCGGCGCAAGCTGAGCGCCCGTGGCGGTCGCTGGAGGATTTCGGGTTGCGGAACGGGTGCGGTTCAGTCTTCTTCGAACGGATCCCATTCGTCTTCGACCTCGGGCAGGGCTTCGGTTTCAACCTTTGCCGCGCGTTGTTCCGGGGTTTCGATCCGTTTGATCCGCGCCTTTGGAAAATGAGCCAAAACGGCTTGTACCAAGGGATGCTGCTTCGCCTCTTCTTTTAGTGCCAGTTCGCCTGCATCCCTAACTTCCGCGATTGTCGCAGCGTCACCATCCGATACGATCGACACGGCCCACCGGTTGCCAGTCCAGCGTTGCAGCGCCGAACCCATTCTCTGCGCAAGGTCCGTAGGAGCCTTATCCGTAGGGGTGAATTCAATCCGTCCAGGTTGATAGGATACAAGACGCACGCCGTTTTCGACTTCGACCAGTAGTTTCACGTCCCGGTTTGTGCGGATCAGTTCGACCACGTGTTCGAATGTGGGATAGCGCGCCAGAGCCGTTTGGATATCTTGCGCCAGAGCTGCCGTTGGCGCACCCGCAGGCCCGCGTTGCGCGGAAACATAGGATGAAGGCGTGGCTTGGACTGGTGCATGAGACGGCTCGGACACTCCGCCACCTGGACCTCCATTCGGTGGGGGCGGTGGTGCATCCTGCAGCCGTTTGATCAACTCTTCGGGGCTGGGCAGATCAGCCACGTGGGTCAAACGAATGATGGCCATCTCTGCGGCCATCATCGCGTTTGGCGCGGCAGAGACCTCTTCGAGCGCTTTCAGCAGCATCTGCCACATCCGCGTCAACACGCGCATCGGCAGAGCCTCGGCCATTTGCTGCCCTCGTGCCCGTTCGTCGGGCGACACGGTCGGGTCTTCGGCTGCATCGGGCGTGATTTTGACGACGGATACCCAATGGGTGATTTCTGCCAGATCGCGCAGCACAGCCAGTGGATCGGCACCTTCGGCATATTGACCGCTCAACTCTGTCAATGCCGCTGCCGCATCGCCGCGCAGGATCATGTCCATCAGGTCCAGCACCCGGCCGCGGTCGGCAAGCCCAAGCATTGCGCGGACCTGATCGGCGCTCGTTTCTCCAGCCCCATGCGAGATCGCCTGATCCAGCAGCGAGGTCGCGTCGCGCGCCGAGCCTTCGGCCGCACGGGTGATCAGCGCCAGCGCGTCCTCTGCGATCTGGGCGCCTTCGGCGGCAGCGATCTTGATCAAAAGACCGATCATGTCCTCAGGCTCGATCCGGCGCAGGTCAAACCGTTGACAGCGCGACAGAACCGTCACAGGGACTTTTCGGATTTCGGTCGTCGCGAAAATGAACTTCACATGCTCGGGCGGTTCCTCAAGCGTCTTGAGCAGCGCGTTAAACGCACTGGTCGAGAGCATATGGACCTCATCGATGATGTAGATCTTGTAGCGTGCGCTCGCCGCGCGATATCGAACGCTGTCGATTATTTCGCGGATATCATTCACGCCAGTCCGGCTGGCGGCGTCCATCTCCATGACGTCGACATGGCGACCTTCCATGATGGCCACGCAATGCTCGCACTGGCCGCAAGGTTCGGTCGTTGGTTTGCCGTCGCCATCGGGGCCGATGCAATTCATGCCTTTGGCAATTATCCGGGCCGTAGTGGTCTTACCCGTGCCGCGAATACCGGTCATGATGAAGGCTTGCGCAATCCGATCCGCCTCGAACGCGTTTTTCAGCGTGCGCACCATTGCGTCCTGTCCAACCAGATCGGCAAAGGTTTCGGGGCGGTACTTGCGCGCAAGAACCTGATAGGCGGGGCTGGGCGTTTCGGTCATGTCTGCTCTGTCGGATTCGTGTCAAGAATGCAGCGTAGAGACCCGCGCCGCCCGCGTCCACAGGAGGCTGCGAGGAATTTCGGTTTGGACTGTATCGGTAGGCGCGATAAACCCCTTTAGGGTCGGGTGGCCGTTGGCAGAAGGAACGTAAGTCTTGGCGGTTTTTGCAATCCACGCGCTGCGGGTTGGTTCGGGAACTTTGGCGCTGTCCCCTTTGCCTGGCAGTGGCGGTGGGTATGCAGACGATCTGAGCGCGATACACGATTGGAGCCCCAATCTGGTGATTTCCATGACGACCAAGGTCGAAATGCAGCAAGCCGGGGCAGGTGCCTTTGGGCAGGACATTCAATCCGGGTCTGCGGTCTGGCTGCACCTGCCGGTTGAAGATTTCGGAGCGCCGCCACCGGAAATCGCAGCCCTTTGGCCCAAGGCCAGCGCATCTGCCCGACAGGTTTTGTCGGATGGCGGACGTGTTCTGGTGCACTGCCGGGGCGGCTGCGGGCGGTCGGGTATGGTTGCCCTCAGACTTATGGTCGAAAGCGGCGAAGTCCCGAATCACGCACTCAGCCGGTTGCGCTCTGCCCGACCTTGTGCGGTGGAAACGGACCAACAGATGGCCTGGGCCATGAAGCCGGTCCAGTGAGATCGGTGAGCCTAGATCAGGCCGTGGCTTGCTGAACGATCTGATGCGAGGGGCGCGGCGCAAGGGCCGATGCCTGAAGCATGGCGCAGGGTAAAGTGGTCAAGAATCCGGTGGGCAGTGAGGCGAAATCAGAGCCAAACATCATATCGGCGTAGTCATCCAGCTTGTCGGCCGAGTCATTCGTGTTTGCCCCACAATAGACCCTGATCCGGGTTGGGCTGGCCCGAAACCGTGCCGTGCAGCCCTCGCCGCAATGGGTCAGTTCGCTCGAGCCATCCATCTCGAATTCGCTGGAGGTTACCGGGCCTGCGGTCGCCATCGCTTCGGCAATAGCGCGGGCCATTCGGGCCAGTGCGGGGCAGGTTTTGCCTGTCCTTTGGCACAGGGTGGCAGAAAATTCGTGTGTCGTTGTATTCCAGATCATAATGCGCCCTCCGCGCGATGGACGGGGGACGTGGAACAGGTGTCTCAGCAAACTGAAGACCTGCCCGGACACCCCGCCCGAGTTTCGGTTTTTCGTTCGATGGCAGGTCTCCTGACTTGCGGGTCGTTGCTTTGCCGACCTTCCCAGCCTTTCGGCCAGTGGTGTTTCGGCATTGCTCACCGCTTACAGTTGCGGGGGCAGTCGCGGCCTTGGTCCGTTCCGGCAATGCCGGGCTGGACCGCACCGTGTTCCCTTTTCATCCCGCCCCAATATGAGGACGAGAACCATCACGTCATCGCTAGCGGTTGTCGGTGGCTTGAGTCAAGCAGGCTCTTGCTGCCGCTCGAAACGGACGCGTGGTCACTTTGGAAATCTATTGACTTTGATTTGCGAAAAGCGCCGATTGCAACAGGTGAACCAAACAGTTCAGATGCTTGCGAGGGCGCTATGTTGGACAACACTCCGACCGTATTGACCGAAGATTTCAAGGTTGAAGCTGGTTCGGCCAGCTTGTCGGCGCGGTTATACAGGCCTGCTGCTACGCCGGACGTGGCGGTTGTGATCCACGGCGCCACGGGGGTGCCGCGCGACTATTATCAACATTTTGCGCAGTGGCTGGCGGCGGAACAGGGCATGGCCTGCTTGACCTATGACTATCGTGACTTCGGTCATTCGCTGACCGCGCGGCTGCGCGATTCGAAAGCTACGATGGCCGATTGGGCCCTTATCGACATGCCTGCGGCCCGGGCCGAAATGCGGCGCAGATTCCCGGCTGCGCAGCAGTGGAGCATTGGCCATTCGGTTGGTGGAATGCTGGGGCCGCTACAGCCGGATATCGAACAGATCGACCGAATGATCTGCGTCTGTTCCGGGTTGGTCACGTTATCTGATCACCCGTGGCCGTACCGCGCGCTGGCGACGATGTTCTGGTATGGTCATCCGCCATTGCTGGTCAAGACATTGGGATACTTGCCGGGCAAGGCGCTGGGTTTTGGTTCAGACTTGCCTGCAAGCGTTTACTGGCAATGGCGTAAATGGTGCACCGATCCGCTGAACTATGTGCCGGACATTGGTCAAAGCCTGCCAGACGCCAGATGGGCCGCGTCGGAAACACCCGTTGATCTATTTACAATGGACGATGATCAAGTGGTACCTCCAAACGCGGTTTGGCGACTTGCCGATCTATACGGACCTATGGCGCGCAGACATCAGCTGTCGCCGAAGGAGTTCGGCTTGACCGAGGTTGGCCACATCGGCGCGTTTGCGCGCCGAAATGCGGCCGTCTGGCCTCGATTGATTGCCTGAAACAGCAGCAGTTATAGTCTTTTACGCGACTTCTTCTCGTGCATCACAGAGCGCACCATTTTGCCAAAGGCTTTGTCGCGTGCGCGTGATTGCGCCACGGTTTCCGAGTTTCTCTGATCCTCGCGGCGCAATTTCCGCCAGCGCTCCAGGCGCTCTCCATCAAGCGTGCCATCTGCGATTGCGGCCTGAACGGCGCAACCAGGTTCGGCGTGATGCTGACAATCAGAAAACCGGCAAGACTCGGCAAGTTCCAGAATGTCCGAGAACACCTCATCCACACCATCCTGCGCATCCAGCAGGCGCAAAGCGCGCATTCCGGGCGTGTCCACAAGCCATCCCCCGTTTCGCATCGGATGTAGCGCGCGGGACGTGGTTGTATGGCGGCCCCGCGCGTCGTCCTCGCGAATGCCGGCGGTGGCCTCAGTCGAACCCGTCATAGCGTTCGCCAGCGTCGTCTTGCCGACACCGGATGATCCGACGAGTGCAGCGGTCTGTCCAGCGGGGCACCAGGACAGGACCTGATCGATTTCGGTGGCATCCAGCGCGTTGACGGTCAGAACAGTCAAGAACGGGGCCAGCGATTCTGCGGGTTTGGCGAAGTCACTTGGATCGGCGCAGGTATCTGCCTTGGTCAAAACAACAACCGGATAACATCCGGCCTGATGAGCCAAAGCCAGATATCGTTCCATCCGGGCCAGATTAAAATCAGCATTGCAGGAACTGACGATGAACAGCACGTCGACATTGGCGGCGATCAATTGCGCATCGGCACCGGTGCCGGCGGCGCGTCGTTTCAGGAGGCTTCGGCGTTCCAGCACATGTTGTACGCGGTTTTCAGGGTCGGTGAGCACCCAGTCTCCAACCGCAAACTCTCCGGTTGGTCGACCGGGGGTCAGCAGTGGGGTTTCGCCATCGGCATTCACGCCGATCAGACGATCGCGGTGAACAGCAGTGACGCGAAAGGGGGTGCAAGACGAATAGGCCGCATGTTGCGCGGCAAAGTGAGAGGACCATCCAAGGTCCGATAGTGTAATGGTCATTGTTCTGCCTGTGTTCAGGTACAGCAATCCGGCTGGATGGCAGGCGCGCATCCATCGGTGACGTGTTCAGGCAGAGGTAGGGGTAAGGTTCAGAACCGCTCTGCCCGAAGGGTTTTTGCTACAATCATAAAAGCCCTCCTACGGCTGATGGTCTGAGTAAGTGAGAGGTTGGACATCGACCCAAGCGGGGCTCGTTGTGGCTGCTTCCTTCCGGACCTGACCAGGTTGGCGAGGCGCTCGCCCGCGCCAACCTCTCAAGGGGTGATATAGGGAAGCCCCGCGCAAATGACAACCCGTCAGAGTGAGAGTTGAATTTGCAAAAAACCCCCTTGGTCCACACCCACGAGCTTTGGGCTGAACTGAGCGATTTCCGCGATATGGTCCTGTGCCTTTGGATTGGTATTCATAAGCGCTGAGGCACCGGGCACGGGCGCGAAACTGAACGGGCAGGGGCATTGGTCCAGTGATTCCTGAGGTAAGTCTCCACTCAGGTAGTTCTGCAGGACCTCCTGAATGGACAAAGGCGGTAGTGTGATTGCTTCGGCCTCTTGGATAGGCGGAAAATGCCCACCTCCGTTTGCCCGATAGTTGTTCAGCGCGACGACAAAACGCTGGTCTGTCGCTACTTCTTGACCATCGCGGTGGATGTCTGACACGCGCCGGGTTTTCGGATTGATCAGATGACCGTTGGCGTCAAAGCGCGGTGGCACACTCAGGTCGATCACGTAGTTCAGACCGAACAAAACATCGAAATTGTGCCCTGCACGATCCGGGTTAACCAGTTTGGCCTGCCTGCCCGGCGTCATCTGGTTGAAAACACCGGCTGACATTTCTAGCCAGTCTCTGATTTGTTCACCGGAAACAACGACCGCCCTAAGCTCGTTGGGAAAGATACTCAGGTCGGTCACGTGGCGCATGCGAACCACACCTGCGGGGACGTCCGTATAGAAACGCGGCCCTGCGCGGCCTCCGAACTTCGACGGCGCTGCGGCGGACAGCATCGGCGTGTCCTCCCAGCTCGTCCCCTTCACATGATTACGCAGCACAGCGGCCTGTGCTGCTGCAACCATCGCAAGCCCGCGATCCTTGGCGCAAAAGCTAAAAAAGCTGTGCAGGTGTCGATCCGTGCGCCCAACGGGTTCATCGGCCCTTTGGCGCGTCGCGGTGTGTAAATCTGAAAACAGAGACACCACCTCCGGATCCTCAGGCACCGGGCCTGCACCAGATACCGGCCGCAATTCGGCCTGCTGTGTTTCAACCGACCACTTCCTGTCCGTTGTCGTGGTCAGGGTCAGATCGATAAGCCCCAGATGCGAGCCGGCCGATCCGGGCATGATGACCGGCACCCCGTGTACAAGACCGCTGGCGGCCTCAACATGTTCGAACCCTGCATGTGATGCGCCAGGCAGCGTCAAATGCGTGTGCCCGGCGACGATTGCATCGATCCCATCAATGGCCGCGAGGGGAATAACGGCGTTCTCCAGATCGGGCTCTGGGTCAGAGGAGCCCAGCCCGGTATGGGCTAGTGCCACAATCAAATCGCATCCTTGGAACCGAAGTTCCGACACTTTGATCCGCGCGCATGTCAGGATGTCGTCGATCTGCACCTTGTCTGCCAGCCGGTGGGATTCCCATTTCCGCGTTTGCGGCGGCAAAACCGAGAAGACACCGATTTTCAGCTCGACGTGTCGTCCGTCTATTTCTATCGAGCGTTTCAGAACCACGTGGTCCCGCCACACGGAAGGTTCACCCACTCGATGAACATTGCTGCAAATCACGGGGCAAGGCGCTTGCGACAGGATGCGGTCCAGTACGTTCAGCCCGAATCCGAAGTCATGATTGCCCAACCCGATCGCATCATAGCCAAGCGCCCCAAAGGCCTGCATCAGGACATGGCGCTCAGTGACTTGTTCTGCAGCCAGATCTCCGGCCGGTGTTCCCTGCAGCGAATCCCCGTTGTCAAAAAGCAGCACCAGGGCGTCGTGCGCCTGATCACGCGCCGCCCGGATCAGGCTCGCGGTTCGGGTCAGACCGATCGAAGGTTCGGGAGTGTCGGAGTAGTAGTCAAAACTGCTCAAATTCATGTGCAGATCCGATGTGGCCAGTATTCGGACCCGCACAGTCTGCGATGGCAGAGAAGGGGAAAGTTTCAAAATTCTTCTTCTGGCAGTTTTGTCTTAGTCATTTTCCACAAAAAGATTATTCACTGCAAATTTCAAGGCGTAGCTGTGTTCATTCGATGGCAACTTGAGATCGCGCGCGCGGAAAGCCGTTGCAACTGTCAGGCCGTCATGGCAGCCCTGTGCGGACAAGCCTAAGGATCTGTTATGAAAAATGCGGAATGTGTGACGTTTGGTGGTTCAGGGCTGGATCGTGCGGCGCATATTCGCGGCGATGCCGAAGGAATCAACCGGGCCAAGGTACATCCGCAGGCAAAGTGTTTGATGCTGTGGCGTGGCAAGGTTCTGGTCCAGGGGGACGCGCTGGATCAGTTGGGGCTGATTCCAATGACGCATAAGCTGGTTGAAAGCGGGCCGGGCGGCTCGGTCGAGCAGCCGGTTTTCCTTGGGATGTCCGACGAAACACCTGTTTTTGCGGCCGATATTTCAAACTGGTCCGCCGATGGGTTGGATCTGTCGGGTGTGGGTGCTTTTGTCGACCGGTCCGAGCAACAGCACCCCGACTTACCTCAGGGCTATGTATTTGCCGAGTTGCGCCGGATCATGACACGGCTTTCGACCAGAGATGCCGAACTGGCGGCCTCGGCCAAAGCGGTGATCGGCTGGCACGAAACCCACAGATTCTGCGCGCGCTGTGGCGCGGCCAGTGATCTGACGCAAGCGGGGTGGCAACGCAGTTGCCCGTCTTGCGGCGGCCAGCATTTTCCCCGAACCGACCCCGTTGTCATCATGTTGATTACGCATGGAGATTCGGTTCTGATGGGGCGGTCCCCGGGCTGGCCGGAAGGGATGTATTCGTTACTGGCAGGCTTCGTCGAACCGGGTGAAACGCTTGAGGCTGCGGTCCGCCGGGAAGTCATGGAAGAGGCGGGTGTGCCAGTCGGCGCGGTCAGTTACCTGTCCAGCCAACCCTGGCCCTTCCCCGCTTCGCTGATGTTTGGATGCGCGGGCGAGGCTTTGTTACGTGAGATCACCATCGACCCGGTCGAAATCGAAGATGCGATGTGGGTAAGCAAATCCGAGATGATGCAGGCGTTTGCCGGGGAACACCCGAAACTGTTACTGGCCCGCAAAGGCGCGATTGCGCACTTTCTTCTGCAAAACTGGCTTGCAGATACGCTGGACTGACAAAATACTAGGCTGAAACGCAAGAGACCCGCGAACCACAATGCAGTTTACAGCGCGCGAAGATATCGAAGCTCCGATTAACGCAGTATTCGAAATGGTTGCCGATTTTGAACGGTTCGAGCGCATGGCGATGCGTCGCGGAATCGAGGTGCGGCGCATGTCTGGTCATATGGGTGTTGTGCCCGGCACCACTTGGGAGACCGAGTTCAAGTTGCGTGGCAAGCCGCGTCAGGTCTCGGTCCAGATGGCCGATTGCGACCCGCCCTCGCATATGCGGTTCGAAGCCGCCAGCAAGGGGATGAACGGGGTGACGACGGTTGAGTTCCTGGCCCTGTCGCAGCGTCGAACGCGCCTGAGCGTGGACATGTCGTTGTCGGCCAAATCCCTGCCGGCGCGGTTGCTGCTACAGTCTCTGAGGCTTGGACAATCGCGGTTCAGACGGCAGTTTCAAACGCGCCTGAGCGAATTCGCGCGGGAAATGGAACAACGCCATATTCACGGTGGTTGAATGGAAACGTCCAAGGTGTTGGCGGGTGCGAAATGGACAACTTAATAATCCGTGAAGCCGAATTGGCCGATGCCGAAGGGATTTCAGAAGTGCTGAAGGAAATCGCCGCTGCCGGAAAGCGCAGTAAGCGATCTGACGTGGAATTTGCTCGTAAACATTACATAGCTGATCCGGATCGGATCAGGTGTTCGGTCGCCGTTCAGGGAAATCGGGTGTTAGGATTTCAGTCGCTGAAAATGGCGGTTGAAAACAACCCTTATGGCGCTCCGGTCGGATGGGGCATCATTGGAACACATATCCGCCCATCGGCGGCCCGATGCGGCGTTGGCCGCGCCCTTTTTCGCGCGACACTTTTCGCCGCGCGTGACAGGGGTTTGTCAGCCATCGACGCAACCATCGGAGCCGCAAACGCCGAAGGGTTGGCCTATTATTCGTCGATGGGTTTCGTGGATTACCGGCAGCACGACGGCGCCCGGTGCAAGCGATTTTCCGTCACTTAAACCGTGAATGCCTCAGCCGCGCGGCTGAGCGGCCGGGTAGACGCCCAGAATCTCGACATTCGTGGTGAAGTGTTCCAACTCGTCCATGGCCAGCTGTACGTTCCGATCGTCCGGATGGCCCACGATATCGGCATAAAACTGCGTCGCGGTGAAGGACCCATCAACCATGTAGCTTTCCAGCTTGGTCATGTTGATCCCGTTTGTGGCAAACCCGCCCATTGCCTTGTACAGCGCCGCCGGGATGTTGCGGACTTGAAATACAAAGCTGGTGATCATGCCGTGATCGCCGCGCCGCGTCATGTCTGCCTGCCGCGACATCACAAGAAAACGCGTCGTGTTGTTGTCGCGGTCTTCGATGTGACGGGCCAGAACGTTCAGCCCATAGATTTCACCAGCCAGTTCGCTGGCCAAGGCGGCTGAGTGGATCTCGCCCTGTTCCGAAACCTCGCGCGCCGCACGGGCGTTGTCGGGGCTGACGCGGCCTCGAATGTTGTGTTCTTTCAGAAACTCCGCGCACTGAGGCAGAAGCACCAGGTGCGAGTGCGCCTCGGTAATGTCCTCAAGCTTGGCTCCTGGCACCGCGAGAAGGTTGATGTGAACACGCACAAAAGCTTCGTCGATAATATGCAGCCCACTGTGAGGCAGAAGGCGGTGAATATCGGCTACCCGCCCATAGGTCGTGTTCTCGACCGGCAGCATCGCCAGATCGGCATCGCCCGAACGAACCGATTCGATCACATCTTCGAATGTTCGGCAGGGCAGGGCCTCCATATCGGGGCGCGCATCGCGGCAGGCCTCGTGGCTATAGGCTCCGGGTTCTCCCTGAAATGCAATACGTTTGGTCATATGGTCGATTCCGTGCAACAAGTTCCAAAATTGGGCGTTTAGTCGCGGTGTCTATACCTTGCCTCTTGTCAGGGGAAGCCTTAGACACCCCGCAGACAGCTGAAATGGACTCGCGATCAATGTTCGACACGATGACAGTTACCAAGGCCGCAGCAGGCCTGTTTGGCACCTTCCTGGTGCTGCTTCTGGCCAAATGGGGCGCTCAGGTTCTTTACCATGCGGATGGGCATGGCGAGACGGCCTCGTACATCATCGAAACCGAAAGCTCCGGCGAAAGCGCCGATGGTGAAGAGGTGGTGTTCGAAGACATGTTGGCTGCCGCAGATCCGGACAAAGGTGCCAAGGTCTTCCGTAAGTGTACGGCATGTCACAAGCTGGAAGATGGTGCAAACGGCACCGGCCCTTACCTGTATGCAATCGTCGACCGTCCGGTCGCGTCGGCCAAAGGCTTCACCGGCTATTCGCCAGCAATGCAGGCGCATGGCGGCAACTGGACACCCGAAGCGCTGGATGCCTTCCTGACGCGCCCCAGTGCTTATATCTCGGGCACTTCCATGAGCTTTGCCGGTCTGAAAAAGCCGCAGGAACGGGCAGACCTGATTGCCTATCTGCAGACCATCAACTGACGCTTCGCTCAGTTTCGACAGGTTTCAAAGCCGCTGCCTCGTGCAGCGGCTTTTTTTCTAAGTAAATCTTCACAAAGCGCTCACGCATTCTAAACTTGAATCTGTCAGTGCTGGACCTTTAGCTAGGTTTAGGCGCATTAAGACGTTGCAAGGGCTGTAGAAGAGGCGGGCATGACACAAAATCGCACGAAATCGACGTTGACGATGATGAAGCGGAGAACAGCGCTGCAATTGATGGGTGGAAGCGCCGTAGCCGCCATAACGCCCGGGTTGAGCGGAGCAATGGCCGCTGGCGCCGCCGATAGCGAGCTTATCAAGGCGCACGGGTATTCCTTCTTCGGCGATCTCAAGTACCCGCCAGACTTCAAACATTTCGACTACGTAAACCCCGACGCGCCTGTCGGTGGTGAGATCTCTGTTTCCGCACGCGGAACCTTCGATGGCATGAACCGCTTTAACTGGCAGGGCAAAGCGGGTCTCTACTCTGGCTTGATCGCGGAAAGCATGTTTGGCGACAGCCCGTTTGGATCGGCCTCGCCTGCGGACTCGATCACCGAATCCTATGGCCTGTTGGCGGAAGCCGTCGAATATCCCAGCACCAAGGAATGGTGCATCTTCTACATGCGGCCCGAAGCTCGTTTCGCTGATGGTACTCCGCTTACTGCGCATGATGCGGCGTTTACGCATGACCTGTTCCTCGAGCAGGGCATCCGCAGCTATGCGCGGGCGGTAAAGCAGCGCATCGAAGGGTACGAGATCATCGATGACCACACGATCAAGTTTAACTTTGTTGACGGTATCTCGCGCCGATCGTTAATCTCGCAGGTCGGCGGTACGCCCGTATTCTCGAAAGCCTGGTACGAAAAAACCGGCGAACGGTTGGACAAGCAAAGCCTTGTGACACCGATGGGAAGCGGGCCCTATGTGCTCGATGACTATGAGATAAACCGCTATATCATTTATCGGCGAAACCCCGACTATTGGGGTTGGCACCTGCCGATCAATGTTGGCCGGCATAACTTTGAAACCGTTCGGGTCGAGTATTTTGCCGACGATGCTGCCGAGTTCGAAGCGTTCAAAGCGGGCATCTACACCTTCCGCGCTGAAGGCAGCACCAAGAAATGGGCCACAGGGTATGATTTCCCGGCGGTGCAGAACGGTTATGTAAAGCGTGAAAGCATTCCCGTTGAGACGCCTCCTTCTCCGTCAGGTTTCATCTTCAACATGCAACGTGCACCGTTTGACAACATCAAGGTCCGCGAGGCACTTGGGCTGGCGTTCAATTTTGAATGGACGTCCGAATCCCTTCAGTTCGGGCTGACGGAACCGCGCCATTCCTTCTCCGAAAACGCTGATGTGGCCGCTGATGGCCTGCCTGACGAGATGGAAACGGCGTTCCTGCGGTCCTTGGGCGATATCGTTCCCGAAGAGCTTTTCACGCAGGAAGCGGTGCGTGCCCATACCTCGAATGCGGATCGTACCGTGGACCGTCGCAACAAGCGAACGGCCCTGAAGCTGTTCGAAGAGGCTGGTTGGACGGTGTCAAGCGGCGGTAAACTGCAGGATGCGGACGGCAATCCGCTGAAGATCACCATCATGCTCAACGCCTCTTCGTCGGACACGGCCGAGGCCATTGTGACGACGTACGCCGCCAACCTGGAAAGCTTTGGCGTTGCGGTGACGGTCGAAAAAATCGACAGCGCACAGTGGATTCAGCGGTATTACGATAAAGATTTCGATATGATCTTTTTCCGAAACCAGCCGTTTCTGGAAGCTGGCACTGGGCTCAAACAAGCTTACGGGTCTGAAACCGCAGTTGTTTCGTCCTATAACCCTCAATCCCTGCAGGAACCGCTTGTAGACGCCATCATCGATGCGTCGCTGGACACGAAATCCCGCGAGGAAGAGATCGCTGCGCTGAAATCTCTAGACCGCGTCCTCCGGTATCTTCGTATTCAGGTGCCAACCGGATATGTCTCGGATACCTGGGTCGCTTATTACGACATGTTCGAACATCCCGAAGTGTTGCCGCCACTGGCCGTCGGGCAGTTTGACTTCTGGTGGTTTAACGAAGAGAAGTACCAGAAACTGAAAGCTGCTGGCGCGGTGAGGTAACCGATTTGGGCGCGTATATTCTTCGCCGGCTTTTGCTGGTCATACCGACGCTACTTGGAATCATGATTGTGAACTTCACCCTGGTGCAATTTGTGCCGGGTGGCCCGATCGAGCAGATACTGGCTCAGATGCAGGGCGAAGGTGACGTGTTCGCAGGTTTTGCCGGGGGCGAAGGTGCGCCAGCCGAAGAGACCTTTGGTTCGGACAGCGAATATATCGGCGCCCGAGGTTTGCCGAAGGAGTTCATTGAGGAACTTGAGAAAGAGTTCGGGTTCGACAAACCGCCGGTCGAGCGTTTCCTGACGATGATGGGCAACTACCTGACGCTGGATTTTGGCGAGAGCTATTTCCGCTCGATCAGTGTTATTGATCTGGTGTTGGAGAAGATGCCCGTTTCGATCTCGCTGGGCCTGTGGTCGACATTGATTGCGTATCTGGTATCGATTCCCTTGGGTATTCGGAAAGCGATCAAGGACGGGTCGACCTTTGATACATGGACCAGTGGTACGATTATCGTGGCCTACGCCATTCCGGGCTTCCTGTTCGCGATCCTTCTTCTGGTGCTGTTCGCCGGTGGCTCTTACTGGCAGATATTCCCGCTGCGGGGGCTGACCTCGGACAATTGGGAGAGCCTGAGCCTGATTGGCAAGATCGTCGACTATTTCTGGCACATCGCCTTGCCGATTATCGCGCTGACGATCTCGGCCTTTGCGACGCTGACGCTGCTGACCAAGAACTCATTCCTGGATGAGATCAAAAAGCAATACGTCATGACCGCCCGCGCCAAGGGTCTGAGCGAAAGCAAAGTTCTGTACGGTCACGTGTTCCGCAATGCCATGCTTATCGTGATCGCGGGCTTCCCTGCGGTTTTTATCGGCGTCTTCTTCGGTGGTTCGATCATTATCGAAACGATCTTCTCGCTTGATGGTCTTGGCCGTTTGGGGTTCGAGGCTGCGGTGGCCCGCGACTATCCTGTGATCTTCGGCACGCTGTTCATCTTTGGCCTGATGGGGCTGGTTGTCGGCATCATCAGCGATCTGATGTATGTGCTGGTCGATCCGCGTATCGATTTCGAAAAGCGGGAGGGGTAAATGGCATTGTCCCCCCTCAACCAGCGCCGCTGGCGCAATTTCCGACGCAATGGCCGGGCGTTCTGGTCGCTGATCATCTTCTCCATTTTGTTCGGACTGTCGTTGTTTGCCGAGTTTATCGCAAATGACAAACCGATCTTGGTGAAGTACCGCGGCGAGTTCTACACGCCGATCTTCAACTTCTATCCCGAAACCGAGTTTGGTGGTGATTTCCAGACCGAGGCGATCTATCGCGACCCCGAGGTGCAATGTTTGATCGACAGCGGTGGGCTGGAGTCGTGTTTCGACGACCCCGAGGGGATAGTCGACGAAATCAAAGCCGGTACCTTTGAGGCGGACGGGTTTGAACGCGGTTGGACCATCTGGCCGCTGATCCCTTATTCCTATAACACCAGCGTGGATCGCCCTGGTGCCGCGCCACTGCCACCCAATGGCCAGAACCTGTTGGGCACGGACGACACCAAACGCGATGTGCTGGCTCGTGTGATCTACGGGTTCCGTCTGTCGATCTTGTTCACTCTTGTTGTCACAGGCGTGGCCAGTCTGATCGGTATCTTTGCCGGGGCTGTTCAGGGGTTTTTCGGCGGGTGGCTTGATCTCATCTTCCAGCGCATCATCGAGATTTGGTCAGCTACGCCCTCACTCTATGTGATCATCATCATGTTCGCAATTCTGGGTCGAAGTTTCTGGCTTCTGGTCGCGTTGATGATCCTATTTGGCTGGACCGGACTTGTGGGCGTCGTACGCGCCGAGTTTCTGCGGGCTCGAAACCTGGAATACGTACGCGCGGCCCGGGCGCTGGGCGTCGGGAACATGACGATTATGTTCCGCCACATGTTGCCCAACGCGATGGTGGCGACATTGACCTTCATGCCCTTCATCGTAACGGGCACCATCGGCGGTCTGGCCTCGCTCGATTTTCTGGGCTTCGGCCTGCCATCTTCGGCCCCGTCTTTGGGAGAACTGACACTGCAGGCCAAACAGAACTTGCAGGCGCCGTGGCTAGCTTTCACCGCTTTCTTCACCTTTGCAATCATGCTGTCGCTGCTGGTTTTCATCTTCGAAGGCGTGCGCGATGCGTTTGATCCCAGAAAGACCTTTTCATGAGCCTGCTGAATGTGAACAACCTCAAGGTCTCGTTCCGGCAGGACGGGCAGATCAGTGCGGCGGTAAAAGGTGTGTCCTTTACTGTGGACCGGGGCGAAACGGTCGCTCTGGTGGGCGAATCCGGGTCAGGGAAGTCCGTGACGGCCCTGTCTACCGTTTCGTTGCTGGGTGATAGCGCGATCGTCGAAGGCTCGGTGACATATGACGGGCAGGAGATGATCGGCGCGTCCGAAAAGCACCTGATGGATGTGCGGGGCAACGACATCAGCTTTATCTTTCAGGAGCCGATGACCTCGCTCAATCCGCTGCACACAATTCAAAAGCAGATGGCTGAGTCGCTGGCCTTGCACCAGGGACTGTCCGGCGATGCCGCGCGCAATCGAATCGTCGAACTGCTGACCAAAGTTGGCATCCGCGACCCCGAGGAGCGCCTGGACAGCTATCCGCACCAATTGTCGGGCGGCCAGCGTCAGCGTGTGATGATTGCTTTGGCGCTTGCCAACAAGCCCGATATTCTGATCGCGGATGAGCCAACGACGGCCTTGGATGTGACCATTCAGGCGCAAATCCTCGAATTGCTGGCCGAGCTTCAGAAATCCGAGAATATGGGCATGCTGTTCATCACGCACGATCTAGGGATCGTGCGCCGCATTGCCGACCGGGTTTGCGTTATGAAGGATGGCGAGATTGTCGAAACCGGCGCAACGGGTGAGATTTTCGACAACCCTCAGCACCCGTATACGCGCAAGCTGCTGGCGGCTGAGCCCTCGGGCCACCCCGATCCTGTGGCGCCGGATGCCGAAGAGGTGGCGCGCACAGATCATCTGAAAGTCTGGTTCCCGATTCAGCGCGGATTTCTGAAGCGTACCGTTGGCTATGTGAAAGCGGTAAACGACGCCACGCTAAGCGTGCGCGCTGGTGAAACGCTGGGCATTGTGGGCGAAAGCGGTTCGGGCAAGACAACGCTGGCTTTGGCGATCATGCGGCTGATTGCATCCGAAGGCAGCATCACCTTCCGCGATCAGGACGTGCGCCGCTGGTCGACACGACAGCTGCGGCGGCTGCGCAAGGATATGCAGATCGTGTTTCAGGACCCGTTCGGCAGCCTGAGCCCGCGCATGACCTGCCAGCAGATCATCGCCGAGGGGCTGGCGATCCACAAAGTCGACCCGCATCGCTCGCCGCGGGATCTGGTGGCTGAGGTAATGACCGAAGTGGGCTTGGACCCCGCCATGATGGACCGTTATCCGCACGAGTTCTCAGGCGGTCAGCGTCAGCGTATCGCCATCGCCCGTGCGATGGTCTTGCGGCCCAAGCTGCTGGTTCTGGACGAACCCACCAGTGCCTTGGACATGACGGTGCAGGTCCAGATCGTCGATCTTTTGCGTGATCTCCAACAGAAATACGGGCTGGCCTACCTGTTCATAAGTCATGACCTGAAAGTCGTTCGCGCGATGTCACACAACGTGATCGTTATGCGGAACGGAGACGTGATCGAAATGGGCGCGGCCGAAGATCTGTTCGAAAACGCGCAAACGGATTACACCCGCGAACTGATCGCTGCGGCGGGATAACGGGAAAACAACGGCAGAGACTATCTCCGGAAAGCCTGGTTTGTCGGTGTCTCTTGCCTTCTAAGTTTCTTTAATAAAGCGTTCTGGCCTCATTCCCGGCCCAGATTGCCCTGTTGTCGTAGTCTTCGTTGTATTGTTCGGAGAACATCCTTTGGAGTGGTTCAGGTCCAAGCTTTGACAAACAAAGTGATGCAAGAAATCGAAGGATTTAGTTCCTTCGATCTCTCACCTCCTAAGGCGTCAGGTTCGCTTCATGCGTTGGCGGCTTCGCGTGAGGCGGATTTTGGCACCGGCCCGCGCAGCTCTTCATAATGGTCGAAGCTTAGCTTGACCCAACCGGTGCCGCGTGTGGCGCTGGCAAGGGTGCGGTGCAGTTCGTCCTCGGCAACGGCGGGAAGCTGGGCGTTGAAAATCTCCCAGCCCGAGGCGTTCGGGTTGCCTTCAAAGCCCAACACCTGACCCTGCAACGAGCTGATCGTGGGGACCAGATCGCCGACGAAATCCGAGGGCAGATGGATCTCAGCATTCAAAATCGGCTGCAGAACCACGGGTTTCGCCTGTGGCAGTGCCTCACGCACCGCGTTCTTGCCCGCCGTGCGGAACGCATAGTCGGAACTGTCGACATTGTGGTGCTTGCCATCGCTCAGGGTAACTTTGACGTCCACGACCGGGAATCCTTCGGGGCCTTGCGCAAGCGCATCCTTGGCCCCGTGTTCGACCGAAGGGATGTAATTCCGGGGCACGGCACCGCCTTTGACGACTTCCTCGAACTCGAACCCGGACCCGCGGGGCGTCGGCGCGATCGAGATCACGACGTCGGCAAACTGACCCGCGCCGCCCGACTGTTTGCGGTGGCGATGGCGATGCTCGACGGGCGCGCGGATGGTCTCGCGATAGGCGGTCTCGACCTGTTCTGTCGCGATCTCAATCCCGAAATCCTCGTCCAGCTTGGCGCTGACGCGGCGCATATGCTGCGGTCCTTGTGACCCCAGAATTGCGTGACCGCTCAGTTCATCCTGTTCCATGTGCAGACCGGGGTCGATTTCGACCAGTCGGGTTAGCGCGTTGGACAGGCGCACATCGTCGCGTTCATGCGCAGGGAAAACAACCTGGCGATGCGCTGCAGGATGGGATGATGCCCATTCCGGTAACGGGGTCGCCTCGGCACTGTCATAGAGGTTTCCGGGGTTCAGGTGATCCGATTTCACCGCCAGTCCGATTTGCCCGGCCTCCAGTTCCGAGATTTGGGTTTTGGCATCCAGCATCGTCAGATTGCCAACCGTTTCCCCGCCCAATTGCTCATGTGCTTTGACGCCCTCGCCAAGCCCGCGCAGGACAATGATCTTGCCAATGTGCTTTTTGACATCGGCGAAACCGGCAATGGCGCGCGCGTTTTCGGCCGCTTCGTCCCGCCCTGCCGCGATATCGAATTCCGGAGCCTCGTGGCGCAGGGCTTTCATCAGCCGGGTCAGCCCGTTTCCGTGGCTTGCCGATCCAAGGCAGGCCGGGATCAACTGATGATTCTGCAGGACTTGCGCGGCCAGATCGTAGATTTCTCCACTGGGTGGTTGCTTGTCCTCGATCAGTTGCTCAAGCAGATGGTCATCGAAATCCGACAACGTCTCGAGCAATTCGGTTCGTGCTTCCTGCTCGCGGTCTTCGACGGATTGCGGCAGTTCGATCAGGGCCGAGGGCTGCCCTTCCTGATACTTCCAGGCTCGTTCCGAGATAAGATCGACGGCTCCGATGATCGTTTCACCATCGCGGATCGGGACTTGTCGCAACGCGATGTGATTGGTGCAGTAGGTCTGCAACGCGGCGATGATGTCGCGGATGCGGCCATTGGGGCTGTCCATGCGGTTAATGAACAGAAAACAGGGAATACCGGCTTCTTCGACCAGCCTCAGGTATGGGGCGCACAGCACGGCGGCGTCCGGGTCAGGTGGTACGACCACGACAGCCGCGTCCGAGATCGCCATGGCCGGGCCGACATAGGCCAGCGTGTCGCTGCCGCCATCCACGTCGATGGCGCACCACGGCTCGTCCAAGTAAGAAAAACCGTGCAAATGCACGGTTCCGGATACGTCGAATGTGGTTGGCCGGCCATCGAGGCGGCTAATGGCCTCGACCAGAGATGTTTTGCCCGATTGGCTGGGGCCGAGGACGGTGAAAACGCGCATGGATGCTGTCCCTCTTTCAAGTTGCAGAACGGCTGCACGAAAAAGGCGGTCGAGCGCGAACGCGTCGGCACTTACTGTCTGGTACTCTGCCTGCCTCAGACGCGGGGCGGAGTGTCACCCGCCCTCTGAGTGTGGGGAAAACCCACCCTCCGCGTCAAGTCTTGTCGTTTTGTCTTATCAGATTGCCGAGCTGTGTCCTGCCTTGCTCAGGTCATATGCGTCAAAGCTGCGCGCAATCATTCGGGTCAACGCACGCGCTTCGGGCGGGATGAACAGACCGTTTTTGGTGATGCTTAACAATCCATCGAAGGAGTTATTTGCTGCCTCGTACATGCTCTGCAATTCCGCGGCGGTGACATCGTAATCGCGCAGAATCTCGGCCGTATCGATGCGGAAGTCGCACATTAACGATTCGATCAATCGACCACGCAGGATGTCCTGATCCTTGAACAGGTGTCCGCGCGAGGTCGAGAACCGCCCTTCGCGAATTGCTTTGGTGTGTGCCGACGTTGCGGGCGCGTTCTGGGCGTATCCTTGCGGGAATCGCGAAATCGAGCTCGCACCGACCCCGATCAGAACCTCGGCCTGATCGTCGGTGTACCCTTGGAAATTGCGTTTTAACCTTCCCGCGTTCAGCGCGTGGGTCAGCCCGTCATCCTGCGTCGCAAAGTGATCGATGCCGATCTCGGCGTAGTTGTCCCACAGGAAGAGGCGCCGGGCCGTATCGAAGAGGTCCAACCGCTCTTCCGGGGTGGGCAGGGCATCGGATGGGATCAGCTGTTGCCGTTTAGCCATCCAAGGCACATGAGCATATCCGTACAGCGCCACGCGGTCCGGGCTAAGCGACAGCAGTTTCTGCACGCTTTCGGTCATCTTCGCTTTGGTCTGGTGCGGCAGACCATAGAGAATGTCGGCATTCAGACTGGAGATTCCACGCTCGCGGATCATCTCGACGGCTTTGCGCGTGATGTCATAGCTTTGAATGCGTCCGATGGTTTTCTGGATTTCATCGTCGAAATCCTGCACCCCGATAGACGCGCGATTCATGCCGGATTCGGCCAGTGCGTCCAGGCGGTCCTCGTCAATTTCGTTCGGGTCGATCTCGACCGAAAACTCGGCGTCCGGCCCCAAAGGTACAACTTCGAGGATACGGGTGGCCAACTCTCGCATCAGATCCGGGTTCAGCAAGGTCGGAGTGCCGCCGCCCCAGTGCAACCGCGACAGGGTCACGCCTTCGGGCAGGTGGGCGGCCAGCAGGTCCAGTTCGGCCTTCAAGACGTCCACATAAGCGATGACGGGGTTGTCGGTTTGGGTGCCTTGTGTTCGGCAGGCGCAGAACCAGCACAGTCTGCGGCAGAAAGGTACGTGGATGTAGAGCGACACGGAACTGCCCGGCTTGATCCCGGAAATCCAGTCACCATAAAGACTTGGCCCTACATCATTGCTGAAGTGCGGGGCTGTGGGATAGCTTGTATAACGCGGAACTTTCGCGTCAAATAGTCCAAGCTGTGCCAATTGCGGTTTCACTATCATGGCGATACCGTTAAAGGACGGTCGGCCAAGATACCTTGACTGAGATCAAGTGGAAACGCGAACCATGCTAAAAGCCCAATTTGACCATTCCAACTGTTCGGACTGCCCCATCCGACATCGCGCAGTCTGTGCGCATTGCGATGCGCATGAATTGGAAGAGCTTGAAGACATTAAGTATTACCGCAGCTTCGAGGCCGGTCAGACGATCATCTGGTCTGGAGATCAGATGAACTTTGTCGGTTCCGTCGTGTCGGGGATCGCCTCTCTGACGCAAACGATGGAGGATGGACGGACGCAAATGGTGGGCTTGTTGCTGCCCAGCGACTTTGTTGGGCGTCCGGGACGGGAATCGGCACCTTACGATGTTCTGGCGACGACTGATGTCGTGATGTGCTGCTTTCGCAAAAAGCCTTTCGAAGAGTTGATGAACCATACCCCGCATCTTGCGCACCGGCTGCTTCAGATGACGCTGGATGAGCTGGACGCGGCGCGGGAATGGATGCTGGTGCTGGGTCGTAAAACCGCGCGCGAGAAGATTGCGAGCCTGTTGTCGATCATCGCCCGGCGCGACGCATCGATTGCGCCGAAAGGCAAATCCGCGCCGATCGTATTCGATCTTCCTCTGACGCGTGAGGCGATGGCGGATTACCTGGGGCTGACCCTGGAGACCGTAAGCCGGCAGATATCGGCCCTGAAGAAAGAAGGGGTGATCGAGCTGGAAGGCAAACGCCATGTGACGATCCCCGATATGCGGCGGCTGATGGAAGAGGCCGGAGACGACTCGGACGGTGGTTTCCTGAATTGAGCCTGTTCTGGCGCGCCCTGCCGTGATTTACTGACCCTGTGAACAAAACGCGCAGGAGTAAGGCATGGAATTCAGTAGCCTTTTGGCAATGCTTTTCATCGGTGCCATCGCCGGGTGGCTATCGGGAAAAATCATGGAGGGCCGCGGCTTCGGCCTGATCGGAAACATCATTGTCGGCGTAGTGGGGGCCTTTCTGGCAGGCACGATTTTCCCGGCGCTGGGTTTTTCGGTAGGGGGCGGCGTATTCTCGTCGATTTTCTTCGCAACAATAGGCGCGGTGATTTTGCTGTTTTTGATTGGTCTCATAAAAAAGGCCTAAGCCACCCGCCCAAGCGAATGGCCTAGCATCGCTTTCGGGTTCACTCAGTGCGCCAGAAAGACCGGAACCGAAGCCTGTTCCAGCATGTTGCGGGTTGCGCCACCCAAAATGGCTTCGCGGAACCTGGAGTGGCCATAGGCACCCATGACGATCATGTCCGCCTCACTGTCTGCAGCGTGCCGGTTCAGGATATCTGATACCCGGGTCATGGTTTTGCTCAGAACGTCGATCTCACATTTCACCCCATGCCGGGCCAGCATCTGCGACAACAGCCCGCCCGGATCAGAGCGATCGGGACCATGGCGCGGTGGGTCGATGACGACGATGCGCACCAGATCGGCTTGGATCAGGAAGGGCAGCGCACGACGAATGGCGCGCATGGCCTCGACGCTTTCATTCCAGCCGATAAGGATGGTGCCGGGCCGGTCAAAGGGGTTTGCGTTGTCCGGAGTGACCAGGACCGGCGCGTGACCTTCAAACATGGCCGCTTCGATAATCGGTTCCGCCTCGGCGCCGCGATGTTCACCATAGGGCTGAGGAAGAATTACCAGATCAGAGAATCTGGCGCGGTGGGCGACATGGCGCCCGATATCGGCGATCTGGGCCACGCCGCTTTCGGCGGACCAGCGAACGCCCGACTTGCCGAGGCGATCCTGAGTTTGGTTCAGAACCTCTTCGGCTTCGGCGTTGGCGCGACTTAGCGTCTCTTGCAGGATCAACGCATTGGCGCCAGCGTAGTAATAGCCTGTCTGACTGCGGTCGACCCCAAGGCAAAGTGCCTCGGCATGTGCGTCCTGCGCGTTCGCAAGCGCAACCATCTGGGCCAGTGCAGGTTCTGACTGTTCGGTATCGGTTACGACAGTGAGAAGAGATTTATAAGCCATTTTGACCTCATGCCTTCGGAGCTGATTCAACTGCGACCACGCAACCCAGCCTTTGGCTTAGGATTGTCACAGAAATCAGGTTATTGTCTTGATACAGATCAAAGCAAGTCTTGCCGCTGTGGGACAAAACGGCGGCCAGTCAAAAAGGTCTCGCGACAAATAAGAATCGCGCGGGGCATGGCAAAGGGACGCAATATGTCAAACTACATCAAGCTGATCGTGCTTGGTCTGATCGCGCTGTTTGCAGCGATCGGGACCAATTATGCACGCGATTTGGCGTATCAGGTGCATGCAATTCTGGTGATGCTGATCGCCGGTGGATTGTTCATCTGGACGCTGAGAAATACAGAAGAGCCAGATATTCTTGTCGATCGCTCGGCCGAGTACATGGATGACGTGATCCGTTATGGCGTTATCGCGACCGCCTTTTGGGGCGTGATCGGGTTCATCGCGGGCACATTCATCGCCTTTCAGCTGGCCTTTCCGGTGCTGAATTTTGAGTGGGCGCAGGGATATCTGAATTTTGGCCGTTTGCGTCCACTGCACACCTCAGCGGTGATTTTTGCCTTTGGCGGTAACGCGCTAATCGCGACCTCGTTCTACGTGGTGCAGCGCACCAGCGCGGCGCGTTTGTGGGGCGGTAATCTGGCATGGTTTGTGTTCTGGGGCTATCAGCTGTTCATCGTGCTGGCCGCGACAGGCTATGTGCTGGGCGGGACCCAGTCCAAAGAATATGCGGAACCCGAATGGTATGTCGACCTGTGGCTGACCATCGTCTGGGTGGCCTACCTGGCCGTGTATCTGGGCACGATCATCAAACGGAAAGAGCCCCACATCTATGTGGCCAACTGGTTCTATCTGGCCTTCATCGTCACCGTTGCCATGCTGCACCTGGTCAACAACATGACCATCCCGGTCAGCATCTGGGGTTCGAAATCGGTCATCGTCTGGTCGGGTGTTCAGGATGCCATGATCCAATGGTGGTACGGCCACAACGCCGTGGGCTTCTTCCTGACTGCCGGCTTCCTGGGCATGATGTACTACTTCATCCCAAAACAGGCCGAGCGTCCGGTGTTCTCGTACAAGCTGTCGATCATCCACTTCTGGGCGCTGATCTTCCTGTACATCTGGGCGGGTCCGCACCACCTGCACTATACCGCGCTGCCTGACTGGGCGTCGACGCTGGGCATGGTGTTCTCGGTTATCCTGTGGATGCCGTCCTGGGGTGGTATGATCAACGGTCTGATGACCCTTTCGGGTGCCTGGGACAAGTTGCGTACCGACCCGGTGATCCGGATGATGGTGATCTCGGTCGGCTTCTATGGCATGTCCACGTTCGAGGGTCCGATGATGTCGATCCGCGCGGTGAACTCGCTGAGCCACTACACCGACTGGACCATTGGTCACGTGCATTCGGGCGCGCTGGGCTGGAACGGCATGATCACCTTTGGTGCGCTGTACTTCCTGGTTCCGGTCCTTTGGAAGCGTGAGCGTCTGTACTCACTGAGCCTCGTCAGCTGGCACTTCTGGCTCGCCACCATCGGTATCGTGCTCTATGCCGCTTCGATGTGGGTCACCGGTATCATGGAAGGCCTGATGTGGCGCGAAGTGGATGCCAACGGCTTCCTGGTGAACTCGTTCGCCGACACCGTGGCTGCCAAGTTCCCGATGTATGTGGTGCGTGCTCTGGGTGGCGTGATGTTCGTCGCTGGCGCAGTGATCATGTGCTACAACCTGTGGATGACTGTGCGGAAAGCGCCGGCCAAAGAGGCCAGCCTGACCGTCGCGGTCCCGGCTGAATAAGGAGGGCCGGTAGCTATGGCAATTCTCGACAAACATAAGATCCTCGAGACCAACGCGACCCTCCTGCTGATCTTCAGCTTTCTGGTCGTAACCATCGGTGGCATCGTGCAGATCACCCCGCTGTTCTATCTTGAGAACACCATTGAGAAGGTGGAGGGCATGCGCCCTTACACCCCTCTCGAAATGGCGGGGCGTGAGATCTACATCCGCGAAGGCTGCTACACCTGCCACAGCCAGATGATCCGCCCGATGCGGGACGAGGTCGAACGCTATGGCCACTACTCACTGGCGGCCGAGTCGATGTACGACCACCCGTTCCAGTGGGGGTCCAAGCGCACCGGGCCTGACCTGGCCCGTGTGGGTGGTCGCTATTCCGACCAATGGCATGTGGATCACCTGCGTGACCCGCAGTCGGTGGTGCCGGAATCGGTGATGCCGAAATATGGCTTCCTCGAACACCGCAAGATCGACGGCAAGTATATCGGTGACATCATGGCGGCAAACGCCGTTTTGGGCACGCCGTATACCGAAGAGATGCTGGCAAACGCACAGGCGGATTTCCGGGCGCAAGCCGATCCGGACAGCGACTATGACGGTCTGCTGGAACGCTATGGCGACAAGGTCAGCATCCGCAATTTCGACGGTCAGCCCGAGCTGACCGAGGCCGACGCGCTGGTTGCTTATCTGCAGATGCTGGGAACGCTGGTCGACTTCTCGACCTTCACCCCGGATCCGAGCCGCTAAAGGAGGGTGTGATGGAAGAATACACAATCCTGAGGCAATTCGCGGATAGCTGGATGCTGTTGCTGCTCTTTGCCTTCTTCATCGGCATCGTGATCTGGGTTTTCCGCCCCGGTGCCAGCAAAGAATACAAAGACACCGCAAACATCCCGTTCCGGCATCAAGACAAACCGGCCACATCCGAGGAGGCGCGGCAATGAGCAAGACACCTGAAAAACTGCCGGGTGATCCGAATACCACGGGCCATAGCTGGGACGGCATCGAAGAATTCGACAACCCGATGCCCCGCTGGTGGCTGTGGACCTTCTACGTCACCATCATCTGGGGTGTGATCTACACGATCATGTACCCGGCATGGCCGCTGGTGCAATCGGCTACTGCCGGTGTTCTGGGCTGGTCTTCGCGGGGGCTGGTGCAGGAAGAGATGGTCTCATTTGAGGAGGCAAACGCCCCCTGGAATGCCAAGCTGGTGGAAACTTCGCTGGAAGACATCTCGAAGGATGCCGAGCTGCAGCAATACGCGGTAAACGCGGGCGGCGCGGTCTTCCGGACCTGGTGTGCGCAGTGCCACGGCTCGGGTGCACAGGGTGCTCCGGGTTTCCCGAACCTGCTGGACGACGCATGGCTATGGGGCGGTTCGCTTGAAGATATCGAGTATACCGTCGCCTATGGCATCCGGAACGAGGAAAGCGACGACGCGCGTTATTCCGAGATGCCGGCCTTTGGTGAGCTTCTTGAAAAAGAAGAGATCACTCAGGTGGTTCAGTACGTCATGTCGCTGACCAATGCACAGACCGACGATGCGGCGGCGCAGGCGGGTAAGGTTGTCTTTGACGACAATTGCTCGGCCTGTCACGGCGAAGACGGCAAGGGTGACGTCACACAAGGCGCCCCGAACCTGACCGATGCGATCTGGCTCTATGGCGGCAGCCAAGAGGCTCTGACCGAAACGGTTACCTACAGCCGCTTTGGCGTGATGCCCGCTTGGGAAAATCGTCTGACCGACGCTCAAGTCCGCGCGGTCACTGCTTACGTCCACCAGCTGGGTGGCGGGCAGTAACCGTAAAAGAATACCTTCGGACGGTTCGCCGTCCGAAGGTTGAGGCACCGGCTGTTCCATCTGTTCGCGCGTTTCCTGAACAGCCGGTGCTGTCTCTCTACACTACAAATCGACGCGAAAGCGGTCCAGCACAGCCTTCGTTTTGTCAGCCGTGTTGCGAAAAAACTGCGCGTTTGTCCTCTTTCCACCAATGGTTTTCCGGCAGCCAACGCTGTTTTGGCTCCTTGCGGCGATCCGATGGCGTCGTTTCGTCATGCTCATGGGTTTGAGTTGCGATCATGAACGTTCGTGCAAAAATTGAGAGCATCTGACTTCTCCCGAGTTGTGTTGTTGATGCCATCAGGATTGATCTTTGGGTGGGAAAATGCGACTCAATTACCAATCCGACATGTAATCAGGGATTACATATGAACTGGCTGAAAATGCCGCCATTGGCGTCCCTCAGGGCTTTTTCCGCTTTTGCAGAGACAGGAAATGTCGTGCAGGCGGGGGCCGCTTTGAATGTCAGCCACGCTGCCATCAGCCAACAACTGCGCGCGCTGGAAAAGCGCCTGGGCATCGCGCTGCTTGATCGATCCGGCAAGTCCTTGGTCCTGACGCCCGAAGGTGAAAGGCTGGCGCGGGCGCTGCATCTTGGGTTTGGAGCCATCGGCGACGCGGTAGCTGAGCTGACGCAATGGAAACAGGATCGCCCTGTTCATGTGTCCCTGACCCCGTCCTTTGCGGCGTCATGGTTGATGCCCCGCCTGCCGGGCTTTCAGGCAGAACATCCGGGTATTCAGCTTGCGCTCGATCCCTCACCTGATCTGGTCAGCCTAGGCCCAGGCGGCGTTGATCTGGCAATTCGTTACGGTTCCGGCGATTGGCCGGGCATCCATTCTGAACTGCTGCTGCAAAGTCCAATCGTCATTGTCGCGGCCCGGGAATTGCTGGGCGGTAAAACTTCGTGGACTCCGGATGAATTAAGCCAACTTCCCTGGCTGGAAGAACTTGGCACCACCGAGGCGACAAGCTGGCTGTACCGGCGCGGGGTCGAACATGGGCCGAACGCCGGGCGCATCCTTTTGCCGGGCAATCTGGTGTTGGAGGGATTGCGCGCCGGTCAGGGTGTGACCGTGACAGCGCGGCATTTTGTCGAGCAGGACATCGAAGCCGGTCGGATCATTGAACTGTACCGAGAGACTGAAAACAGCGGTTATCACGTTGTTTTCAGTGATATGCCAATGCGTACCGCAGTGAAAACTTTCATTGGGTGGCTGAGGGCACAAGCTGGTAAGATGTGACAAAAGGTGTCTGTACGATGCGCTTTTGACCCATGTCAAAGTGACCACCTTTGTGATCTGGAAGAAGACGCCTTGATATAGCTACATCTGGAGCCAGCCCGTGAGCGATTCCGACCCCGCCCCCAGCCTTTACGCCGCACGAGAACCCATTTTTCCGCGGCGCGTATCCGGGCCGTTTCGCAATCTGAAGTGGATCATTCTCGCGGTTACGCTGGGTATCTATTACATCACACCCTGGATCAGGTGGGACCGGGGCCCCAGCCTGCCCGATCAGGCCGTGCTGCTGGATCTGGCCAACCGCAGGTTCTATTTCTTCTGGATCGAAATCTGGCCGCATGAATTCTACTTTGTTGCCGGTCTGTTGATCATGGCCGGCTTGGGGTTGTTCCTGTTCACCTCGGCGCTGGGGCGCGTGTGGTGTGGATACGCCTGTCCGCAGACCGTCTGGACTGACCTGTTCATCCTCGTCGAGCGCTGGATCGAAGGGGACCGGAACGCCCGATTGCGTTTGCACCGGCAGGAAAAGCTGGACTTTCGCAAGGCGCGTTTACGGCTGACGAAATGGACCGTCTGGCTTTTGATCGGTTTGGCGACCGGTGGCGCCTGGGTGTTCTATTTTGCGGATGCACCAACGCTGCTGCGGGACCTTGTAACCGGAAATGCTCACCCAATTGCCTATACGACAATCCTGATTTTGACCGGCACAACCTTCCTGTTCGGTGGCTTTGCGCGCGAACAGATTTGCATCTATGCGTGCCCGTGGCCTCGTATTCAGGCCGCGATGATGGATGAGGACACTCTGGTCGTCGGCTATCGCGAGTGGCGGGGCGAACCGCGCGGAAAGGGCAAACGCACGGCAGATTCCGAATTGGGTGACTGCATCGACTGTATGGCTTGCGTCAATGTCTGCCCGGTGGGCATTGATATTCGCGACGGTCAGCAACTAGAATGCATCACCTGTGCGCTGTGCATTGATGCCTGCGATGACATGATGGCCAAGATCGGAAAACCGCGCGGCCTGATCGACTATATGGCGCTGAGCGACGAAACGCGCGAGCGGGAGGGCAAACCGGCCAAGAATGTCTGGAAGCACATCCTGCGCCCAAGAACGATCATGTACACAGCCTTGTGGTCTCTGGTTGGCTTTGGACTGTTGTTTGCCCTGTTCATCCGGTCCGACATCGAGGTCACCGTGGCCCCGGTTCGCAATCCGACGTTTGTCACGCTGTCCGACGGAACAATCCGGAATACATATGACGTGCGTTTGCGGAACAAGCATGGCGAGGGCCGGCTGTTCAAACTGTCCCTGACCGGTGATCCCGCGATGCGCATAGTGATTGAAGGGACGCCGCTTGATACAGTGAATGTAACGGCGGATACCGCTCAGTTGCAGAGAGTGTATATTATAGCGTCGAAAGGCACCGATCCGGCTCAAGCTGACACTACACCGGTTCGGATCTGGGTCGAAGACCTGCAAAGCGGTGAACGCGCGTATAAAGACACGACGTTCAATGGACGAGGAAACTAGAATGGCCGAGCGTCAATTTACCGGCAAACACGCGCTGGCGGTTTTCGTCGCCGCCTTCGGGGTGATCATTGCCGTGAACCTCGTGCTTGCCTACAGCGCCGTCAAAACCTTTCCTGGACTTGAGGTTAAGAACTCGTATGTCGCCAGTCAGGAGTTCAATGAACGCCTGAAAGTGCAACAGGCACTGGGGTGGGAAATCCGGGCCGAGACCAAGGGTGGCCTGCTGATCCTGCACATCACCGATCAAACCGGCGCTCCTGTCGAAGTGGCCGAATTGCAGGCCGTTGTTGGCCGGGCCACCCATGTGAAAGAGGATTTTACACCGAATTTCATCTTTGACGGCACTGTGTATTCCACGCCCGCGACGCTGGGCAAAGGAAACTGGAACATCCGTCTGGTGGCCAAAGACAGCGATGGTTCCGAGTTCGCGCAGCGTGTTCCGCTGTATGTGAAGGGGTAGGGGATGACCGCTCAGCTCAGCTCAGGTACGGCGGCTTGTCCGGGTTGCATTGCGACACCGGCGGAACCGGCGCGGCCCGTTCCTGAGGATGTGCAGATTGCCCTGTCTCTGCCGGGTATCCACTGCTCGGCCTGTATCGCCAATGTCGAACGAGAGCTGAACGCCCATCCGGGGGTCGAGGACGCGCGGGTCAATCTGACGCTGAAACGGGCGATGGTCAAAGCTGCGCCGGACATCCGCGCCGCCGATTTGATCCCGGTGCTGGAACGTGCTGGGTATGAGGCACATGAGCTGGACCCGGGGGCGTTGTCTGCGACGCAAGCGGACAAAGCCGGGCGTGATTTGCTGATGCGTCTGGCCGTGGCTGGGTTTGCTACGATGAATGTGATGCTGTTGTCGGTGTCGGTCTGGTCAGGTGCCACAGACGCAACGCGCGACATGTTCCACTGGATTTCGGCCGCAATCGCGCTGCCCGCAATCGCATTTTCCGCGCAGCCGTTCTTTGCCAATGCCTGGAGCGCTTTGCGCGTACGCCGCCTGAATATGGATGTGCCAATTGTGCTGGCGATCCTTCTCGCGCTGGTCACCTCGCTTTGGGAAACAGCGCTAAGTGGCAAACATGCCTATTTCGATGCCGCACTGACGCTGACCTTCTTTCTGCTGGCTGGTCGTTATCTTGACTATCGCACACGCGCCGCAGCCCGGTCAGCGGCCGAGGAGTTGACGGCGCTTGAGGTACCTCGCGCCATCCGGCTGGACAAGGGTGTTGAAGAAGAGGTTGCCGTAGCCAACCTGGCGGTTGGTGACCTGATCCTCGTCAGGCCGGGCGGGCGGATGCCGGTGGATGGTGAGATCGTATCGGGTCAGTCGGAACTCGACCGGTCGCTGCTGACCGGGGAAACCTTGCCGGTCTTTGCCGAGGCGGGGCTGGCAGTCAGTGCGGGCGAGGTCAATCTGACCGGCCCGCTGACTGTTCGGGCAACGGCGGTCGGTGAGGATACGTCGCTACATCGTATGGCCGACCTAGTGGCAATCGCCGAATCCGGGCGGTCCCGATACACGTCCTTGGCAGACAAGGCGGCCAAGCTTTACGCGCCGGGGGTTCATATCCTGTCGGCGCTCAGTTTTCTGGGTTGGTACATTTATTCCGGTGACATTCGCACCGCATTGAACATCGCGGCGGCGGTTCTAATCATCACTTGCCCCTGTGCATTGGGCTTGGCCGTGCCTGCGGTGACCACGGCAGCTTCGGGCCGGTTGTTCCGTAAGGGAATGCTGATCAAACACGCGACGGCGTTAGAACGTCTTGCCCAAGTCGATACCGTCGTATTCGACAAAACCGGAACACTGACATCCGGTACGCCGGAACTGACCAATCTTGGGGACCATTCGCGCGCTGATCTTGAGGTCGCATTGGCGCTGGCCGAGGCGTCATCGCACCCCTTGTCCGTTTCCCTTGCCAAATCGGCCAGAGACGCGGGGATCAAACCGGCCAGGCTTGAAGCCGTGGTCGAGGTTCCGGGGTATGGCACCGAAGGCACTTACCATGGCAAGCGCGTGCGCCTTGGACGCGCGGGATGGACGGGTGGTGCCGAGGGCGATCAGACAGCAGCTTGGTTGGTCATCGCGGGTCAGACACCGGCTGCGTTCCTGTTCTCTGACACGTTGCGTCCGGGCGCGGCTGAAGCTGTGCGGGCTTTCCGTGACACTGGTAAGGAAGTCATCCTGATTTCGGGAGATACGCGAGGCGCGGTTCAATCGCTGGCCGAAAAGCTTGGGATTGAAACATGGATTGCCGAAGCACTGCCAAAGGACAAGGCCACTCACGTGCAGGACCTCAGCGATCAGGGCTGTCATGTTCTGATGGTCGGCGACGGATTGAATGACACCGCCGCGCTTGCGGCGGCGCATGTGTCGATCTCTCCTGCATCGGCGCTGGATGCCGCGCGGGTGGCCTCGGATATCGTCCTGCTGGGCAATGATCTGTCCCCGATATCAGATGCGTGTGACACCGCGGTCAAGGCGACCAAAAGGATTCGCGAGAACTTCCGTATCGCCACCGTTTACAATATCATTGCGGTACCCTTGGCCGTGGCCGGGCTTGCCACCCCGCTGATCGCAGCGCTGGCTATGTCGACCTCGTCCATCACCGTATCCCTGAACGCCCTGCGCCTGAGGTAGCTGATATGGAAGTTCTGGCCTATCTCATACCGATTTCCCTTTTTTTGGGCGGGGTTGGCCTTGTGGCGTTCATCTACACCGTTCGGTCGAACCAGTATGAAGACCCCGAGGGCGACGCGCGACGCATCCTGAGCGATGAATGGGATGATAAGCCCAAGCCCTGACATGTAGTGCTGAGCGCCCTTGAAATTGCCGCAATGCCCGGTTATGTCCGCCCTATCCGCTAGCAGAGAGAAAAAAGCCAAATGGCCACCACAAACCCGATCCAGTTCATTCAGCAAGTCCGTGCCGAAGTCTCGAAGGTCGTCTGGCCGACCCGGCGCGAGGTTCTGCTGACCACGGTCATGGTGTTCATCATGGCGGCACTGACCGCCGTGTTCTTTGCGCTGGTCGATCTGGGCATTCGCGGTGGCCTCCAGTTGATCCTGGGTGCATTCGGCTAAGTCGGTCAGGGTGGGGCGGAAACGCCACTGCCCTCTTGCACAGCGCGCGATGTCAGAGTAGTTGACACGGTACTATTCGGAACGGGCGTGCGGCGATTCGGGCTGCGCGCCGCTTTTTATTCCGGGTAGCGTGACAGGATTTCAATGACGGATGTGTCCGGCTAACAGGATGCTCCGAAGGCAAACAAGGACGACAGGTTCATGGCGAAACGGTGGTACTCGGTCAGCGTTCTTTCGAATTTCGAAAAGAAGATCGCAGAGCAGATCCGCACGTCCGTGGCCGAGCAAGGCCTTGAGGACGATATCGACGAAGTACTGGTGCCCACCGAAGAGGTGATCGAAGTACGCCGCGGCAAGAAAGTCACGACCGAGCGTCGTTTCATGCCCGGTTATGTTCTGGTGCACATGGAAATGTCGGATCAGGGGTATCACCTGATTAACTCGATCAACCGCGTCACCGGCTTTTTGGGCCCGCAAGGCCGCCCGATGCCGATGCGCGACGCCGAGGTGAACCAGATCCTCAACCGCGTTCAGGAAGGTGAAGAAGCGCCCAAGCTGATGATCACCTTCGAGGTCGGCGAAAAGGTCAAGGTCAACGACGGCCCGTTCGAAGATTTCGACGGTATGGTCGAAGGCGTGGACGACGAGAACCAGAAGCTGAAGGTCTCGGTCTCGATCTTCGGCCGCGAAACCCCGGTCGAACTGGACTTCACGCAGGTTACCAAGCAGGGCTGATCGGCTTTGCAGCGAAATTCAAAGCGCCGCGATGCACTAGGCACCGCGGCGCTTTTGCTTTCCATATTTCGGGCGTCGTTACCGTTTCGTGTATCGACTTATTGCGTCTGTACCATAGCCGCTCGCAAGAGCTGCGGACGGTCCGACTGGGACGGCAAGAAGACGGCTTCAGATCCGGCATCTAGCGCAGAAAGACTTGCATCGTACCACTGCATCGCAAGATCGCGCCGTTCCTGCACGCCAAAGCCTTCGCGCAGGTGGTGCCCAATCAACTCTCCATAGGCCGGCTCGCCCATTGCGACCAACATGAGAGCAGAGCCAACAGCGGCATCCATGTTGTCCTCACGGTAACCCATTGCCAGGCAGACCTTGCTCGTCGCCGCAAGGTCTTCGGGATTTAGCCCGGAATCCAACGCAAGCTTGCGCATCTGAGTTTCCGCGTCTGTTTTCGAACTCAGAGACAGCTTGACGACTTGCGGCGCCAGCATTTCACCAAACCCGTCGCACTGAGTTGCTATCTGGTCTGGTGTAAGCCCCTGAATATCCTGCATCAGATCCTCACCGCGCGCCATCGCATAGCTGCGGGCGAGGCAAAACTGTTCGCTGAGTGCAAACTCAGGATCGGACATGTTCGCCAATGTCGTATAGCCGCCATTGGTCGACGTTTGCAGCATTACCGCGCTGCAGCGATTGGCGAGCGACGGTCCCGTTGTGCCGCCAGAGAATAGAGTCGGCAGGGTCGCGGATGGTGCTTCGGTAACGACCGCCGCTTGTTCGACCTCTTGGGAGGTCTCAACCGGGGAGGTCTCGACCGGGGCGGCTTGCCTTGGCGGTTGCGGAGCGGCCGCCAAGGCAGTACCGCTATGCATTTGTTGACGGTAAGCCATCAAAAGCGGCTGGCCCGCGAGTTGAGTTGAAGCTTGCCCTCCGCTTGTCGCCCAATAATACGCCTGCATCAGGAAGTCGCGCTGATAGGGCTGAAAATCATAGCCGTTCACAGGGTATCCCATTGACACCTGATAGCGTTCGATCGCTGCGCGGGTGCCACGGCCGACTTGACCATCGACTCTTCCGGCATTGTACCCGAAGTAGTTGAGCGCGGTCTGGGTTTGTGCACCTTGCGTGGTCGACGGTATTCCCGGACGATAGGTCCGAGTTGATCGCGTTGTACTCTGGGTTCTTTTTCGCTGCTGATCCTTGCCAATCGTGTAGCCTAAGACGCCACCAACGACAGCACCGCCGATGAAGTCGCCTGCGTCTGCCCGCGCCATCTGAGGAGCTGTTGCAGCAAAGGATAGTGCAATTCCGAGCGTAACTATCAAACGAAGAAACATAACGTACCTCCAAACCAAAACGCCTGAATTTGGAGAGTATAGCACATTTATTGCGCACTGCGGACTTGGACGTTGCTGCGACGCTTAAATCATGGGTTTTGGGCGGTTTATTCGCAGGCTTCTTCCAACTCAGAGTTGCGAGCGGGAAAGTCGCCACTGAGCGCTTTATGACATGGTCGACGGCGCGGAAAGCGAGAGCCCAAAAGTGAAGCGTGGGTTACTTCAACGGCGATGAAAGTGCCTGGCAGTTACGGCCGACCGGGAATCAGTTCTTGTTGTTGAAGAACAGTCAGAATGTCGAGGATCGTAGAAGGGCTGACATCAACGGATCCGTCCAGAAAAACGCCAAGACCACCCTCTCCGATCTCGCGCGGGCCGCCACTCTCGTATGCCGGATCGAGTGAAGCGAGTTCGGATGGCAATTCAGGGCACAATGGGGTCTCGTTGAGAACAAGACCTACAGCTGCCAACATCAGCTCTTTTACGGACTCGAGCGTATCGTCTTCCAGGATTTGTTCACGCTGCGCTTCAGGGGCGGTGAGAGTAAGGTCGATTAGCTTGAAGTAGGCACAGTTGTCGCGCAGTTCGACAGTCGCTTCTGTCGACAAATTGGCCAGGATAGCATTCTTTTCCTGGCCTCGCTGGAAGTCGCGTTCGCCGGTGCGGCTGCATTCGAAGATCGTGACAGTTACTTCGCCGTCCAAATCAATTGCTTCGTCCTTGGCCCTAAAGCTCATGCCATCAAGCCTGACTTGCAGACCGCAATTATCGACGATCGCGTTGTCAGCCAACTTTTCCGGCACAATTTTTTGTATTTCCCGCAGGTCGAGCAATGCTCCTACCCCCACTCGCGTAGGGGCAACTGCACTCAGGTTCAGATTTAACGTGTAGGGCAACTCCGTCTCGCGAACCGGTAGTGTCGCGTCAATGACAAAGTCCACCTGTTGCGCGTAAGGGGCTCGGGCACCCAGAACGGCTGCCACTAAGACTGGGATAGTTAACCAAAGCCTCATTGAGCAAACTCCAACACGCCAAGCTCCTTAAGCCCTCCGAGGACTTTGACAATCGTCTCCGCGCTGACGTCAGCCGAACCGACAACAGCAGCTCCCATCCCGCCGGGAGCGATCTCGCGTGTGCCTCCGGACTCATATATCGGGTCGAGCACGCTGAATTCTTCAGGCAATGGTGGGCAGACGGGGTGGCTGGCCAAAAACTCTCCACCTTTTTCCAGTACGGCCTCGTTGATGCGATTGGTCATACCGAAGAGATTGCTGACGCCTCCGATAAAGCCGCGTGGGCTAAGGTCAACACTTTCGATACTGAAAGTGAGGCATTGGCCCTCGACTTTCGCTTTGGCGACAGCAACGGCATCCACGGTTGCCCCAAAGTAACGAATGCCAGGTTCTTCCTGTCGGGTACACCTCGTAAACTGTGCACGGGCTGACCCCTCGACCTTTACCGTGTCGTCTATGGCGGTGACGTCTCGGACCTCGAGATAAATCTGGCGTTTGCAGCTTTCTTCCAAGGGACCTGTCAGTATCTGCGGAGCTTTTTCCTGCAATCCGCGCAAGTCCATGAAGGCCCTCAATCGCAAGCGGGTGGGGCTGGATTCCTCAAGACCGGCGTAGACGGTGAAGGGGACGGGAATATCGCGCAGAGGAACTTCTTTGGTCAGTTTGATCTGAAACCGGCCAGCGTAGGTAGCGGGATCAATTCCTGTCGTTGCGGACGAAGTGCTGTTCGAGACGTCAGTTTGGCCGGCCGTGCCGGGCGCCGTGTCCTGATCCTGAGCCTTGCTGCCACATCCTGGCAGCAAAGCAAAAAGTATACCGATAAGTATTCCCTTGTTCAGTCGAGATGATGCCATCCCTGACCACCTCTTTTATGACCAAGTTTTGACAAGATACCCGCCTCCGCTTCTTAAGCAACTTATGTATTCAAATAAATTGTTCTGTCACGAAATTCTAATCGGCCACTGTGACCTGATAATGGCGCAATCAGGTGATTGGGAAGTGGGTGTCAGCCACTTGCCAACCCCTGCGTTCCACTGTACATGCCGCCTCTATCGTCTTCGGGCGAGATTCTCTCGTGGGAGGTTGCTGGGATCGCGATCCCGGATCGGACCACGCAACATAAACCGGGTGGAACGCGTTTCACCTACGTTGAAAGGAAAACCAAATGGCCAAGAAGCTTGCTGGTACAATGAAACTGCAGGTTCCTGCAGGTCAGGCGAACCCGTCGCCGCCAGTTGGTCCGGCGCTGGGTCAGCGCGGCATCAACATCATGGAATTCTGCAAGGCGTTCAACGCCAAGACCGCAGACATGGAGCCCGGCGCTCCGTGCCCGACCGTGATCACCTACTATCAGGACAAGTCCTTCACCATGGACATCAAGACGCCGCCCGCGTCTTACTACCTGAAAAAAGCAGCTGGTCTGAAGCCGGTCGGCAAGCGTAACCGCCCCCGTGGTGCGGAAAACCCCGGTCGTGAGACCGTGGCCACCGTGACCTCGAAGCAGGTTCGCGAAATCGCCGAAGCCAAAATGAAAGATCTGAACGCCAACGACGTCGAAGGCGCAATGCAGATCATCCTGGGCTCGGCCCGCTCCATGGGCATCGAGGTGAAGTAAGATGGCAAAACTCGGTAAACGTACCCGCGCTGCGCGCGAAGCTGTCGCCGGCAAGGAAAACCTGTCGGTCGAAGAAGCAGTTGCCCTGGTCAAAGCCAACGCAACCTCGAAATTCGACGAAACCATCGAAATCGCACTGAACCTGGGCGTTGACACACGTCACGCAGACCAAATGGTTCGCGGTGTTGTCGGCCTGCCGAATGGCACCGGTAAAGCGATGCGCGTTGCTGTGTTTGCTCGTGGCCCCAAGGCTGACGAAGCGAAAGAAGCAGGCGCAGATATCGTTGGCGCAGAAGACCTGATGGAAACTATTCAGGGCGGCACCATCGAATTCGATCGCTGCATCGCAACCCCGGACATGATGCCGATCGTCGGTCGTCTGGGTAAGGTTCTGGGCCCGCGCAACCTGATGCCGAACCCCAAAGTTGGCACCGTGACCATGGACGTGAAAGCGGCCGTGGAAGCAGCCAAGGGTGGTGAAGTTCAGTTCAAGGCGGAAAAAGGCGGCGTTGTACACGCGGGTGTTGGCAAAGCGTCGTTCGACGAAGCCAAGCTGGCCGAAAACGTTCGTGCATTCGTTTCGGCTGTGGCCAAGGCCAAGCCGTCGGGCGCCAAAGGCACCTACATGAAGAAAATCGCGCTGAGCTCGACCATGGGCCCCGGTGTGACTCTGGATGTGGCAGCCGCGTCGGGCGAATAAGCCTTACTGCTCAAAAATCAGAATTTGATCCCGGGTGGTGCAAACTGCCCGGGATTTTTTGTTGGCTCGGTTGATTTGTTTCGGCAGTCAGCTTACGTATTGTGCGCACAGTGTGCGCACAGAAATCGGAGCTGGGAAAATATGAAATTTGAGTACAGGTATCTGAATCCTCAGGCCACCCATCTAGAGACAGGTGTGGTTATACACATCCAGTATGACGCGCAGGGCCCGGGGGTATCATTCAAAGTCGAAGACGAGACCCGGTTAGCTCTGGGCGAGGCGCGGGTAAGCAAGATTTTTGAGGCTCTCCAGCAGACCATAGAAGACGAAAGAAACCGGTCCGAGTTGCAGCGGCTCGTGAGCGGCCCATTTGCGGGCAACAATTCCTTTGTGGAGATTGCCCTGGAACTTGAAACGTCCCGAAAGGTGACAAATCGGACGTTGCAATCCTGGCTGGCGGATCCGCATCGGCCAAGCAGTCGCAAATGCCCAGCATGGGCCGTTAAGGCGTTGAAGGACTATATCGAAAAAGAGGGAGGGGGGAATTCCGTTCGCGCGCGAAACCAGAATGTCATGGAGCAAATTCGCGAACGCCCCGGTGGTCATCTTCGTCTCTTGGCGAGTAACGACAGTAACAAGTGGGCCGAGCAATGCATCGCGCGGGAAGACGCGCAGCGCGCAAAACTGGTGAACGCCTCCTTGTCCGAACTCCCTGAAATTCTGCATAATCGAATTTCTGAGTTGGAGCGCGCGCGAGAACATGATGGTGCCATAATCAGCATCTTGCTGCACACCTTGCGCGCCGTTCGAAAAGAAGGTTCGCTACAGGAGTTTGCCGCGGACATGCTGGAGCATGTAGAGGCAAACTTCGAACTGAAGCACCGCGTCAGGGTCACTGCGGACACGTTGAAACAGGACGAGCAGAACGCTGAGGAGCGCTGAAAAGCTGATGGCGGCCCGGATTGAGCGAAGCTAGGCCACCTGGAAACAAATGTGGACCACACTGTTCGCGTGACAGGTTCAGTGACCTTGGAATATCAGGCGCAGACGCTGGCCCAGTCGCCGCCGCCTGTCGTGTTCAAAGGCGCTGCAGGTATGGGTGATCTGATGTAGAAACAGCCAGTCTTTCAGCAACCGTCCACGGATGCAGTAGTCAAGGATGTCGTGATTGATCGGATGCCGGTAGAGGCGAAAAAACATATCCTTGTTTCGTTTCAGGATTCCGCTTCGATCCACGTCGGCCCCATCCCCGTCCCGAAAGATGTCCGATTTCAGGAAGTCGACGATATCATAAACGGCCAGTTTGTCGCGGGCCTCGGTGAAATCCAGACCGATTGTCTTTCCCTGTCCGACGATCAGGTTCTGTCCGTGAAAATCGCCATGCGAAAAGACCCGCAGGTCCTCGGTGCCCTTAAGGCGAGCGCCTTCGGCCAGCATGAGGTTTACCATTTTTCGGCTCTGTTCCTCGATTTCATGCGGAACGGCTTTGACCAGATCGCGAATGCTGTCGGTCATCCATCGCGGACGGAAAGCGTAACTGATTGGGGCGTGCCGGGCATGAAGATCATTCAGCCATGACCCGGCGCGGCGGTACACCTGAGCAACCTGATTTTCATCCGGGCTGTTATAAATCAGATCTACGGCAGTCGGTCGGCTTATATACTCAGTGACCAGAAAAGCGCCGCCCGGCGAAAGATAAACGGGTCGGACGACCCGAGACGTGTCGTTACCCTCGAAGTAGTCCCAAAGCTCAACCAGCAGTTCGAATTCGGCTTTTAATCTGCCGGTAGTAGGGGACTCCGTATCGGTTTTGAGGGCGAATGCCCGAGATGCAGTATGCAGGATCAGGACAGCCCGAGAATCTTCGAAGGCGTGCGACCGGTAGATGCAGTCGTAATGCGTGATAAACTCTTGCGGGAGCTCGCTCGAAAACTCGTCGATATACGAGGCGACACGTGCTTGTTCTTCGTCGGATAGGGGTAGTGTGTCAGCCAACGGGACAAGTCCTGAGTGTGAAAGTTCGATCTCTGGACAGGATAACAGCGCGTTTCCGGTGTCAACGGAAAGTAGGCATTTGAGCAACCGTGAAAAGATGTTCGTGCCAGTTGTTCCGGAGGCTTGTGCAAATGAATATTATTTGACCAACAAAAGGCGGGAATTCGAAGTTCTCGAATGCTGTTGCGGTAACGCAGAATCCGCAATTTACCTCTTGGAAACTGGCGGTATCTGCCCTAAGTAAGGCTACGAAGTAAAGCGTGCGATTCGTCGTGCGCTTTATTTTGTTTCGTCCAAGACGGTGGGTGGTGCCATATGGCCCCTTAATTCCCTGCCTGAGACGGGTAAGACCAAAGAATTCTGAGGGTCCAACCCTCGGGCGCGTTTTGGCCAATCCCGTAACAACGGACCTGAACGCCGGAGCGAAAGCTGCGGCAAATATGAGCCGGGGTGAGATATCGCCCCAAACTTGGAGAGAACTGTGGATAGAGCCCAGAAAGAGAAAGTGGTCGAGGAACTCGGCCAAATCTTCGAAAGCTCTGGCGTCGTAGTGGTTGCTCACTACGCCGGTCTGACAGTTGCCGAGATGCAGGACCTTCGCGCACGTGCTCGTGACGCGGGTGGCTCCGTGCGTGTTGCCAAGAACAGGCTCGCCAAAATCGCCCTTGAGGGTAAGCCGTGTGAAAGCATGGCCGACCTGCTGACAGGGATGACCGTTCTGACCTATTCCGAGGACCCTGTGGCAGCAGCCAAAGTGGCCGAGGACTTCGCCAAGGAGAACCAAAAGTTCGAAATCCTTGGCGGTGCAATGGGCGAGAACGCTCTGGACCGCAAAGGCGTCGAAACAGTTTCGAAAATGCCGTCTCGCGAGGAGCTTATTGCTTCGATCGTGGGCTGCATTGGCGCACCTGCTTCGAACATCGCCGGCGCGATTGGCGCACCTGCAAGCAACATCGCAAGCATCCTTTCCACCATCGAAGAGAAGGCGGAAGCTGCGTAAGCGGTTGGCACTGAATGATCTGCGTAGGGTGAATACCCTGACGTTGGAACACACACTGTAAACGGAAAGAGCTGATAAAATGGCTGATCTGAAAGCACTCGCAGAAAGCATCGTGGGTCTGACCCTGCTGGAAGCACAAGAACTGAAAACCATCCTCAAAGACGAGTACGGCATCGAGCCCGCAGCTGGCGGCGCCGTAATGGTTGCAGCTGGTGGCGACGCCGGTGGCGCAGCTGAGGAAGAAAAAACCGAATTCGACGTCGTTCTGAAGAACGCCGGCGCTTCGAAAATCAACGTGATCAAAGAAGTTCGCGGCATCACCGGTCTGGGCCTGAAAGAGGCCAAGGAACTGGTCGAAGCTGGCGGTAAGATCAAAGAAGGCATCGACAAAGCAGAAGCCGAAGAGATCAAAGGCAAGCTGGAAGCAGCTGGCGCCGAGGTCGAACTGGCCTAAGCCCGTTGTCTGGTGCATCGCCGATGCACCGAAAAATTTGGCTGGGCTCGGAGAAATCCGGGTCCAGCCGAACCTGTCTTAGAAAGGGCCTCATGTCTGGGGGCGTTTTCTAAGACGCGGTTCGCGGATCGGGAGGCTGCCTTCGGGACGGTGGCCATGAATTGATCCGGACGTGTCGTCTCGAATGTGCAAGATGCCGGGGCCCGACGGTGTCTTTGCCCGCTGAGAACATCGAAAGGTGACATCTGACATGGCTCAAACGTTCCTTGGCCAGAAACGTCTTCGTAAATATTACGGCAAAATCCGTGAAGTGCTGGAGATGCCGAACCTCATTGAGGTCCAGAAATCTTCTTATGATCTTTTCCTGCGCTCCGGCGATGCAGAGCAGCCCACCGACGGCGAAGGCATCAAAGGTGTGTTTCAGTCGGTTTTCCCGATCAAGGATTTCAACGAAACCTCCGTTCTGGAATTCGTGAAATACGATCTGGAAAAACCCAAATATGACGTCGAAGAGTGCATGCAGCGCGACATGACCTACAGCGCGCCGCTGAAGGTCACTCTGCGCCTGATCGTGTTTGATGTCGATGAAGACACCGGCGCCAAGTCGGTGAAGGACATCAAGGAGCAGGACGTGTTCATGGGCGACATGCCCCTGATGACACCGAACGGTACGTTCATCGTGAATGGCACCGAGCGTGTGATCGTGTCTCAAATGCACCGCTCGCCCGGTGTGTTCTTTGACCACGACAAGGGCAAAACCCACTCCTCGGGCAAGCTGCTGTTTGCCTGCCGCATCATCCCGTATCGCGGCAGCTGGCTGGACTTTGAGTTCGACGCCAAGGACATCGTGTTCGCTCGTATCGACCGTCGCCGTAAGTTGCCTGTGACCACCCTGCTCTATGCGCTGGGTCTGGACCAGGAAGCGATCATGGACGCGTATTACAACACCGTGTCCTACAAGCTGGACAAGAAGAAAGGCTGGATCACGCCGTTCTTCCCCGAGCGTGTCCGCGGCACCCGTCCGACCTATGATCTGGTCGACGCGAAGTCCGGTGAAGTGATTGCTGAAGCGGGCAAGAAAGTCACCCCGCGCGCGGTCAAGAAGCTGATCGAAGAAGGCGTTGTCACCGACTTGCTGGTGCCCTTCGACAACATCGTTGGCAAGTTTGTCGCTAAGGACATCATCAACGAAGAAACCGGCGCGATCTATGTCGAGGCCGGTGATGAGCTGACCTTGGAATACGACAAGGACGGCGACCTGATTGGTGGGACTGTCAAGGAACTGATCGATGCGGGCATCACCGACATCCCGGTTCTGGACATCGACAACGTCAATGTCGGCCCGTACATGCGCAACACCATGGCTCAGGATAAGAACCTGAACCGTGAAAGCGCGCTGATGGACATCTACCGCGTAATGCGCCCGGGCGAGCCGCCCACCGTCGAGGCTGCGTCGGCTCTGTTCGACACTCTGTTCTTCGACAGTGAGCGCTACGACCTGTCTGCCGTTGGCCGCGTGAAGATGAACATGCGTCTGGCTCTGGACGCGCCGGACACCCTGCGTACGCTGCGTCGCGAAGACATCGTGGCCTGCATCAAGGCGCTGGTGGAACTGCGTGACGGCAAAGGCGACGTGGACGATATCGACCACCTCGGCAACCGCCGTGTGCGCTCGGTCGGCGAACTGATGGAAAACCAGTACCGCGTTGGCCTGCTGCGTATGGAGCGCGCGATCAAAGAGCGTATGTCGTCGGTCGAGATTGACACCGTCATGCCTCAGGACCTGATCAACGCGAAACCGGCTGCGGCTGCTGTTCGCGAATTCTTCGGCTCGTCGCAGCTGTCGCAGTTCATGGACCAGACCAACCCGCTGTCCGAGGTTACCCACAAACGCCGTCTTTCGGCGCTTGGCCCCGGTGGTTTGACACGTGAGCGTGCGGGCTTCGAAGTTCGCGACGTGCACCCGACCCACTATGGCCGGATGTGTCCAATTGAAACGCCGGAAGGTCCGAACATTGGTCTGATCAACTCGCTGGCCACCTTTGCCCGCGTGAACAAGTATGGCTTCATCGAAACACCGTATCGCGTCGTCAAAGACGCCGAGGTGACCGATGAGGTTCACTACATGTCCGCGACCGAGGAAATGCGTCACACCGTGGCGCAGGCGAACGCGACTTTGGACGCTGATGGCAAGTTCATCAACGATCTGGTTTCGACCCGTCAGGCCGGTGACTACACCCTCGCCCCGCGCGAGAACGTGGACCTGATCGACGTGTCGCCGAAACAGCTGGTCTCGGTCGCGGCCTCGCTGATCCCGTTCCTTGAAAATGACGACGCCAACCGCGCTCTGATGGGCTCGAACATGCAACGTCAGGCGGTTCCGCTGCTGCGGGCCGAAGCGCCGCTGGTCGGTACCGGGATCGAGGAAAAGGTTGCGATCGACTCGGGTGCTGCGATTCAGGCGAAACGTGCCGGTATCATCGACCAGGTCGATGCCCAGCGTATCGTTATCCGCGCCACCGAAGATCTGGAACTGGGCGATGCTGGCGTTGACATCTATCGTCTGCGCAAATTCCAGCGTTCGAACCAGAACACCTGTATCAACCAGCGTCCGCTGATCAAGGTGGGTGACACCGTCCAGAAGGGCGAAGTTATTGCCGATGGTCCGTCGACCGATATGGGTGAACTGGCCTTGGGTAAGAACGTGGTCGTCGCGTTCATGCCGTGGAACGGTTACAACTACGAAGACTCGATCCTGATCTCGGAACGGATCGCGCGTGACGACGTCTTTACCTCGGTTCATATCGAGGAGTTTGAAGTCGCTGCACGTGACACCAAGCTGGGTCCGGAAGAGATCACCCGCGACATTCCGAACGTCGGTGAAGAAGCGCTGCGCAACCTCGACGAGGCGGGCATCGTTTACATCGGTGCGGATGTTGAACCGGGCGATATTCTGGTCGGCAAGATCACTCCGAAGGGCGAAAGCCCGATGACCCCGGAAGAAAAGCTGCTGCGCGCCATCTTTGGTGAAAAAGCATCTGACGTGCGCGACACCTCGCTGCGCGTGAAGCCGGGCGATTACGGTACGGTCGTCGAAGTCCGCGTCTTCAACCGTCACGGCGTCGAGAAAGACGAGCGTGCGCTGCAGATCGAGCGTGAGGAAGTCGAACGTCTGGCCCGTGACCGGGACGACGAGCTGGCGATCCTTGACCGCAACATCTATGCGCGTCTGCAAGGCCTGATCATGGGTAAAACCGCTGTCAAAGGCCCGAAAGGCGTCAAGGCAGGGTCGGTGATCACCGAGGAACTGCTGGACATGCTGACCCGTGGTCAGTGGTGGCAACTGGCCCTGGAAGGTGAGCAGGACGCACAGATCGTTGAAGCTCTGAACGAGCAGTACGAAGTGCAGAAACGCGCTCTGGATGCTCGTTTCGAGGATAAGGTCGAGAAAGTCCGTCGTGGCGACGACCTGCCGCCGGGTGTGATGAAGATGGTCAAAGTCTTCATCGCCGTGAAGCGTAAGCTGCAGCCGGGCGACAAGATGGCCGGTCGTCACGGGAACAAAGGTGTGATCTCCAAGGTTGTTCCGATGGAAGACATGCCGTTCCTGGCCGATGGTACTCCGGTTGACTTCTGTCTGAACCCGCTGGGTGTGCCTTCGCGAATGAACGTAGGTCAGATCCTTGAAACCCATATGGGTTGGGCCGCGCGCGGTCTGGGTCTGAACATCGATGAGGCACTGGGCGAATACCGCCGTTCAGGCGATCTGACCCCGGTACGCGAAGCGATGAAGCTGGCCTATGGCGAAGATGTCTACGAAGAAGGCATCACCGGTCTGGACGAGGATGGCCTGATCGAGGCTGCGGGCAACGTGACCCGCGGTGTTCCGATCGCAACACCGGTCTTTGACGGCGCCAAAGAGGCTGACGTCAACGACGCGCTGGTGCGTGCGGGCTTCTCGGAAAGCGGTCAGTCGGTTCTGTTCGACGGTCGCACCGGTGAGCAATTCGCACGTCCGGTGACCGTGGGCATCAAGTACCTGCTGAAACTGCACCACCTGGTGGATGACAAAATCCACGCGCGTTCGACCGGGCCGTACAGCCTGGTCACCCAGCAGCCGCTGGGTGGTAAGGCGCAGTTCGGTGGTCAGCGCTTTGGTGAAATGGAGGTCTGGGCTCTGGAAGCTTACGGCGCCGCCTACACCCTGCAGGAGATGCTCACCGTGAAATCGGATGACGTCGCCGGCCGGACCAAGGTCTATGAGTCGATCGTCAAGGGCGAGGATAACTTTGAAGCGGGCGTACCGGAATCGTTCAACGTTCTGGTGAAAGAAGTCCGTGGCCTCGGCCTGAATATGGAACTCCTGGATGCGGAGGTTGAGGAGTAAGGGCCTCGGCCCTTTCTCCCGTCCCCCCTTCCGCAAAATTTGAGGTATCAAAATGAACCAGGAAATCACCAACAACCCGTTCAACCCGCTGACACCGCCGAAAGTCTTTGACGAGATCAAGGTTTCGCTGGCCAGCCCTGAACGGATTCTGTCTTGGTCCTATGGTGAGATCAAGAAACCCGAAACCATCAACTACCGGACGTTCAAGCCTGAACGTGACGGTCTGTTCTGCGCGCGTATCTTTGGCCCGATCAAAGATTACGAATGTCTGTGCGGCAAATATAAGCGGATGAAGTATCGCGGCGTTGTCTGCGAGAAATGCGGTGTGGAAGTCACCCTCCAGAAAGTTCGCCGCGAGCGTATGGGCCATATCGAACTGGCCGCGCCTGTTGCGCATATCTGGTTCCTGAAATCGTTGCCGTCCCGCATCGGTCTGATGCTGGATATGACGCTGCGCGATCTGGAACGCGTTCTGTACTTTGAAAACTACGTTGTCATCGAGCCCGGTCTGACCGACCTGACCTACGGCCAGATGCTGACCGAAGAAGAGTTCATGGACGCGCAGGATGCCTTTGGCATGGACGCGTTCACCGCCAATATCGGCGCTGAAGCCATCCGCGAGATGCTGGCCCAGATCGATCTGGAAGCCGAAGCCGAGCAGCTGCGCGCTGATCTGGCCGAAGCAACCGGCGAACTGAAGCCCAAGAAGATCATCAAGCGTCTGAAGGTTGTTGAATCCTTCCTCGAGTCGGGCAACCGGCCAGAGTGGATGGTGATGACTGTGATCCCGGTCATCCCGCCGGAACTGCGTCCGCTGGTTCCGCTGGATGGCGGCCGTTTCGCGACGTCTGATCTGAACGATCTGTATCGCCGCGTCATCAACCGGAACAACCGTCTGAAGCGTCTGATCGAACTGCGCGCACCTGACATCATCGTCCGCAACGAAAAGCGGATGCTGCAGGAATCCGTTGACGCTCTGTTCGACAACGGCCGTCGTGGCCGCGTGATCACCGGCGCCAACAAGCGTCCGTTGAAATCGTTGTCTGACATGCTGAAGGGTAAGCAGGGCCGCTTCCGTCAGAACCTTCTGGGTAAGCGCGTCGACTTCTCGGGCCGTTCGGTCATCGTGACCGGCCCCGAGCTGAAGCTGCACCAGTGTGGTCTGCCCAAGAAGATGGCGCTGGAGCTGTTCAAACCGTTCATCTACTCGCGCCTCGAGGCCAAGGGTCTGTCTTCGACCGTGAAACAGGCGAAGAAACTGGTCGAGAAAGAGCGTCCCGAAGTGTGGGACATCCTCGACGAGGTGATCCGCGAACACCCTGTCATGCTGAACCGTGCGCCAACACTGCACCGTCTTGGCATTCAGGCGTTCGAGCCGGTCCTGATCGAAGGTAAAGCGATCCAGCTGCACCCGCTGGTCTGTTCGGCCTTCAACGCCGACTTCGACGGTGACCAGATGGCCGTTCACGTCCCGCTGAGCCTTGAGGCGCAGCTGGAAGCGCGTGTTCTGATGATGTCGACGAACAACGTTCTGTCGCCTGCAAACGGCGCGCCGATCATCGTTCCGTCGCAGGATATGATTCTGGGTCTGTACTATGTGACCCTGGAACGCGAAGGCATGCCGGGCGAAGGCAAGGTGTTTGGTTCGATTGACGAAGTTCAGCACGCGCTGGATTCCGGCGAAGTGCACTTGCACACCAAGATCACCGCGCGGATCACGCAGATCGACGACGAAGGAAACGAAGTTCAGAAGCGTTACGAAACCACTCCGGGCCGTCTGCGCCTGGGTGCGTTGCTGCCGATGAACAACAAGGCGCCTTTCGAGCTGGTCAACCGCCTGCTGCGAAAGAAAGAAGTGCAGCAGGTGATCGACACTGTCTACCGCTACTGCGGTCAGAAAGAGTCGGTCATCTTCTGTGACCAGATCATGTCGATGGGCTTCAAAGAGGCGTTCAAGGCGGGCATCTCGTTCGGTAAGGACGATATGGTCATCCCGAACGACAAGTGGGGCATCGTCGATGACACCCGCGATCAGGTGAAAGACTTTGAACAGCAGTACATGGACGGCCTGATCACTCAGGGCGAAAAGTACAACAAAGTTGTCGATGCCTGGTCGAAGTGTAACGACCGCGTCACCGAAGCCATGATGAACACCATCTCGGCGTCGTCGCGTGATGAGGCCGGTGCCGAACAGGAACCGAACTCGGTCTACATGATGGCCCACTCGGGTGCGCGTGGCTCGGTCACTCAGATGAAACAGCTGGGCGGTATGCGCGGCCTTATGGCCAAACCGAACGGTGACATCATCGAGACACCGATTATCTCGAACTTTAAAGAAGGTCTGACCGTTCTCGAGTACTTCAACTCGACCCACGGTGCCCGTAAGGGTCTGTCGGATACCGCTCTGAAGACGGCGAACTCGGGTTATCTGACCCGTCGTCTGGTGGACGTGGCGCAGGACTGCATCGTTCGTGAAGTCGACTGTGGCACCGAGCGTGCGATCACTGCGGAAGCCGCGGTCAATGACGGTGAAGTTGTCGCTTCGCTGGCCGAGCGTATCCTGGGCCGTGTGGCTGCAGACGACATCCTACGTCCGGGTACGGATGAGGTGATTGTGGCAGCTGGTCAGCTGATCGACGAGCGTATGGCCGACACCATTGATGAAGCCGGTGTTCAATCGACCCGCATCCGTTCGCCTCTGACCTGCGAGTCCGAGGAAGGCGTCTGTGCAACCTGCTACGGTCGTGACCTTGCTCGCGGTACCATGGTGAACACAGGTGAAGCTGTCGGCATCATCGCCGCCCAGTCCATCGGTGAACCCGGTACGCAGCTGACGATGCGGACCTTCCACATCGGCGGTGTTGCGCAAGGTGGTCAGCAGTCGTTCCAGGAAGCCAGCCAGGAAGGCGTGGTGTCGTTCGAGAACCCGCAGATTCTGGTCAATGCGGCGGGCGAAAGCCTGGTCATGGGCCGGAACATGAAGCTGGTGATCAAGGACGAGCATGGCGAAGAGCGTGCCAGCCACAAGCTGGGCTACGGCTCCAAGCTGTTCGTCAAGGACGGCACCAAGGTGGCCCGTGGCGACAAGCTGTTCGAGTGGGACCCGTACACCCTGCCGATCATCGCCGAGAAAGCCGGTACCGCGAAATACGTTGACCTGGTTTCGGGCCTTGCTGTCCGCGACGAGACCGACGAAGCAACCGGTATGACCCAGAAGATTGTGATCGACTGGCGCGCGGCCCCGAAAGGCAGCGAACTGAAGCCCGAGATCATTCTGGTCGGTGAGGATGGCGAGCCGGTCCGCAACGATGCGGGCAACCCGGTTCACTATCCGATGTCGGTGGATGCGATCCTGTCGGTCGAAGACGGTCAGCAGGTCGAAGCCGGTGACGTTGTTGCGCGTATTCCGCGTGAAGGCGCCAAGACCAAGGACATCACCGGTGGTCTGCCGCGTGTGGCCGAACTGTTCGAAGCCCGTCGTCCGAAAGATCACGCGATCATCGCAGAAGCCGATGGTTACGTGCGCTTTGGTCGCGACTACAAGAACAAGCGCCGCATCAGCATCGAACCGGCAGACGAGTCCATGGAGACCATCGAGTACATGGTGCCCAAGGGCAAGCACATCCCGGTCGCCGAAGGGGACTTCATCCAGAAGGGTGAATACCTGATGGACGGTAACCCGGCTCCGCACGACATCCTGTCCATCATGGGTGTCGAAGCGCTGGCGGATTACATGATCGACGAGGTGCAGGACGTCTATCGTCTGCAGGGCGTGAAGATCAACGACAAGCACATCGAAGTCATCGTGCGACAGATGCTGCAGAAGTGGGAGATCCTGGATTCAGGCGACACCACCCTGCTGAAAGGTGAGCATGTCGACAAGCAGGAGTTCGACGCGGCCAACGAGAAGACCATCGCCCGCGGTGGTCGTCCGGCACAGGGCGAGCCGATCCTGCTGGGGATCACCAAAGCCTCGCTGCAAACGCGTTCGTTCATCTCGGCGGCGTCGTTCCAGGAAACCACCCGCGTGCTGACCGAAGCTTCGGTTCAGGGCAAGAAGGACAAGCTGGTTGGCCTGAAAGAGAACGTCATCGTCGGTCGTCTGATCCCCGCCGGTACCGGTGGTGCGACTCAGGCCGTGCGTCAGGTTGCGCAAGGCCGCGACAACGTCGTGATCGAAGCCCGTCGGGAAGAGGCCGAAGCGGCCGCTGCCCTCGCCGCTCCGGTCATGGATGACGATATCGTGGGTGACGAGTTGGACGTTCTGGTGGAAACACCGGAAAGCCGCGAGTAAGCACCGCAACATTCAATCGATCAGGCCCCGCAATTTTGCGGGGCCTTTTCATTTTTTGCGCCTGGTACATTTACTTAGAGAGGTCACCGGTATGCGCATGTGCCCAGTCGTGCTAAGACAGTTACGGAATAGCCGCGAAAGCGGTCATCAGAGGCAATCGACTGTTCCAAAGGGTTTTCGATGCCAACGATCAAGGGTGATTTGATACAGCTTGCACTAGACGGTGAATTTGACGTCATCGTCCATGGCTGCAATTGTTTCCACGCGATGGGTGCTGGGATCGCCAGAGTAATCGCGGCTGAGTTCCCTGACGCTCTGGAGGCCGACAAGCAGACTGAATATGGGGTTCGCTCAAAACTGGGCACCGTTTCAATGGCATCTGTGTCGAGGGGGGCAACCAGCTTTGTAATAGCAAACGCCTATACTCAGTTCCATTGGGACGGACCCGGACGGCTTGTGGAATACGACGCGATCTCGGCCTGTTTCGAAATGATTGCACGGGGGTTTCCGACCGCGCGCATAGGCTATCCGATGATCGGCGCGGGCCTGGCCGGGGGTGATTGGGCGGAGATTGCGCCACGCATTGACCATGCCCTAAGGGACATGGATCACAAATTGGTTGTTTTACCAGGCTGAAAAGAAATAGCGCTTTTCTAGCCCAAGGATGTTCATTGACATCCCCTACGGCCTTGCGGCCAATGGGCTGAGTTTCTTTTGAGAATTGGAATCTTCCACGATGAGTCCGAATGTGAAGGGCGCGATGCTGATGATGGGCAGTATGGCTGCCTTTACTGTCAATGATGCTCTGATCAAGGCTGCAGGGGCGGAAATGCCGCTGTTTCAGATGGTCGCCATGCGTGGTGCATTGGCGACGTTTCTGGTATTTCTGATGGCGCGTCATCTGGGTGCGCTGCATCTGAATTTTCCACGCCACGACAAATGGCTGGTGGCTGCACGATGCCTGGCCGAACTTTCGGCAACATTTTTCTTTCTGACTGCATTGCTGCACATGCCACTGGCGAACGTGACCGCCGTTTTGCAGGCCCTGCCGCTGACAGTGACGCTTGGGGCGGTTCTGTTCTTCGGTGAACATATCGGCTGGCGACGAATACTGGCAATCGGAATGGGGTTCGCCGGTATGTTGCTGATCGTACGACCGGGGCCTGACGGTTTCAGCATCTACGCCATTTACGCTCTGATCGCAGTAGCTTCGGTGACGGCGCGGGATCTGATAACGCGGCGCATGTCCATTCATGTACCATCGCTGGCCGTCACGTTAGCGACATCGCTGTCCATCACTTTGGCGGCCGGGGTCGCGACCGCAGCAACCGGTTGGGAACCGGTTACATCAGGCTCGGGCTTGATGGTGGCATCGGCGGCAGTATTCGTGCTGGCCGGATACCTGTGCAGCGTCATGGTCATGCGGATTGGGGACGTAGGCTTTATCGCCCCTTTCCGCTATTCCAGTCTGATTTGGGCGTTGGGTCTGGGTTGGGTCGTGTTCGGCGATTGGCCGGATACGATCACGATGTTCGGTGCGGTTCTGGTCGTTGGGGCAGGGCTGTTCACGTTGTTCCGCGAACGTCAAGCTCAACCGGCGGAGTGAACCCGCCTCACGTCGTCCTGTTCAATGGCAAAGCGCGCTATGAACTCTCCCTCCTGTTCGGGGGTCAGTTGAAACAGCTCGGTTTTGCTGGCGCGGGCGTGGGGTGAATCGTTGAAATTGTTCAGGGTCCTGACCCACATCGGCGCGTCGGGATAGCTGATCACGGGCATGAAGCGGCCGATCTTGTGGTGGGTGAAGCTCATGATCGTGTGTTTGCAGCCGCCGGCGATGTACATCCCCAGACCAACCCCCAAAAGCGGTCTGAACACCTGGGCGGCGCGAACACCATCCGGGCCGAACCGGGCCAGGAAACCGTTGTTGAAATCCAATCCAATTGTCCGATTGTACCGGGCAAGCCCCTTTGCGTCATCGGCGGCTTCGCGCAGACGTTCAACCAGATCAACAGAAACGGCGTCATCGTCGTCATGCCGAAACTGTATGCAGGGCTGATCCGGATCTTTGCGGGCGCTGTGCAGAACCTCTTTGACAAGAGGACGGTGGCGGGCCGGCGCGCGTTTGACAATGCGGATCTGCTTGATACCCGAGGTGAGATCGTAGAGCCGCTCCATCGACTCTTTGGGAAGGCACTCTCCGATCACGACCAGCAGTTCAAAGTCTTCGTCAGTATGCTCGCGAAAACAGGGCAGGGTGGTCGTTTCGAACAGGCGAAACCGTTCTTCCAATCGGGCAGGGTTGTACAGATACTGCCGCCGTTCCTCGACGGTATCGTGTTCGACCTGATAGCCGCCGATCGCGGGATAAGAAAAGCGGCACAGGCCAATAACTTGCATGTTTCGTCCATCGCAGAGTTTCTGGGCCACTATGCAGATGTCCTCGATGACCCGCAACGGGAGAGACGTTGTGGAACCCGTTGCCGATTCTTGTTAAAACAGTGACATCCGGCTGACAGGGCAAGCACTGTTGACACTCGGGCCGACTCCCCCTATTACGCGCGACATCTCGGTACCGGGGGCCGCCCCATAACCGATTTCAGTAATGAACTGGTCAAGGCCCGGACAATTTTGTAGTTCGCGCCCTCTGATAACCAACCGCGACGTTCACCTCGGAATGGGAACGCTCGCGGGTTTTGCGCTTGTGGACGCATAAGTGCAGCAAGTTTAACCGCACGCAACGCGCGTGCATGTCATGTGTGTTGCAAAACGGGGAAGAAACCGGAATGCCAACTATTCAACAGCTGATCCGCAAGCCGCGGCAGCCCAAAGTAAAACGCTCGAAGTCCATGCACCTGGAGCAGTGCCCGCAGAAACGCGGCGTCTGCACACGTGTTTACACCACCACACCGAAGAAACCGAACTCGGCTATGCGTAAGGTTGCCAAGGTGCGCCTGACCAACGGGTTCGAGGTCATCTCGTACATCCCCGGTGAAAGCCACAACCTGCAGGAACACTCGGTTGTTCTGATCCGTGGCGGCCGTGTAAAAGACCTTCCCGGTGTGCGTTACCACATCCTGCGCGGTGTTCTGGATACTCAGGGCGTCAAAGATCGTAAGCAACGCCGTTCGAAATACGGCGCGAAGCGTCCCAAGTAAGAAGGAGAGGCTGATATGTCACGTCGTCACGCCGCCGAAAAACGCGAAGTCCTGCCTGACGCCAAATTTGGCGACAAGGTACTGACCAAATTCATGAACAACCTGATGATCGACGGCAAGAAGTCGGTCGCGGAGCGCATCGTTTACAACGCCTTTGACCGCGTTGAGAACAAGGTAAAGCGCGCTCCTGTCGAAGTGTTCCACGAAGCGCTCGACAACATCAAACCGTCGGTCGAGGTTCGCTCGCGCCGGGTTGGTGGTGCAACCTATCAGGTTCCGGTCGAAGTGCGCCCTGAGCGCCGCGAAGCGCTGGCCATCCGTTGGCTGATCACCGCTGCGCGCGGCCGCAACGAAAACACCATGGAAGAGCGCCTTGCCGGCGAACTGCTGGACGCCGTACAGTCCCGCGGTACCGCCGTGAAAAAGCGCGAAGACACCCACAAGATGGCCGAGGCGAACAAAGCCTTCAGCCATTATCGTTGGTAATCCGAGAGGCTTAGACCAATGGCACGCGAATATCCGCTCGAACTGTACCGTAACTTCGGTATCATGGCGCACATCGACGCAGGTAAGACCACCTGCTCGGAGCGTATCCTGTATTACACTGGTAAATCCCACAACATCGGTGAGGTGCACGATGGTGCAGCCACCATGGACTGGATGGAGCAGGAGCAGGAACGCGGTATCACCATCACTTCGGCTGCGACCACCACTTTCTGGGAGCGCACCGAGGACGGTCAGACCGCCGATACCCCCAAGCACCGCCTGAACATCATCGACACCCCCGGCCACGTTGACTTCACCATCGAAGTTGAGCGTTCGCTGGCGGTTCTCGACGGTGCCGTCTGCGTTCTGGACGCAAACGCCGGTGTTGAGCCCCAAACCGAAACCGTGTGGCGTCAGGCTGACCGCTACAAGGTTCCGCGTATGGTTTTCGTCAACAAGATGGACAAGATCGGCGCAGATTTCTTCAACTGCGTTCGCATGATCGAAGATCGCACAGGCGCACGCGCTGTTCCGGTTGGTATTCCGATCGGCGCCGAGTCCGAACTGGAAGGTCTGATCGACCTGGTCACTATGGAAGAGTGGCTGTGGCAGGGCGAAGATCTGGGCGCAAGCTGGATCAAAGCACCGATCCGCGACAGCCTGAAAGACATGGCTGACGAATGGCGCGGCAAGATGATCGAAGCGGCCGTCGAAATGGACGACGACGCTATGATGGAATACCTGGAAGGCAATGAGCCCGACGTTCCGACCCTGCGCGCCCTGCTGCGCAAAGGTACTCTGGAAATCGCGTTCGTTCCGGTTCTGGGTGGTTCGGCGTTCAAGAACAAAGGCGTTCAGCCGCTGCTCAACGCTGTGATCGACTATCTGCCCAGCCCGCTGGACGTTGTTGATTACATGGGCTTCAAACCCGGCGACGAAGAAGAAGTTCGTGACATCGCACGTCGTGCCGATGACAACATGGCCTTCTCGGGCCTGGCGTTTAAAATCATGAACGACCCCTTTGTTGGCTCGCTGACCTTCACTCGGATCTACTCGGGCACCATGAATAAGGGTGACTCGATCCTGAACTCGACCAAAGGTAAGAAAGAGCGCATCGGTCGTATGATGATGATGCACTCGAACAACCGGGAAGAGATCGAAGAAGCGTTTGCAGGCGACATCATCGCGCTGGCGGGTCTGAAAGACACCACCACCGGTGACACCCTGTGTGATGCGAAGGATCCGGTGGTTCTGGAAACCATGACCTTCCCTGATCCGGTGATCGAGATCGCAGTTGAGCCCAAAACCAAGGGCGACCAAGAGAAGATGTCTCAGGGTCTGGCCCGTCTGGCCGCTGAAGACCCGTCCTTCCGTGTGGAAACCGACCTGGAATCGGGTCAGACCATCATGAAGGGCATGGGCGAACTTCACCTGGACATCCTGGTTGATCGTCTGAAGCGCGAGTTCAAAGTCGAGGCGAACATCGGTGCACCTCAGGTGGCATACCGTGAAACCATCTCGATGCCGGTTGAACACACCTACACCCACAAGAAACAGTCGGGTGGTTCGGGTCAGTTCGCGGAAGTCAAGCTGGAGATCCAGCCGACCGAGGCGGGCGAAGGCTATTCGTTCGAAAGCCGCATCGTTGGTGGTGCCGTTCCGAAGGAATACATCCCCGGTGTTGAAAAAGGCATCAACTCGGTCATGGACAGCGGCCCGCTGGCTGGCTTCCCTGTGATCGACTTCAAGGTTGCCCTGCTGGACGGTAAGTTCCACGACGTTGACTCGAGCGTTCTGGCGTTCGAAATCGCATCGCGGATGTGTATGCGTGAAGGCATGCGCAAAGCTGGCGCGAAGCTGCTGGAACCGATCATGAAGGTCGAAGTGATCACCCCGGAAGAATACACCGGCGGTATCATCGGCGACCTGACCTCGCGTCGTGGCCAGGTGTCTGGTCAGGAACCGCGCGGCAACGCAATCGCGATCGACGCGTTTGTTCCGCTGGCGAACATGTTCGGCTACATCAACACCCTGCGTTCGATGTCGTCGGGCCGAGCCCAGTTCACCATGCAGTTCGACCACTACGATCCGGTTCCGCAGAACATCTCGGACGAGATCCAGGCGAAATACGCATAAGCGAAGATTTGAGGGAGCTCGGGTAACGGGCTCCCTTCATTACCGAAAAAGGAGGCCATCATGGCAAAGGAAAAGTTTGAGCGTACAAAACCGCACGTCAACATCGGCACGATTGGCCACGTTGACCACGGCAAGACCACGCTGACCGCAGCAATCACCAAGTATTTCGGT